>NZ_WMDN01000013.1:0-113048 GCF_021236965.1 Photobacterium carnosum | reverse complement strand
ATAGAGACAACAAGTTGCATTTATGCTGAATAGACACTGCGGAGTGGTAGTTCAGTTGGTTAGAATACCGGCCTGTCACGCCGGGGGTCGCGGGTTCGAATCCCGTCCACTCCGCCATTTTTGAAGAAACCTGAATCGAAAGATTCAGGTTTTTTTTCGTCTATAGAAAATGGCTATCATAATGCTTATGCCGATCTGGAAAATCAACTGGTTATGTTAATCTAATCTTTTGAATATATTTTAATGACACATATAGCCGATTTATTAAAGTGATTTTATGTAATACAGATTTTGATTTGCAAGATAGTGCTGTTGGGACCAGCTTCAAACTTGTTCAATAGGATTAAGTTTAGGGGAATATGGTAGACGTTTAATGTGACTGAGTTTCAATATTGTGTTGTTGGTATTGATACTGTAATTATTGGCCGTTTTATGGGAATATTTTTTAATAGGGGCTATGTTATTGTTATTATGAAATACCTACTGACGATTAGATCCTTAATTAATAACGGCTACCATTAATATTTCTTAAGCAATAAATATAAATTTATTAGTGAATTTATTTATCTTTGTTCGTTACTTGTAACAAGCTATAGAATCGTGTTTTTTAATATTGTCATCACGGACTATGCACTTTTAATAGTAATATTTTACTTAATTCTCAGTTGATTTTATGTGGCAGATTGTTTGCATGTATTTATTAGTAATGACCCCTGTTTTACTTGTTATTATGTGAGGATATCTCAAGTTTATCGTCCTATTCAGGTGGCGAAATTTGTCGATTTTTTTTAAGGGGCGACTTTTTATCAATGGAATTAGTTGTTTTAAATTTGAATATGGGCGTTTGCTTTTACCTAATCGACAGATATTAAAGTGTTAAATCTACTATCTAAAGTGAATCAGGCACTTTCAATTATTATTGTTTAAATGAGGCTTGATTTTACTGATAATACAACTACAACGGTAGGTTATGACTAATAAATTTTATGATAATAAGCATCAATCGGAATAAAATAAAACTTAGAGTAGTAATGGGTTTTTATTTTGCGATGCATATTGATAAATTTTATGTCCCTGTTAGGCTATATTTTTATATTATCTGAAAAATAGAGATAATTTAGCTAGAGTTATTTGATGGCTATGTAACACTTTAATTATGTAAGTTGTTTTTATGATCATCAGAAGAGCTGTTCGACTTTAAATAAATGAAACTAATAGAATGTGTTATTAATGATACATATTTGCAGTGAGTTATTTATTATTAATAATATTCGTAGCTATTGTTGGTATAGAGCGGCACCATTTGCCAAAATAGAAAATGTGAATGAATCTAAATTTTCCCAAGAAGCATAATTCGAATGAATAAAGTTTATCAATGGCTAGGTGTTGCATCTTTTGCCTTAGTATTATCAAGTCCGGTAATGGCGGCATCTCTTAAAGTTAAGGGATTAAACAGTAGCCTTGAAGATAATGTAGATGCCTATTTATCGGCTATTTCTAAAAATGACTATAGTAATACCTTACGCTTTCAAGAGCAGGTTAAATCTGAAATCAGTCAAGCATTACAAGCGCTAGGCTATTATCAGCCAACGTATGACTATCAGGTTAAAGGGAGTGGCAAAAAGACGGATATAATTGTTACTGTTGATGCTGGCCCTCGTACTCATATTAGCCAAAGTAATATTATTATTACTGGGGAGGCTAATAATGATCCTGCCTTTGTTTCATTATTAAAAAATAGCGGATTAGGCGTTGGAATGGCGCTTAATCAGGGTAAATATGAAGCCTTAAAATCAGCGTTACAAAGTCTGGCAGTGCGCCGCGGTTACTTTGACGCTGAGCTGAAAAGAAGTGAATTAGGTGTTATTCCTACCCGTAATGAAGCAATTATCACGATAGATTTTGACTCTGGACGCCGTTATACTTTTGGTGATACCAATTTTACAGGGAGTCAAATTAAGGATGAGCGCCTTCGTTCAATGATCCCATATACTGAAAATGAACCTTATTTAGCCTCTAAATTAGGGTTATATAATGAACGCTTATCTAACGTTGGCTGGTTTTCATCTATTTATGTTGGTGGAGATGTTACCAAGCGTAAGGATGATAAAATCCCGATTGAGGTTGCTTTAACTCCTCAAGTTAGAAATCAAATTGAAACGGGTATTGGTTTTTCAACTGATACGGGTCCGCGCTTAAAATTTAATTGGAAAAAACCTTGGGTCACCAGTAATGGTCACAGTTTTTACCTTAAATCCGAGATATCCAAAGAGCAGCCGAAACTTGAGGCTGCCTATAAAATCCCATTAGATGACGTCTTAAATAATTATTATCAAATTGTTGGCGGTATTCGTTACGTTGATAATCACGATACCATTAGTACTCAATTTGGTTTAGGGGTTGAACGCCACTGGAAGTTAACTTCTGGATGGGAGCGTACAGTTTCACTGCATTGGCTTAATGAAAAATATAAGCAGGGTGGTGATGAGAGTGGTACCTTCAATATCTTCTTGCCAGGGCTTTCCTACAGTAAGAGTCAGTTTACTGGTGGTGTATTCCCAACGTCTGGTAGTAAGTATAATTTTTCCGTGGAATTTGCAGATAAATCGTTAGGTTCAAATACGAGCTTAATTCGTATACAAGCAAAATCGGCATGGATCCGCACCTTAAGTGAAAACCAACGAGGCCTTTTCCGTATTGCGGGGGGAGCTGTACTGGCAGATAACATTCGTGATATTCCACCATCATTACGCTACTTTATTGGTGGTGATAATAGTATTCGTGGCTATGGCTATGAGTCTATTTCACCGCGTAATGATTTAGGTCGTATGGTCGGTGGCCAATATATGGCGACCAGCAGTATTGAGTACCAATACCGTTTATATGGCGATTGGTGGGGTGCATTATTTTATGATTATGGTTCGACATGGAATGACAACAAACCGGATTGGATGCGAGGTACTGGTTTTGGTGTTCGTTGGGCATCTCCTGTGGGTCCGGTTCGTATTGACTTTGCTTGGGGGCTTGATAAACCCGACAAGGATAAGTTTCAACTTCACTTTTCTTTAGGGCCTGAATTATGATCTGGGTGAAGCGCATATCCCTGACTATTTTAGCAATTTTATTGTTTTTAGTGATCACTATTGCAGTGATCTTATATACCCCAGCAGGGTTGAAATTTGCCAGTTGGGGAGCGCAAAAAGCTTTACCTGCGTTATCTATAGGTGATACTTCAGGCTCTCTATTACGTGGTTTTCAAGTCGATAATGTACGCTATCAAAACAGTAATATGAATTTAGCCGTTAAACAGCTAAATCTAACCTTGGATGATAGCTGTTTATTGACGCCTGAAATTTGTATTTCAGATGTAGGGGTTAACGGTGTTAAGTTTTCAATGCCAACATTGCCGCCAACCACTGAGCCCGAGCAACCATCAAAACCGGTAACTGAAATTAGTCTGCCTATTCCCATTAAAGTTGATCACGTTACTTTAAATAATATTGATCTTGATATCTTATCGAATAAGGTGAATTGGCAACATTTCTCTACTGCCGCAACGGTTATTGGTAGCCATGTAACGTTAAAGCCGACCGATTGGGATAATATTAAGTTAGCACTTGCTCCTGCGGAAAAATCTGTAAAATCGAAATCAAAGCCAAAATTAAATGTTAAGGCTAAATCTGATGCTACCGTTATCACATTGCCAGATGTCGTATTACCAATGTCGTTTGATATTGAACGTTTTACAGTTAAAAATTTCGAATTAGAAGGTAAAACACCGCAAAAAGTATCTTTACTTGAAGTGATTGCATCAGGAAAAGGGAGTGAAATTAACCTTAAAAAGCTACAGCTTGATGCGCCACAAGCGAATTTAAACGCGAAGGCACAAGTAACATTAGCGGGTGATTATCCTTTAACACTAAATGCTGATGCTAATATCGCAATGAAGCCGGTTAGTGGTCAAACGCTGACGTTAAAAGCGAGTGGTTCATTACAAAAGCTCGTTATTGATGCGCAGCTTAAAGGCAAATTAGACGCTATTGTTAAAGGCAAGTTATCACCGCTAAAGGCTGATTTTCCATTTGATGTGGCAATCTCTAGCCAACACCTACAGTGGCCAATCGATAAGCCGGCTGAATTTACGGTTGATAAGACTATTATTGATGCGAAAGGCAGCTTGAACGGTTTTACATTTAATGCGAAAAGTAACATTAATGGTAAACCGATACCTGCTGTAATGTTTGCGCTTAATGGTAAAGGCGATCTTAATAAGGTTGACCTTTCATCATTAAAAATTAATACCTTGGGTGGTGTTATTTCTGGTAACGCAAAAGCGAGCTGGAAAGATTTAGTTAATTGGAGCGGGCAACTACAATTTTCTGATATTCAACCAGGTTTACAATGGCCAGCAGCGCAAGGCAATGTAAGTGGTAAGCTTGCGACTTCCGGTGGTTTAACCAAGCAAGGTGGTTGGTTTGTTAAATTGCCACAGTTGGCAGTTAACGGCACCATCATGAAACAAGCGTTAACGTTGGTTGGTAAGTTAGACGCATCTGATGCTAATGGTAAAGGTGACTTACTTCGAGTCAATACGCCAGGGCTAACATTAAAACATGGTCCGAATGGAATGGTGGTGAAAGGCCAGCTAGATAAAACATGGAATATGGTTGCTAATATTGATGCACCGAATTTATCTAAATCATTAAAAGGTCTTCATGGTGCTGTTAATGGTAATGTGATGTTATCGGGCAGTATGGCGACTCCGGATATTAAGCTTGATTTACAAGGTAATGATTTAGGTTGGCAACAGTTAGCAAGCTTAGCTTCGTTTGATCTTAAAGGTAATGTGACGCCTTTACCTGATATGAAGGCGGATGTTAGTTTGACCGCTGCGAAAGGTAAATATGGCACAACAACCCTTGATGATCTTAAGATCTTATTTAAAGGTACTGAGCAACAACACAGTTTAAGTGTCAATGTAAAAGGTGAACCTGTTGGTGCTAATATATTGATCAATGGTGACTTTAATAAGAAAACGGGCTGGAAAGGTACATTAGTTAAAGGTGATATTAGTACGCCTTTAGGTGACTGGGTACTTAATCATCCGACCTTAATTCGTTATGATCTTAAAACCGCGATGGCAACTGTTGGTGCGCATTGTTGGCAACAAGGGCAAGCGGGTATTTGCTTAACTAATGATCTTAGTGCCGGAACGTCAGGTCAAGCGCAGTTAGCTATTCGTAAATTTAACTTTGATTTGTTAAAACCGTTCTTACCGCCAGAATTAAAAGTGACGGGTGAACTAGGTGCGAATGTTGCCGCTAAATGGTCACCTAAAACAGCGCCTTATCTAAAAGCGAATATCATTATGCCTGCTGGTGGTTTTAGCCAACAGATCAGTAGTGATGAACAACCGCTAACGTTAGGCTGGGATAAAGTGACCGTTAATGCGGATATGCAAGATAATGTATTAAATGCGAATTGGTTAGTTGCGATTAAGAATAATGGTGATTTAAGTGGTCGTGCAAAGATCACTCATCTGCAAGGTGATAAGCAGATCAATGCCAATGTTAAGCTTGATCGTTTTACCCTCGGATTCCTTGAACCGATGATCAAAGATTATCATAAGTTTGATGGTCAAGTTGATACGAACTTAACCGTGACCGGGCCTATCTTACATCCTGCGGTTAATGGCTTATTACAAGTGTCTCAGCTAGAGGCAACGGGACGTAAAGTACCATTAGATATTAAAAATGCAGATATTAAGCTGGCCTTTAATGGTTATAACGCCAATCTGATCGGTAATATTTATACGCCAGATGGACAGTTATTGCTGCGGGGTACTGGTGATTGGCAGAATATGAAGGCTTGGAAAACGAAGCTGAATATTAATGGTAAAGAGTTAAAAGTAAGTGTACCGCCAATGGTTGCATTGAAGGTATCGCCAGATTTAACGATTGAAGCATCACCAACAATGGCTGAAATTACCGGAAAAATCGGTATCCCGTGGGGACGAATTACAGTTAATCAGTTACCTAAATCAGCGGTGAGAGTATCAAAAGATCAAGTGATCTTAAAAGATGACATGCAGCCATTAAAAGAAAAACCAGAAGTACCATTTGATATTAAAACCAATATTTTTGTTCATATTGGAGATGATGTTAAATTGTCTGCATTTGGCTTAAAAGCAAGTTTGTTGGGGGATTTAAATGTCCGCCAAGCAGGTAAAGGACCGATGATTTATGGTGAAGTCAATATTGCTAAAGGATCGTACTATCGCGCACTAGGACAAGAGTTATTGATCCGTAAAGGACAAATTTTGTTTAATGGTCCAGCAGAACAACCTTATCTTTCTATCGAAGCGATTCGTGATCCAGATAATGTTGAAAATGATGTGATTGCTGGTGTACGTGTTACTGGCCCGGCTGATAAACCTGAAGTAAATATCTTCTCAGATCCAGCGATGCCGCAACAAAATGCCTTGTCATATATTTTAACGGGTAAGAATCTTGATTCTGAAAACTCCGATGGTAGTAACAGTGCCATGACAACCGCATTGATTGGTATGGGGTTAGCACAAAGTGGCCAATTAGTCGGTGATGTTGGTGAGGCCGTGGGCGTCAAAGATCTTAGTTTATCAACGTCTGGTGCGGGTGATGATTCGCAAGTGACGATCAGTGGTTATATTGCTCCTGGGTTGCAAGTGAAGTATGGGGTGGGTATTTTTAACCAAGTGGATGAATTTACTTTGCGCTATCGATTATTGCAGAATCTGTATGTTGAAGCGGTTTCTGGTCTTGATCAGACCGTGGATTTACTCTACCAATTTGAATTTAATTAATCACAACCTTGATGCTTTAGCGTCTGTACATTGATAATGAAAGGCCCGATTAGTGATAATCGGGCTTTTTTTATCATGTTATTATGGGATTGGATGTGGTTGTGTTGCTTTGAGATCTTGATAATTACGCCCATTATATACTGCGGTGTATCCTAGCTCTTGTAACGTTGTTGCTGCTATTTCTGCTCGTCGACCTGATTTACAGTACAGTAAGATCGGTTGATCTTTATCTTTATAGGCCGTCACTATGGTTGCAATATCTTGATAAGGGATATTGATAGCCGAAGTGATATGTCCTTGTGAGAACTCGGTTGGTGTTCTAACGTCGATAATGACATGTGGTTGTTGTTGCTGTAGTTGCCAAAATTGTTGTACAGAAACATTCTGGGCATAACTTATTGGCACTATAGCTGTAAGACTAAGTATGGTTATTAATAATTTATATTTTAGTATGTGCTTCATTGACGTTGATCGCTATTTTTGTGCACGTTCAAATGAGGAGATGATTTCTTCTTTTGCTGCCGCTACATTTTCCCAACCATCAATTTTGACCCACTTGTTAGCTTCTAATTCTTTGTAATGTTGAAAAAAGTGAACTATTTGTGCTTTCAATAAGTTTGGAAGATCATCTATGTCTTGAATATGATCATATTCTGAACTGAGTTTGCTATGAGGAACGGCGACAATTTTGGCATCTTCACCTGATTCATCTGTCATTTTTAATACCCCAATAGGACGACAGCGAATCACTGAGCCTGCAAGTAATGGATATGGGGTTGGCACTAATACATCAACCGGATCGCCATCAAGGGAAAGGGTGTGATTAATATAGCCATAGTTACATGGGTAAAACATCGGTGTTGAAGTAAATCTATCAACAAATATGGCGCCACTGGCTTTATCAACTTCATATTTGATAGGATCAGCATTGGCTGGAATCTCAATAATCACATTAATATCGTGAGGAAGATCTTGTCCTGCTGTGACTTTATTTAAACTCATGAATAGTCCTCTTTTTGTGTTGATTAAATGTTGCATGCATTGAGGTTGTCATTATTTATATTAAACACAACCGCCACCATAACACCGTCGTTGAGGAAATAACGATGGCCGGAGACATTATTGGTTATCTCAAGGTGGTTAATACCACCTTGAATTTTAGTGGTTGTTATTCATCTATTTCGTGAAGGAAGGCTTCTACTTTGTTGACCATATTGGTTGAGCCAACAAAAAAAGGTACCCGTTGATGTAACTCGGTTGGCACGAGATCTAAAATACGTTGTTGGCCATCTGTTGCTCGTCCGCCAGCTTGTTCGATTAATAATGCCATCGGATTACATTCATATAATAGCCGTAATTTTCCATTGGGATAATTGGCAGTACTTGGGTAAAGGTAGATGCCACCTTTTAATAAATTACGATGAAAATCAGCCACTAAAGAGCCGATATAGCGTGATGTGTAGGGGCGGTTATCTTGTGGTACATATTCTTGGCAATATTTTATATATTTTTTAACGCCTAATGGAAAACGAATATAATTGCCTTCGTTGATGGAATAAATATTACCATCAACAGGAATTTGCATATTTTCATGAGAGAGGCAAAATACACCCAGAGAGGGATCATAAGTAAAACCATGGACGCCATTACCTGTGGTATAAACTAGCATGGTGGATGAACCATAGATAACATAACCCGCAGCGACTTGGCGGTGGCCGGGTTGAAGAAAGTCGGCATCAATGGCTGGTGAGCCTACGGGTGATATACGACGATAAATAGAGAAAATTGTTCCAACGGATACGTTAACATCGATATTAGATGAGCCATCAAGAGGATCCATTAGCACTACATATTTAGCATCTCGGTTTAACTGTCGCTTAAAGCTAACGGCTAGATCTTCTTCTTCACTGGCAATGCCGCACACTTGATCGCGCGCTTCTAATGCAGCTTTGAATTTATCGTTGGCATAAAGGTCGAGTTTTTGTTGTTCTTCACCTTGAATATTTTCTGTGCCAACGGATCCGGTTATATCGGCTAATCCGGCCTTATTGATTTCGCGGTTTACGATTTTAGCCGCTAGTTTTATCGATCCGAGTAGTGAGGATAGTTCGCCACTGGCATGAGGAAAATCACTCTGTTTCTCGACAATAAATTCACCAAGCGTTCTAATATCAGTCATAAACAATCCTTGCATTATGTTGTCATAAGATGATGTAGGTTCAGTTGTATACTTGTTAGATCTTAATGTGTAATGAGTGCTAATGCCTCACAGTATTTTTTGTTATATAAAGAATTGTATATAAAGATCTTTTTTATGGTAACGAAGTAACGTCAAAGCGTGACATTAATAAAATTTAAGGATGGAAACAGCAGTTATGCATATTCATATTTTAGGTATTTGTGGAACATTTATGGGAGGCGCTGCTACATTAGCGACTCAACTTGGTCATAAAGTGACGGGTTCTGATGCCAATGTATATCCACCAATGAGTACCATGCTTGAGTCTCAAGGTATTGAAATAATTCAAGGATATGATCCTGAACAATTAAAACCAGCGCCTGATTTAGTCGTTATTGGTAATGCCATGAGCCGTGGTAATCCATGTGTTGAATATGTGCTTAATAACAATTTACGTTATACCTCTGGTCCGCAGTGGCTACATGATTATTTATTACAAGATCGCTGGGTAATGGCGGTGGCTGGAACGCATGGTAAAACGACGACGGCAAGTATGTTAGCGTGGGTATTAGATGATTGTGGTTATCAACCGGGCTTTTTAGTAGGCGGAGTACTTGGAAACTTTGGCATTTCTGCTCGCCTAGGTGAAAGTATGTTCTTTGTTGTTGAAGCCGATGAATATGACAGTGCTTTTTTTGATAAACGTTCGAAGTTTGTTCATTACCAACCTCGCACATTGATCATGAATAATCTTGAGTTTGATCATGCTGATATTTTTGATGATCTAAAAGCTATTCAGCGTCAATTCCATCATCTTGTACGAACAGTACCAAGTAATGGACGTATTTTAGCGCCACATGGAGTGAAAAATATCGATGAGACGCTAGCTATGGGATGCTGGAGTGAGTTGGAATATATCGGTGATGATGGCCATTGGCGTGCTGATAAAAAGCTGGCGGATGGCAGTGTGTTTGATGTTTATCTTGATGATCAATTAGTCGGTACTGTTGATTGGGCATTAGTGGGCGATCATAATGTCAATAATGCTTTAATGGCGATTGCAGCAGCTCGACATGTTGGCGTAACGGCAAATTTAGCGTGTGAGGCATTAGCTAAATTTATCAATACTAAGCGTCGATTAGAATATAAAGGCGAGGTTAATGGCATTACGGTTTATGATGATTTCGCGCATCACCCAACGGCTATTGAATTAACATTAGGTGGATTAAGAGCTAAATTGGGTAAGTCTCGTATTCTTGCTGTGCTTGAACCGCGTTCAAATACGATGAAATTAGGGGTCCATAAACACGATTTAGCGCCTGCATTACATGCTGCTGATGAAGTGTTTTTATTTCAACCAGATAATATTCCATGGTCAGTGCAAGAAATTGCCGATCAATGTTCTCAACCTGCATTTTGTAGTGATAATATTGATACGCTGGTGGCTAATATTGTTGAATCAGCTCAATCAGGTGATACGATTTTAGTGATGAGTAATGGTGGTTTTAGTGGTATTCATGACAAATTATTAGCCGCATTAACAGCAAAATAAAGTGAGAAATAATGAAAAATAAACAGATAACATTAGCATGGACGGGTGCGTCTGGTGCTCCTTATGGTTTGCGTTTGCTTGAATGTTTATTGGCGGCAGATTATCAGGTTTATCTGTTGATTTCATCTGCTGCTCGAGTGGTATTAGCCACTGAACATGGACTTAAATTATCAGCAGCTCCTGATACTGCACAACAACAATTAGTCGCACATTTACAGTGTTCAGCTGAAAAATTGGTCGTTTGCGGTAAAGAAGATTGGTTTTCACCGGTAGCATCTGGTTCTGCGGCACCAAAGCAAATGATAATTTGTCCTTGTTCGGCATCGACGTTGGCATCTGTGGCTTATGGTATGTCAAATAACTTGCTTGAACGGGCGGCAGATGTTGTTATCAAAGAACGCGGTCAATTATTACTGGTGATCAGAGAAACGCCATTCTCAAGTATTCATTTAGAAAATATGCTTAAGTTATCGCAACTGGGGGTGACGATTATGCCTGCGGCTCCGGGGTTTTATCATCAACCACAAACCATTGATGATTTGGTTGATTTTATGGTGGCGCGAATATTAGATCATTTAAATATAGAGCAAGGTCTGGTTCCGCGGTGGGGATATGATCAACGTCAACCATCATAAAAATAGCTGAGTATTTTTAATTAATTGGAATGGTACTAAAACTCAGGGTCTATATTTCTTGAGCATTTATTTAATGCTCTAACAGTGAGATAGACCCTAATTATTGATTAATTACTATAATCAAATAGATCACATACTGTCTCGTGAAGGTCAGTTGTAGTGATATTATTTGTTGGTGTGATGAAAATAGTATCATCACCAGCGACAACGCCAAGGATCCCTTCCGCTCGGCCTAATGAATCAAGTAAACGAGCAATAACTTGTGCTGCGCCAGGGCCAGTATGAATCACAACTAATGCGCTGTTAAAGCCAATTTCCATCACTAATTCTTTTAATGGACTAGTGATTGTTGGAACGCCAAGTTCAATCGGTAAGCAATACACCATTTCCATTTTGGCATTGCGAGTACGTACCGCGCCGAATTTTGTTAGCATGCGAGAGACTTTTGATTGGTTAATATTATCAAAACCCTGTGCTTTTAATGCCTCAACAATCTCACCTTGAGAACTGAACTTTTCTTCTTTTAAAATTAATTTAAATGCTTTAACTAAACGTTCTTGTTTATCTGAATTTCGCATAAGTAAATATTATCTACAGGGACGAGGTAGACCATTTTTGCATAACCTGTGACTTACTAGCAAACAAAGTGAATCAAAATAAACATGTGAAATCGCATTTTTGGTATAAATAAAAAAATTTATTGCGACGTTTGTCATTGTTTTGCCATAACTAATTGGCTGGAATTAGTTAATAAATAGTAATGATTAAATTTATAATTTATTTGTCTGATAAAAGCATTTTGGTGCATTTTTATGGGATTATGCGTTACTTCGCAAAGCGAGTCGGAGATGATTGTATTTTTTTGGGGCTTAATATAACGTCCATAGATTGTTATTCAGTTACTACTATTATTAACTGGATTAGGTTGTACCCACTTTAATAAATATACTTCTATCGTAAAGGAGAACGAACATGAAAGTTGCTGTAATTGGTGCGGCTGGTGGTATTGGTCAAGCATTAGCATTGCTATTGAAAAACCGTTTACCTGCAGGCTCAGATCTTGCTTTATATGATATAGCGCCAGTAACACCCGGTGTTGCGGCTGATTTAAGTCATATCCCAACACCTGTAGCAATTAAAGGGTATTGTGGGGACGATCCAACACCAGCGTTAGAAGGGGCTGATGTTGTGCTTATTTCTGCAGGTGTTGCACGTAAACCTGGAATGGATCGTGCCGATTTATTTAATGTTAATGCAGGTATCATAAAATCATTAGCTGAAAAAATTGCGGTGGTATGTCCACAAGCATGTGTTGGTATTATTACAAATCCAGTGAATACCACGGTTGCAATTGCTGCTGATGTACTCAAAAAAGCAGGTGTGTACGATAAGCGTAAGTTATTTGGTATTACAACTCTTGATGTGATCCGTTCTGAAACGTTTGTTGCAGAACTTAAAGGCGTTTCACCGTGTGATATTCGCGTTCCCGTTATTGGTGGTCACTCGGGTGTGACTATTTTGCCATTATTATCGCAAGTTGAAGGCGTAAGTTTTACTGAAGATGAAGTAAAAGCATTAACTCCACGTATTCAAAATGCAGGAACTGAAGTTGTGGAAGCTAAGGCGGGTGGTGGCTCTGCAACGTTATCTATGGGCCAAGCGGCATGTCGTTTTGGTTTAGCGATGGTACGTGCGCTGCAAGGTGAGCAAGGTGTGGTTGAATGTGCTTACGTTGAGGGTGATGGCAAGCATACACGTTTCTTCGCCCAACCTGTTTTGCTAGGTAAAAACGGTATTGAAGAAGTAATGGACTATGGCAAACTAAGTGCGTTTGAACAAAATGCATTAGAAAGCATGCTTGATACATTACGTGCAGATATCATTCTTGGTGAAGAGTTTGCCGTAAAATAAGTAGATATAATTTTTAGAATAAAAAAGCGGCCTAATTAAAGCCGCTTTTTTATATTCGTAATTTTGTGAATATCAATAATAACGATCACAACCACTATGCAGTTGAGGTTGCTCAATAAGATCTTCAATATTAATTGACTGCAATTGATGATCTTCGCGGTGCTCAATGATCACTGAGTGGTGCTGATGATCTATGCCGATCACCTTTCCTACCCCGTGATGAGATTCTACCCACATCCCCGTTGTTAAATGATTAATATCCATGATCACCTTCTTGGTCAATAACACATAATATATCGATGGTAGTGATAGTATAGATCATGGTTGATCGTGTTATAGCTTATGTTTATTTTGGCTTATTAGGCATAAAAAAACCTGCCATAAAGACAGGTTTTTTATAAATTGGAGGGGGTTATTTTTTTCGTTGTACTGCCATGTGCGCGAGTGTAATTAATGCTTGTTTGTAAGCTGAATCAGCAATAGGAGCCAGAGCCGCAATGGCTTTCTGTGCTTCTTGTTCTGCGCGTTGTTGGGTGTACTCTAATGAGCCGTGTTGACGCATACAAGCCAAAATAGCATCAAGCTTATCCATGCCATTAGCATGTACAATAGCTTCACGAATCATTGTTGCTTGGGCTTGATCGCCATGATGCATAGCATGCAGTAAAGGTAACGTAGGTTTTCCTTCCGCAAGATCATCGCCGACATTCTTGCCCATTTCTTTGCCATCGGCAATATAGTCAAGTACATCGTCAATGAGTTGGAAAGCAGTGCCTAAATAGCGACCATACTCTTGCAATGCAATTTCAACCTCAGTTGATGCATCAGCAATAATTGCTGCAATTTGAGTTGACGCCTCAAATAAACGGGCTGTTTTTGAGTAAATCACCTGCATATAGCTAGTTTCGGATGTGTCAGGATCATTACAGTTCATTAACTGTAACACCTCACCCTCGGCGATCACATTGGTTGCCTCACTCATGATATCAAGGATCCTTAAGGATCTTAGGCTTGTCATCATCTGAAATGAGCGCGTATAAATGTAGTCACCGACTAACACACTAGCGGCGTTCCCAAAAGCGGCGTTTGCAGTTTCTTTGCCTCGACGCATATCTGATTCATCAACCACGTCATCATGAAGCAATGTGGCAGTATGAATAAATTCAACAAAAGCAGCGGCTGTGATGTGTTTATCACCGTCATAGCCAAGTGCACGTGCTGCTAATACAGCGAGCATGGGGCGAATACGTTTTCCACCACTGTTTACAATGTAGAATCCGAGTTGATTAATAAGGGCGACATCTGAGTTCAGTTGTGCCTGTATCTTCGCGTCGACTTCCGCCATATCGTTGGCGGTGAGCGCTTGGATAGCTTTAAAATCCATTATACGTCCAGCAAGATTGTTAGCCGCGTAGGGCGGAAAATATTTTGAATTGATATGTGAATCTTACACTAAAATAACCATATCGTCATAACCTCAAATACAGCTATTTCAAACAGTTTTTGTGTTGGGTAGCTTTTCACCAATTTTCTTTCGAGAATGGCTTGCCACTAAGTCTCTTTTCGCGTAACATTCGCGCCCTATTGATGACAAGATTAAACGCATACCCATTGCCCATTTTAGACGTGGCAAATGGCCTGTGCGGAGAAGCGGAGTAAGACATGTACGCTGTTTTCCAAAGTGGTGGTAAACAACACCGTGTAAGCGAAGGCCAAACCTTACGCTTAGAAAAACTAGATGCTGAAACTGGCGCTAGCATTGAATTTGACTCAGTACTTTTAGTAGCTAATGGCGAAGAAGTATCTGTAGGCGCACCATTTGTAACTGGCGGTAAAGTAACTGCTGAAGTTGTTACTCACGGTCGTGGCGATAAGATTAAAATCGTTAAGTTCCGTCGTCGTAAGCACTCTCGTAAGCAAATGGGCCACCGTCAGTGGTTCACTGAAGTCAAAATTACTGGCATCAGCGCTTAATAACAGGAGAATTTAAAGATGGCACATAAAAAAGCTGGCGGTTCTACTAATAACGGCCGTGATTCAGAAAGTAAACGCCTAGGTGTTAAGCGTTTTGGTGGCGAGTCTGTTTTAGCAGGCAACATCATCGTTCGTCAACGTGGTACTAAGTTCCACGCGGGCACAAACGTTGGCCTAGGTAAAGACCACACTCTATTCGCTCTATCTGACGGTAAAGTGAAGTTTGAAGTTAAAGGTCCTAAAAACCGTAAATTCGTATCTATCGACGCTGAATAATTTTCAGATTCGACACGAATATTAAAGCCCTGCCTTTTTGGCGGGGCTTTTTATATCTGGAGGGTTTATGATTGATCGCAGCCCTATGATTGGTTTTTTTCTTGCAATGACAACCGCCGTTTTTTGGGGCGCTTTACCGATTGCAATGAAACAAGCCGTAGAAGTGATGGATCCTTTTACGATTGTTTGGTACCGCTTTATTGTCGCGGCATTTGGCTTAGGCCTTTTTTTAATGTGGCGTAAGAAATTACCAATAATATCAAATCTTGGGCGCATGGGTTGTGTGGTGTTAATCATCGGCAGCTTAGGTCTTGCAGGGAACTTTGTGCTGTATAACAGCTCATTGAAATATTTAAACTCTCACGTTGTACAAGTTCTTATCCAATTAGCGCCAGTGATGCTGTTAGTATCGAGTGCTTGGGTATTTAAAGAAAAATTAGGTCGGCATCAAGTTGTGGGTGTAATTGCTCTGATTGGTGGTTTGATCTTATTCTTTAATGAACGGCTTATTGAGCTGTTTACCAGTTTTTCTGGCTATACTGTAGGTGTTAGCTTTGCTGTTACTGCCGCGTTAGTGTGGGTCGTTTATGGTCTGGCCCAGAAGTGGCTATTACGGCAATTTTCATCAGCACAAATATTACTGATGATTTATGTTATCTGTGCTGTAATACTGACCCCAATGGCACAACCACAACAAATTTTCGCAATGGATAACCGCCAATTAGGGATGTTGTTATTCTGTTGTATTAATACGCTTGTTGGCTATGGTGCATTTGCAGAAGCAATGTCACGTTGGCAAGCATCACAAGTGAGTGCAGTGATCACACTGGCTCCTTTGTTTACGATATTATTTGTCGATCTTGCGAGTTTGGCTTGGCCACAATATGTTACGACAGCCTCTTTGAATATATGGGGTTATCTCGGTGCTATAGTTGTGGTAGGTGGCGCTGTTTGTTGTGCTATAGGCCATAAGTTTATTAGCCCAAGCAAATAGTCAAGGTCCATGAAATAATTACTACGCGGTGATATGTGCTAAATTCCCTCATCGCAGTATGTTAAACGCCACAGTGCGGAGAAAAAAATGAAGTTTATAGATGAAGCGGTTATTCGCGCCGATGCCGGTGATGGCGGTAATGGTGTAGTAAGTTTTCGTACTGAAAAGTACATTCCTCGTGGCGGCCCTGATGGCGGCGACGGTGGCGACGGCGGTGATGTTTATCTTTACGCCGATGAAAACTTCAATACACTAATTGATTACCGTTTTGAACGTTTCCATGCCGCTGAACGCGGTGAAAATGGCCGAGGCGGTAACTGTACCGGTAAACGCGGTGAGGATGAAGTATTAACAGTACCTGTAGGTACACGTGCTATCGATGAAGATACTGGCGAAGTAATTGCCGATCTAACTGATCATGGTATGAAAGTGATGGTTGCTAAGGGCGGTTTCCACGGTCTAGGTAACACCCGCTTTAAATCATCTGTAAACCGTGCACCACGTCAAAAGAGTATGGGTAGTAAAGGTGAAATTCGCCATTTACGCCTAGAATTACTACTTTTGGCTGATGTAGGTATGCTAGGTCTACCTAATGCAGGTAAATCTACGTTTATTCGCGCTGTATCATCGGCTAAGCCGAAAGTAGCGGATTACCCATTTACTACCCTTGTTCCAAGCTTAGGTGTGGTACGTGTTAATGCTGAGCGTAGTTTCGTTGTTGCAGATATTCCTGGTCTAATTGAAGGTGCTGCTGACGGTGCTGGCTTAGGTATTCGTTTCTTGAAACACCTTGAGCGTTGTCGTGTGTTATTACACATGATTGATCTGTTACCTGCTGATGGTTCTGATCCAGTAGAAAATGCATTTACGATCATTAATGAGCTTGAGCAATACAGTGATAAACTGGGTAACAAGCCGCGTTGGATTGTATTTAACAAAGCTGATCTTCTTGATGAAGAACAAGCACAACAAAAGATCAATGAAGTTCTTGAAGCATTAGCATGGGAAGGACAGCATTACAGCATTTCTGCTCTTAACCGTGTTGGTACTAAAGAATTAACTTATGATCTGATGATTGCTATCGATGCACTGCCTCGTATTAAGTACGAAATTGAAGAGCAGAAAGCCGATAAAGTTGACTTTAAGTGGGATGATTACCACGCTGAACAAATTAAGAAAGTTCAGGATGAAGACGACAATGATGATGATTGGGATGATTGGAATGAAGATGATTACGATGTAGAAATCATCTATAAACCATAAACCATTATCGTGCAATATGCGAAAGAAGCCATACCATTGAGGTGTGGCTTTTTTTTGTGCTTAATCAACACCTATGAGACTGGTTTCGGTATGCTAGTTATTCTGAATTGTTTTTTATAATGGATTGTAAATGGATATCGACATGGAGCGCGTATTACTACCGTTAAGTGAAGCTCAGCAACGGAAAGTGACTCGATTGGCAATAGAGGCGGGCCAGCGGTTATTACAACATGGCGCTGAGAGCTCTGTTATTACGGATGTTACCCGTCGATTGGGTTTAGCTCTCGGTGTAGAATATGTTGAAGTGTCATTGTCAGCCAGTTCGATGGTGATCAGTACTCGTCATTTAGGTTGTTGTATTACCACCACTCGACGATGCCAAGACGGTGGTATCAACATGCAAATAGTGACCGATATTCAGCGTATCTGTATTCTTGTTGAGCGGGGATTATTGGATGGTAATGACGTTCAACACCGCTTAGAAAACCTCAAAATACAGCGTTATAATCGTTGGATAGTAGTGGTTATGATCGGCTTATCATGTGCCGCATTTAGCCGTTTAGCGGGAGGGGATTGGCCAGTATTTTTACTCACTTTTTGCGCCTCATCTGTGGGGATGTATGTCCGCCAACAAATAGCCAGTTATCACTTTAATCCACTGTTAAATTTTGGTGTTACCGCGTTTGTAACCACCTTAATTTCAGGCCTTGGCGAAGTGTATAATATAGGTGCCCAACCCTTTTTAGCGATGGCTTCATCGGTACTAATGTTAGTGCCTGGTTTTCCATTAATTAATGCCGTAGCTGACATGGTAAAAGGCTTTCCAAGTATGGGATTAGCCCGTTGGACGATGGCAACATTATTGACCTTATCGACCTGTATGGGGATTATTGCCGCGATGAACATACTGGGTGTGTGGGGGTGGTTACTATGATATTAATGTTGGCATTACTGAATGATATGTTACTGGCGATGATCCCTGCATTAGGGTTTGCATTGGTATTTAATGTTCCCCAAAAAGCCCTGAAATATTGTGCTATTGGTGGGGCTATTGGCCATGGGACTCGGTTTTTATTAATGCATTGGGGGCTTTCGATCGAATGGTCAACCCTTGCCGCTGCAACTCTAGTCGGCATGATCGGTGTTCATTGGTCACACCGCTTTTTAGCTCATCCGAAAGTGTTTACGGTTGCTGCGTTGATCCCTATGGTACCAGGGGTATTTGCCTTTAAAGCCATGATTGCCATTGTTGAAATTAATCACCGTGGCTTTTCGCTAGCTTTATGGGGATTGATGATTGATAACGTACTGAAAGCGGTATTTATTGTGGCTGCATTAGCAATTGGGTTAGCTATGCCGGGGTTATTATTCTATCGTCATCGTCCTGTGGTATAACTACGATAGAATGACAAAACCAATACTGGCAACGTAAATGGAGATGCAAAAATGAAGATCAGTATGATCGCCGCAATGGCTCACAAACGGATCATTGGTAAAGACAATAGTATGCCATGGCATTTACCTGCTGATTTTGCATGGTTTAAACGTTGTACGCTAGGTAAACCAATAGTGATGGGGCGTAAAACCTTTGAATCGATTGGTCGACCATTACCGGGGCGATTAAATATCGTGATCAGCCGTAATCTTAATTTTAGTGCCGATGGTGTCACTGTCGTTAGTGATATGGCAGCTGCAAAATTAGCCGCTGGTGATGCACCTGAGCTAATGATCATTGGTGGCGGTAGTATTTATCAGGCGTGTTTACCTATAGCGGATAGATTATATTTAACCTTTATTGATGCTGATATTGATGGCGGTGATACGCAATTTCCTGAGTGGAGTGATCATTGGCATCGCGTTGAAAGCCAGTATTATGATGCCGATGACAAAAATGCGTATGCGATGGAGTTTGTGATCTTAGAGCGATCATAGCTGAAATCGTTTTGTTGATACCATGAATGCCGACAAATGATTGTCGGCATTTTTATAACTACTGATCAGGCGTAGAGTGGACACTCTGTCACAAATCGTTGTCCATCTTCCCAGCGTAGCATGGTTAAGCTATTGCCCCATACGCAACCAGTGTCTAAACCAATACAGTGTTCATCCTGATGACCCATCAATGCTGCCCAATGGCCAAAGACAATGGTTTTTCCTAATGGTTGATCTCGTTTAACGTCAAACCAAGGGATCAGATTACCGACAGTGGGATCGTTGGGTTGTACTTTGCAGTGCATATCCAATCGACCTTGAGGATCGCAAAATCGCATTCTCGTAAAGCTGTTGATCGTAAATCGTAGCCGTTCTAAGCGCGAAAGATCCTCTTGCCACCAATCAGGACCATCACCATACATGTTTTTTAGCAGCCACAAGTAATCATCAGACTGAAGTAATTGTTCAACTTCTTGAGCATGTTGACGTGCTTGTTCAAGTGTCCATTGTGGTGTGATACCGGCATGCACCATCACCAGTGGATAGTGAGGATGCTCGGCTAGTAGTGGCTGGTGGCGTAACCAGTTAAGTAATTCTGGTCCGTCTTCTGCAGTGAAAATTTGATGAATATTATCACTTTTTTTAGCGCGTGCGGGTTGATGTGATACCGCTAATAAATGCAGATCATGATTGCCCAATATTACCGTGGCATGATCACCTAATGCTTTCACAAAGCGTAATGTTTCTAAAGATTCTGGTCCGCGCGCAACCAGATCGCCAGCAAGCCATAAATGATCATTAAGGGGATCGAAATTAGCTTGTGCCAGTAATTTTTTTAAATCGGGTAAACAGCCTTGAATATCACCGACAAGATAAGTCGCCATGGTGCTCCCATTATTAATACGTTAATTAATATGAAATTAATCATATTAGGTTAATGAAGAATGTTCGGTATTGCTAGTCGAAATGGTGCAATCTCAACTTTAAATACATTACCCGTATCATCTTCCATAGTGTATTGACCCTGCATAACACCAACGGGCGTTTCGATGACGGTGCCACTGGTATAAGTGAACTCATCTGCAGCATTAATATGTGGTTGTTGACCGATAACGCCATCGCCTTCAATAACCATTTTTTTATTATTAGCATCAGTGATTAACCAATACCGCTTAAGTAAATGGGCGTTGCCTCGACCTAAATTTTTGATGGTGATGGTGTATGAAAAGACATAGCGTTGCAGTTCAGGTTGTGATTGTTCTGTAAGATAATGGCTTATAATGTGGCATTTAATCGTGGGGGGAGATGAGAGACTCACTGGCAATATCCTTTGCTGATGATTTATTCTCATTTTAGTATTGTTAGCTGATAAATAAAGAAAACCCTGCCTAACACGTGACATGTTACACAGGGTTCTGATGTTATGTGCGCCGTTGTTAATGCGCGATAACGTTATTGCTCTTCTTTTTGGAAATTAACGTCAAGCCAATTCGCCATAGCAACAAATTGTTCAACCGTAATGTTTTCAGGGCGATGACCAGGGTTAACGCCTAGCGCTTCAAGTTGCTCTGGAGTGAACAAGCCTTTGTAACAGTTACGAATTGTTTTACGACGCTGGTTGAAGCCTTCACGACACACACGATCTAACCATTTACGGTTAGTACATGGGAACGGTAATACTTCATATGGTGTTAAACGTACTACGGCAGAATCTACTTTTGGTGCTGGTACAAAAGATTCTGGCGGCACTTCAAGTACAGGCATCACTTTACAGTAATACTGTGCCATCACCGTTAGACGACCATAAGCCTTACTACCTGGACCTGCCGCTAGACGATTAACCACTTCTTTTTGAAGCATAAAGTGCATATCTAATACGTCTTTATGGAACTCAAAAATGTGGAACATCAACGGGGTTGAGATGTTATAAGGCAAGTTACCGAAGATACGCAGCTTGTTATTCGGTTGAATAAGTTGCGTAAAATCGAAGCGCATTGCATCGCCTTCATGGATCGTTAGTTTTGAGGCAAGATCGGGGTGGTTGCGTAAACGCTCTGCCAAATCTCGGTCAAGTTCGATAACAGTAAAGTTATCAACTAACTTGCCAACATATTCAGTGATTGCACCAAGGCCGGGGCCAATTTCTACCAAGTTTTGGCCTGGTAAAGGGTTAATCGCTGACACAATGCCATCAATAATGTATGGGTCTTTTAAAAAGTTTTGGCCAAAGCGCTTACGCGCGCGGTGACCTAAGTGGACTTGATCGCTGCTCATGCTTGTTTTTCTACCAATTCGAGGGCGTGGGATAGCGCTGTCCGAAGGCTACCTATGTCTGCTTGCCCAGTACCTGCGAGTTCCAGTGCGGTACCATGATCTACTGAAGTTCTGATAAAGGGAAGTCCCAACGTAATGTTGACAGATTTACCGAAGCCTTTGTATTTTAGCACCGGTAACCCTTGATCGTGATACATGGCTAATACCGCATCGGCATTAGCTAAATATTTTTCTTGAAAGATGGTATCAGCCGGTAACGGCCCGATAAGATCCATACCTTCTTGTTGACGTAGTTGCTCTAATGTTGGAGTAATGGTGTTAATTTCTTCCATTCCCAAACAGCCATCTTCACCTGCATGAGGATTGAGCCCACAAACATAAATTTTTGGGAATTCAATGCCAAATTTAGTGACTAAGTCGGCGTGCAAGATACGAATAACTTGTTTGAGCCGAGGTTCTGTAATGGCCTTTGCGACACAGTTTAAAGGAATATGGGTTGTTACTAAAGCAACGCGTAAACCTTCAGTTGCGAGCATCATAACAACTTGCGCTGTATTTGATTGCTGCGCAAAAAACTCAGTGTGACCACTAAAAGAAACCCCAGCGCGGTTGATTATCCCTTTATGAACGGGGCCGGTAACAACCGCTGCGAATTCACCATTCATACAGCCTAAGGCTGCACGCTCTAGTGTCGCTAATACATAGAGACCATTTTGCTCGTTAAGTTGCCCGGAGACAACCTTAACAGCACTATCAACCTGAACCACTGTCATGGTGCCGGCTTGATGCGGCTGAGTGGTTAGCTCGGGTTGATAAGGTAAAATGGTTAAAGGTAAACCTAATTGAGCCGCACGTTCTACCATAACCTGCGCATCAGCACAAATGACAAGTTGGTGCGGCCAATGTTGTTGGCACAAGGCAATGACTAAATCAGGGCCAATTCCGGCCGGTTCACCAGGGGTGATGACAATCCGTTGTATGTTAGTCATATGCTTGTTATTAGCCATTATTTACCTTATTCATTTGTTCGATATATGCACCCGCACGTAGGTCTTGTAACCAGGTTTGTGCTTCTTCATTAAACTTACGATTAAATAGGATTTGAGCCGCACGATTTTTTAATGCCGCTTCAGTACGATCGACATTACGACGACCTTCTACTTCAACAATGTGCCAGCCAAACTGTGATTTAAACGGTTGGCTAATTTTATCTATCGGTAATGTTTCTACTTCTTTTTCAAAAGCTGGTGCATAGATTGACGGTACTTGCCAGCCTAATTGGCCACCATTCACCGCAGAACCAGGATCTGCGCTGTATTGTTTTGCTGCTGCTGCAAATGTTTCTTTGCCGCTAATGATTTTTTGACGAATCGTTTCTAGTTCACGTTTTGCAGCCGCATCACTGAGAATAACAGAGGTTTTAATTAAAATATGGCGTGCTTTTACTTCAACTACAGAAACTGTTGGCATACCTTTAACGTTATTAATTTTTAAAATATGGTAACCAACACCACTACGGAAAGGACCGATGACACTGTCTTTGCTACTGGTTTTAATTTGGTCAGCAAAAATCGTTGGCATTTCTTCTTTGCTCATCCAGCCCCATTCGCCACCTTTCAGTGCTTTAGGGCCTTTTGAATAACGGTAAGCCAATTCAGCAAAATTAGCGCCTTTTTTTAGCTCGGCATAAATTTTATCCGCTTCTTGTTTGGCTTTTTCGCGGGTGGCTTTATCTGCATCGTCATCAACGGCAATTTGAATCTGACTGATGTTATATTGCACATTTTGTTGGGTTTGTTTTGCTAATTGCGCTGCTAGGTTGTCCACTTCCTGAGGAAGAATATTCACTCGCTTACGAACAATAATAGTGCGTGCTTCAGAGGCTAGCATATCGTTACGTAATTGTTCACGGAACATAGGGTAGCTAATACCCGCACTGGCTAAATCTTGACGCAATTGCGCTACGGTCATTTTACGTTGTTTAGCAACATCAGCAACTGCTTGATCTAGTTGGCTTTCATCAATTCGTAAACCCAGTTGTTTCGCTTGTTGGATCTGCAAATTCTCCATAATCAATTTATCCATCACTTGCTGACGTAAAATATTGTTAGGAGGCAGTTGTTGGCCTGCTGCTTCAGCATTAAGATGAACGGTTTTCAGCATTGCATTAACGTCACTTTGTAAAATAACGCCATCATTAACTGTGGTTACAATTTGATTTAATTCTTGCAGTTGGGGAGCCGCAACTGCTGTTGCAGTCATACCCATTAGCATTACGCTTAGCGCCGAATACTTCCACTTTTTCATTTATAGTCCGTCATGTTGAGTGGCGATATGTATTATCGCCACGATCATTAATTTTTAAGTGTGAATGGGTCTGCATAACCCAGAATATTGCCGCCATCATCTGAAGCTTGACCAATTGGTCGCGCACCTTGAAGTCCAAGGAGACTAAACGAGAAACTAACATTGCTGTCGTATTCGGTAAAATCCTGGTTCAATGGATCTTTTGCATAGCGATTATAGCTTAAACCTATCATCCAACATGCAGAGCGGTAAACTAAACCTACACGGCTCTCTAGCATTTTATTGACATTCATATCTTGGAAATAATCCGCGGTAATATCAATGTTGTCGTTAATAGGGAAACCTGCAGATAAGCCTAATTGTGAAATACCGTCACGTTTACCATTAACTTCAACATTAGGATTCTCAACATATTTAGTTAAGTAACTACTTGATACATAGCGATAACTTGGCTGAACAAAAACTCGTCCATTACGGTATTCAACCGCAGTACTGCCTTGCTGAACCTCATTTTCACTTGAGTCATATTGCATTGAACTTTTGAAGAACAAATTATCGTCAAGGTTAAATTCAGTTTCTAGTGCCGTTGCAGAATAACTTTTTGCTTCAGTGCCATCAGCGATGGGTTTATCAATATAGAAAATTTGACCCAATGAAAGGGTAAAACGTTCCTTAAAGTTTGCATCATAGTAACGCGTTGTGGCACCGACCGTAAATTGGTTCGCTGGTGCGATGTAATCATGACCACTATATGTTCTATCACTAAACAGGCCATAATAGTCTTGTTGTAAACGGGTTGAGTCGTAGCCTCCACCGTTATAATTAACCGGGTTATAGATGCCACTTTGGTCAACATTTTTAACGTATAAATATTGTAACTGTGGCTCTAAGCTTTGGGTGTAATGTTCGCCCATAATTGAGGTGTCACGCTCAAAATACAAGCTACTGTTGACTCTGAATTCTGGCACCGTACGATTAGCTGTTTTATCGAGAGTACTTAATTTTGAATTTTCATTAACATCAAATTGTTGGTTGTAATGGGCATACCTTAATTTAGCTTGGGTGGTGACAGACCACCAAGGCGTTGCATATGGCAAAGTTAATGTTGGATCAAAGGTAACCCGATCAGCTGTTGGTTTAGATCTATCATCGGTATCAAATTTACTGATACTCATCGGTAAACTAAAATCTAAACCATAAGGAAGATCTGATTTATAGTAGGTACTTGATAGTTGAGGCATTAAACGGTATTGCGTGCCTTCGCCACTTGCTGTTAGTGGTTGGAAGTCACGTACCATTAAGCTGGTGTCCCAATTATCATTACGGTACGCCAACGATGCTGTTTGTAGCAGGTTATTATCTTCACGTTGACCGATAATTGAGTCAACGTCATCAAAATATTTAGCATCACTGACTTTGCTGTAATCAATATTCAGTAACCAGTTTTCATCGATAATACCGCTGTGTGTCCATTGGAAACCCCAACGTTTATCATAGTCTTGGTATTTTTTATCGTGACCTAAATATTCACCGATTACTTTACCTTGACCAAAATCAGACAAATAACGAAATTCAGAGGTTAACTGTAATCCTCTGTGGTTCATATACTTGGGGGTGAAAGTTAAATCGTAATTGGGTGCTATGTTCCAGTAAAAAGGTGTTTCTAGCTCCATACCGTTTTTCGAACCGTAGCTAATTGACGGATATAGAAAACCAGTAAGACGTTGATCAGTAACTGGAACACGTAACCACGGTAGATAAAAAATAGGTACATCAAGCACTTCAAAACGGGCGTTATACAGATCGGCAAATGGTGAGTCACCATCACGTTCTAGGCTGCCAGCGGCAAAACGCCAACTTTTATCCTTACTTGGACAGGTTGTATATGTGCCGTCTTTCATCTTATAAAATTGAGTGCCATCAACATTACGACGTTCAATTAATTTAGCGTCACCACGGCCGGCCTGACAGGTCATTTGATAGACCGCATCATTCATTTGGGCATCTTTAGTATCAAGGTCGCTGGTTAAGCTTTTGGCATCAATATCCATGCTACCATCTTGATAGAAAACATTGCCGTTAGCGGTCACAATGTTGGTAGGTTGTTGCAAGGTCGCTTTATCAGCAACAATCGTCCGCGTACCTTGTTTTACGATCACATCACCTGAATATACAGCTGCTGTATTTTGTTGTGCTTCAACACGGTCAGCACTGATATGGATGGGTTCATTATTGGTGTCTTGTTTGCGATCTTTTTCCGGGATGCAGACACCACGTACCATCGCAATTGGATTTTTGTTACCATTAATTGCATTATTAGCTGGATCAGCAATATTTTTTGGGGTGTGAGTATCACCGTTTGTAGGGGTAATATCAGCAGCCATTGCAGGGCCATATAGGGCTAAGCTAATCATGGTGGCTAGTAAACTGTGAGAGGTAAGTGACATCTAATTCAACATTCCTGTATCAATTTGGTGCAAGGCGAATTGTTGCGCTTTTTACAAGCATTCCCGACAAATGACAGCTATCATAATGCAAATTTAACGCGACGGCATCTTTTCAGCGCATGCTGTTGGGTAAACAGTGAAAAAATTAACGAACTACCAGAGAGTATAGAATGCAGAGAACAGGTATATGGGGAAAAATTTTCGGTGCTCTACTGGGATTATTGTTTGGCCCTAAATATATAGGTTTTTTAATTGGCTTATTTATTGGTCATCAATTTGATAAAGCGTATGCCCGCAAAAGGAATGGTGGTTTTAGCGGTTTTGGTGGTAAAAATGCCACTAATGCTGAGCGTCAAGCTGAGTTCTTTAATGCTTGTTTTGCTACCATGGGACACATGGCGAAGGCCAAAGGTCGCGTAACTGAAAATGAAATTCGTGTTGCCAGTACGATCATGGATCGAATGGGGCTACAAGGTGAATCTCGTCGCCAAGCACAAAATGCATTCCGTGAAGGAAAAGAAGATAACTTCCCTCTAGAAGAAACCCTTAACCGCGTTCGTAGTCGTGCTGGACGTGCTGATTTATTACAGTTTTTCTTAGAGCTTCAAATTCAAGCGGCGTTCGCTGACGGTGAATTACATCCTAGAGAGCGTGAGTTATTGCATGTAATTGCACGTTATCTTGGTTTCTCTGAAGCCCAATTAGAGCAACGTTTACAAATGCAAGAAGCCGCATTCCGTTTTCAACAAGGCGGTTATCATCAGCAGCAAGGCGGTAGTTTTAAAGCGCCACCCACTCGTGACCAATTAGCCGATGCGTTTAACGTGTTAGGTGTTAATGATGAAGCATCAGCACAAGAAGTGAAACGTGCTTACCGTAAACAAATGAATGAACACCATCCGGATAAATTGGCAGCAAAAGGTTTACCACCAGAAATGATGGAAATCGCTAAGCAAAAAACCCAAGAGCTACAAGCTGCTTATGATTTGATCCGTAAAGAAAAAGGCTTTAAATAGTCAACTAACGGAAACAATGATTGAACTGTAATAAAAAAAGCGAGCGTAATGCTCGCTTTTTTGTGGCTGAAAATTGAGATTAAAGCTGATTTTTATGGGTGCCTTGATGGAAGCTATTAATATTATCAATCAATTGATTCACTAATGTTTGAATGGCTGAGTCTGATCCCCACGCCACATGGGGCGTTAAAATTAGGTTTGGCAACTGACAATGAGCGATTAATGGGTTTGACGGCAATGCAGGCTCAGTTGTAAATACATCGATACCCGCACCCGCTATTTGGCATGAGAGTAGCGCATCCACTAAGGCTTGTTCGTTAATCAGACCGCCACGGCTGGTATTAATAATTATTGCGCTTGATTTCATCAGTGCCAATTGTGGCGCGGCAATCATATTTTTAGTGGTTGCTGTCAGTGGACAGTGCAAGCTAATGATGTCAGCTTCCCGCAGAACTTGCTCAAAGGGATGGTAGCCATCACGGCATTGGGTTGCCCCTGCATGTTCGGCAAATAGAACGTTCATTCCGAGGGCTTTAGCAACCGTTGCAACGGCTTGACCTAAACTGCCGTTACCCATGATCCCTAAGGTTGATCCTGCGACATCAGTAATGGAATGCGTGAAAAAACAAAATTGTTGCTGATGTTGCCATTCACCGTTAGCAATGTCTTGTTGATAGCCGGCAAGATTGCGTTTGAGGGCAAAGATCATCGCGATAACATGTTCTGGTACCGAGCGAGTGGCATAGCCTTGAATATTGGCGACTTTAATATTGTGACTGCGACAATAGTCGAGATCAACATTGTTGGTGCCTGTTGCGGCAATAGCGATAAATTTAAGTTGTGGTAACTTGGCCAGAACCTGACTATTGAGGACAACTTTATTGGTGATTGCAATGGTAGCGAGTTGTAGGCGCGCAATCACTTGTGATGGTGTAGTTGTAGCGTGCTGATGCCATTGGTGACAAAAAGTTGGGCGAGGAATACTAATGTGTGCAGGTATGGTTCCATGATCAAGAAAAACGATGGTTTCCATGGGTCATCTCAATAAACAATGAATGCAAGCTTTACGCTAGCATTCATTGTGAAAGAAGCCTACCGCTTATGGGTAAATTGTTTGGGTTGGTGCTTGTAGATAAAACTCACACGGTGCAAAAAGATGCATTGGCTTATTAGTTTTAGGGCGAGTAAAGGTTAGCTCTGCTGCGTGTAATAACAGTCGCGGTGATGTCGTAATTGATTCAGCATTGGCATAGAAGTTATCACCTGAAATAGGGTGTCCTAATGCAAATACACTGTCATGGTGCTCAGGTTGACGACCGAGATTAGATAATAAACCTGAAGGTTTGTTGACTGCGATAATATCGTTAGAGAGTATCTAACCAAGGATCGGCTGGTGGATTATAGTTCAATACTAGCAATGGTTTAATGATGCGCACATCGGTGAGAGTGAAAAATTTGGTCAGTAGACTAATATGAATATATTACAAGTGGTATGTCTATAATGTTATAGCCATAAAAAAGCCGCCGATTAAATGTAGTAAACATATAATTGGCGGCTGAATTTTTATGATGAGAACGTTAGTAATTAGTTATGGCTAACAACAATTAAACGTAATGAATCAAGTTGAATTTGCGCTTTGGCGATGTAATCGGTCAAATCTGAAATTTGGGATTCAATTAACTCTAACTCGTCATCACGAATGTTAGGGTTGACGGCTTTTAATGCCAGTAAACGTTGATGTTCAGCTTGTAATGTGGCTTCCATCTCGGCTTGTGCTTGGCTACGAACAGTGACTAATTCTTTGTCAATTTCGCGTTCAGCATGGGCAATTAGCGTATGGATTTCTTTTTGCACTGAGTTAACTAATTTACTGCTCAAATGGCGGTTAATCGGGCTTAACTGACGGTTAAAACTTTCAAACTCAACATTGGCAGAAAGGTTGTTACCTTTGCTATCAAGTAGAATACGAATCGGTGTTTTCGGTAAGAAACGTCCAATACCTGATTGTTTTGGTGCTTGTGCATCAACCACGTAAATCAGTTCTAATAACAATGTACCGACAGGCAGCGCTTTGTTTTTCAGTAATGAAACCGCAGTCGTACCAACACCTTCACTTAATAATAATTCAATGCCACCTTGAATCATTGGGTGTTCCCAGCTGATAAAGTGCAAATCTTCGCGTGACAGTGCAGTGTTACGATCAAAAGTAATGGTGCAACCGTCATAAGGTAAGCCCGGGTAGCTTGCAACCATCATATGTTCTGATGGTGTTACTACAATTGCATTTTCACCTTTATCGTCTTGGTTAAGACCGATAGTATCAAACAAGCCTAGTGCGAAAGAGATTAAGTTGGTATCGCCATCTTTACTGCTGATCTGCTCCACTAACTGTTGAGCAGCTTCGCCGCCGTTAGAGTGGATTTCCAGTAATCGGTCACGACCTTGCTCTAGCTTAGTTTTGAGTTCGTTATGTAGCGCAGCGCTTTGAGTGATCACCGCTTCTAGTGCGTCACTGTCTTGCTTCTCACTGGCAAGTAGCGTGATTAATTCTTCACATACTGCTTCATAAACCGGACGGCCTGTTGGGCAGGTTTCTTCAAAGGCATTTAAGCCTTCGTTAAACCAACGTGCCAATAAAGCTTGTGAGGTACCTTCAAGATGCGGTACGTGGATTTCGATTTCACGTTGCTGACCGATACGATCTAAACGACCAATACGTTGTTCTAGCAAGTCAGGATTGCTCGGTAAATCGAACATCACTAATTGGTTAGCAAATTGGAAGTTACGACCTTCTGAACCAATCTCTGAACAGATTAATACTTGAGCGCCACTTTCTTCCTGAGCAAAATATGCTGCCGCTTTATCACGTTCAATGATTGACATCCCTTCATGGAATACGGTGGCACGAATACCTTCACGCTCACGCAGGGCTTGTTCTAGTGTTAATGCAGTTTGAGCACGAGAACAGATCACCAATACTTTCTCATTACGATTGGCTTTTAGCATATCTAACAGCCAGTTAATGCGAGGATCAAAGTTCCACCATGTGGCTGATTCACCCTCAAAGTCTTGATAGATATCTTCAGGATAAAGCAGTTTAATTGCTTTTTCGTTAATGCTTAGTTTGCCTGACATCATGCCAGCAACACGCATTGCAGTGCTGTATTGATTTGGCATCGGCAATGGGTACATATTAAGGTGACGTTTAGGGAAACCTTTGATCGCTGAACGGGTGTTACGGAATAACACGCGGCCAGTACCATGACGATCCATTAGGTTACGGATCAATTCGTGACGTGCTTCAAGTGCTTCTGCGTCGTCGGCTGTAACTGCATTTTCAATCGCAGTGATCATTGGCTCAACATTCTGACCTGCAAGCAATTCGATTAGGGTTTGCTTAGCATCGCTATCAAGTTTTTTACCTGCAAGTAATTGAGATACAGCATCGGCAACGGGTTCGTATAGACGCTCTTCTTCAACAAAGGCTTCATAATCGTAAAAGCGATCAGGGTCTAATAAGCGTAGGCGAGCAAAGTGGCTTTCACGGCCTAATTGTTCAGGCGTTGCAGTTAGCAGTAATACGCCAGGGGTTTTTTCAGCAATCGCTTCAACGACTTGGTATTGACGGCTTGGACGCTCTTCACTCCACTCAAGGTGATGCGCTTCATCAACAATGAGTAGATCCCAATCTGCATCTAATGCTTGTTCAAAGCGACGACGGCTTTTACGCAGAAAATTAAGTGAACATAATACAAATTGTGCAGTATCAAATGGATTAGCAGCATCCGCTAAAGATTCAACGCAACGTTCTTCATCAAAAATAGAAAAGTGAAGGTTAAAGCGACGCATCATTTCTACAAGCCATTGGTGCTGTAGGGTTTCTGGTACCAAAATCAGAATGCGTTCAGCACGACCAGATAGTACCTGCTGGTGGATGATCATGCCCGCTTCAATGGTTTTACCTAAACCTACTTCATCCGCTAAAAGCACACGTGGTGCATAACGGCGACCGACTTCATGAGCAATGTAAAGCTGATGCGGAATTAAGCCTGCACGCATGCCACATAAGCCACGTAATGGACTTTTTAGTTGTTCATATTGATTTTTTAGCGCGCGGTAACGTAATGCAAATCGATCCATACGATCGATTTGACCTGCAAATAATTTATCTTGCGGTTTATTAAAACGAATTTGATGGCTTAAAAATATTTCACGTAACGCGACATCGCTTTCTTCGGTATCTATACGGGTACCGATATAAGTGATAATTCCTTTATCTTCTTCGATCGCTTCAACTTTTAACGACCAGCCTTCGTGGCTTTCAATCACATCACCAACATTGAACATTACACGGGTAACTGGTGCATCATGTCGAGCGTATAAACGGTTTTCATCTGATGCTGGAAACATCAAGCTAACAGTACGTGGCTCAATAGCGACGACTGTGCCCAAACCTAAATCACTTTCTGTATCACTGATCCAACGTTGACCCAAAGCAAATGGCATAGTGCTAAAAACCTTCTAATTATTTGATATAAAGGAAAATGTTATAATTCGCGTTGTCAGTTTATCGTCTATAATAAAACTAAATGCATAGATGAATAATATGACATACGCATAATTCAAAATGGGGGAGTCATGTTACTGCATGATGTGATTAAGGTCACGGTGAAAGTGTGTAAAAGAAGCGTGAGTATTAATGTCATTTTAGTTTAATCAATAGATGCTTTAATTGTTATGAACGCTGATCGTTATAAATACTGTAATTAACACAAACGTTAATTTTGACGTAAGCTAAAAGAGTGATAGCCAAGTTTATTGTTGTTCGCCCTACCAAGGAGGTGCTTATGGACAATGCCGAACGGAAACTGTTTGTACTTGATACAAATATTCTGCTTCATGAACCTCTCGCTATCTTTTCTTTTCAGGAACATGACGTCGTGATCCCGATGACGGTACTGGAAGAATTAGATCGTATTAAAGACAGTAAGCGTGATGTTTCACGTGATGCGCGGGTTGCTATTCGCGCCCTTGAAAATATCTTTCACGATGCGACCCCTGAACAAATTTCAGCGGGTATTCCTTTTAATGATCAGATTCCACATAACGGCACGATCGCTATTTTTGCTGATTATGAAGTCAAACAAACGGTACATGCCTTTAGTGATAAAGCAGGTGATAACCGTATTCTTAATAGTGTTCTTTTCCTTCAGCAAAAATATGCCCCTAGAAGCGTAGTATTAGTCACCAAAGATATCAATATGCGCTTACGAGCCAAAGGGGCTGGGGTGTTGAATGTTGATGATTACCGTTCCGATCAATTGATTGATGATGTTGCTTTACTCAGCAAAGGTTTTCACCGTTATAACGGTAATTTCTGGGACAATGTCGCTGAGTGTCATTCTGAAAATCGGGGTCGTGCAACCTTACATACGTTACCGAAAGAGTTATTTGATAACCCATATCTTAATCAATATCTATTGGATGACAGTGAGGATTTTGCTGCACGAATTAAAGCCATTGATGGTGAAGACGTCACCATTAAAGACATTAGTTATGACCGCTTAATGCATCGTCAAGCATGGGGTATACAGCCTAAAAATATTTATCAAGGTATGGCGTTGGATGCAATGCTTGATCCTAGCATTGATTTGGTGATTTTAACGGGGCCTGCGGGTTGTGGTAAAACCATTTTAGCGATGGCGGCAGCGTTAGAACAGGTGATTGAAAAAGGGATGTATGACAAGATCATTGTTACGCGTAATACCCCTGAAATCGCAGAATCTATTGGTTTTCTACCCGGCACTGAAGAAGAAAAAATGTTGCCGTGGTTGGCGGCAGTAACCGATACCATGGAAGCGTTACATAAGCATGATGTCTGTACTGAAGGTTCAATGAAATACATTTTTGACAAAGCCAATATTCAATTTAAATCAATTAACTTTATGCGCGGTCGTTCAATTCAAAATGCATTTGTATTGCTCGATGAGTGTCAGAACCTAACCGCATCACAGATTAAAACCATTATTACCCGTTGTGGTGAGGGAACTAAGTTGGTGTGCTCGGGTAACTTGGCACAAATTGATTCCAATTATTTATCACCAGTAACATCAGGATTAACTTATATTGTTGAACGGTTTAAACACTTTGAGGGTAGCGCCAATATTTATATTAATGGTGTGGTGCGAAGTCGTTTAGCAGAATTTGCGGAAGAAAATCTTTAAGTTCATCGTTGTTGTTTTAACAATATAAGCCGAGCTCTAGGGATAACATACTGAGCTCGGCTTTGTTTATGGCCGTTATTACGCTAAGCCTAAGTAATGACGTAAGTCTGGTTGTTGGGGATGGTTTAATAGCACATCAGTCTCCCCAAATGCTTTTACTTCTCCGTTATCAATAAAAATGCATTTATTGGCGATTTTTTTAGCATCATCAGGGCTATGAGTGATCATTAATACGGTGATGGCTTGCTGTTGAGCCAGTTGCTGTACCAGCTGTAGCATGTCGTTACGCAACGCAGGATCAAGCGCCGAAAACGGTTCATCAAGTAGTAATAAAGGCCGTTGTCGAATTAAACAGCGCGCTAATGCCACCCGTTGCCGCTGCCCGCCTGATAGCTGCTCGGGCAGGCGGGGTAAATACGCCGTTAACCCCACTTTTTCCGCTGCATCATGTACCTGTTGGCGTTGTTGGGGACTTAATTTAAGACGAGGATCAACGCCAAGAGCAATGTTTTCATAGACCGTTAAATGCGGAAATAAATTATGCTCTTGAAACAGCATTGATAAGGGGCGTTGAGCAGGATCAAGCGTAATAATTGATTGCTGGTGGATACAAATTTCACCACTATCAGGCTGTAAAAATCCCGCAATAAGCGCCAATAAGGTACTTTTCCCCGCACCACTTGGACCGATTAACGCCGCAATATCACCTTGTTGAAGGGTAAAGTTAAAGCTTAACGGCATAGGGTGTTCATGCTGGTGTTGAGGTTGATAGGTATAACATAATTGGTTGATATCAAGCATGGTGTTTGCCTTTGGTTCGCCGAGGCTGGAAGCAATATTCAATTGCGCTGAATAAACCTAAGCTGAGTAATAACAATAATAATGCAGCCACAGCAGCACCATCCATGCGATAGCTACCCATTAATTGGAATAAATACAGCGGTAATGTTTGAAAATCTTGACTACCGAACAAAGCAATTGCACCGAGATCACCCAGCGACAATACCAAGCTGATAGCCAATGACTGTGCGATAGGCTTACGCAGTGCTCGCCATTCTACAAGTCGTAATCGAGACCAACCACGCATGCCTAAACTATGACATAACATATTGTATTGTTGAGCAATATGCAGCATTGGTTGGCTAAGGGTTTTGATCACATAAGGCAGTGCCATTAAAGCATTAACTCCCACCACAACCCAAAAAGCAGCGCCATAGGCATCGGTATATTGACGCAGTAATAAGAAAATACCGGTACTTAACACTAGCCCTGGAGTAACTAAAATAATGGTGCCGATCATTTCAATACTATCGGCACTCAAACGTTGTTTATTTAAGCGTAATTGTCGACTCGCGAGTAAGATCATCACCCCCAAAACAACCGCTAAGCTACATGCCATGACCGCAATTTCAAGTGAATTAGCGACTGCATGCCACAGTGCAGGTTGTTGTAATAACTGCGGTAATTGACGGTTTAACCCAGCAACAAAAACGGCAATAATTGGTGGGATCACCAGTAATATTGCAGCCACGATCCAACTCCAATCCCACCATTTTGCCCGCCAATTATCTTGATAATTAACCACATTTTTACCCACAGAGGCACTAAAGGTTGCTAATGGTTTGGCAAAGCGATGGCTCAGTAACACTAATCCGCCACAAAGTAACATTTGCCATAGCGCTAAAATCGCACCAGTTGCAAGATCGAAGTCGTAGCGAATTGCTTGGTAAATCGCAAGTTCAATGGTGGTTGATTTAGGGCCGCCACCCAGTGACATGATCACCGCAAAACTGGTAAAGCACAGCATGAAAATAAGCCCGGCTACATGGGGTAATTGTTGGCGTAGTCGAGGCCAAGCGACAAGTTTAAATTTATGCCAACCAGTAATGCCTAAATGGGTGGCTAATTGGTGCTGTTCATGAGGGATTGATTCTAAACTTTGGAGTAAAAATCGCACGGCTAATGGTAAGTTGAGAAAGACATGCGCCAGCAAAATGCCGCTTAAACCATAAATATTGAGTCGGGGTAATCCGAGCCAGCTTAATCCATGACTAATGATGCCGCTTTTACCGTAGATCGCTAATAAGCCAAACACCGCCACTAATACAGGCATCACTAGCGTCATAGCAAACAAACGTAATAACAGTTGTTTACCTATAAAATTGCGTCGTGATAGTGCGTAAGCAATCGCAATTGCAGGCACAATACTGAGTAAAGTAGACAGCAAGGCTTGGTAAAAACTAAATCGCGTCACATGACGTAGATAAGGATCATGCCATAAGCTACTCAGTTGCCATTGTCCAGCATGAAGTATAAGGCTGGTGATCGCGGCGATCACCAGTAATAGAATAAGCCCGACACTTAATAGTCCGGGCAATAATTGAGTTACACGTTTATTCACAGCGGTATGCCATTATTGGGTCAGCGCTTGCTGCCATTCTCGAATCCATGCTTTACGCTTGTGAGCCACTTCATCAGCACTAAATTCTAATGCTTTATCTGGCATCGTTAATTGATTAAATGCGGCGGGCAGTGGTTGTTTGGTGACAGGGTACATCCAGTTGTGGGTCGCAATTTGAGATTGAAAACCATCACTGACAATGAACTGCATAAACTGATCAGCCAGTTTAGGATGCGGGCTGTTTTTCATTTTGGCTGCGACTTCAACTTGCATGTAATGGCCTTCTTTAAAGTTAGCCGCTTTATACTGGTTTTTGTGCTCTTCCATAATGTGATAAGCCGGTGAGGTGGTGTATGACAACACCATATCGGCTTCACCATCAAGGAACATGCTGTAAGCTTCTGACCAGCCCTTTGTTACCGTTACTGTGTGTTTAGCAAGTTGTTGCCATGCGGCAGTCGCTTTATCACCGTACACTGATTTTATCCATAACATCAGCCCTTGACCGGGGGTTGATGTGCGCGGATCTTGGTAGATCACACTGATGTTTTGATCGTTAACTAGCGCTTTTAAACTGGTGGGTGGGTGGGGTAATTTGGTGCTGTCATAAACAAACGCAAAGTAGCCGTAATCATAAGGAATAAAGGTATCGTCGTGCCAGCCTTTTGGAAGGGTAAGTTTACTAAGATCAACATGTTGCTTGGCTAATAACCCCGTTTTTTTGGCTTCGGTCATGAGGTTGTTATCAAGCCCTAACAGAATATCAGCTTTACTGCTGTTACCTTCTAAACGGACTCTATTTAAAATAGAAACGCCATCTTCTAACGAAACAAAGTTAACCTTGCAACCGTCACATTGGGCTTCAAAGGCTTTTTTGATGATCGGCCCCGGTCCCCACTCTGATGAAAACGAGCTGTAGGTATAAACATTAAGGGTGTTATCGGCGGCAAAAACGTTACTTGAGAGTAACGACATTGATATTAACGGTAAAAGTGTATAACGGATTTTCACTATGCGCTCCTGATGTCAGCATCCTGCAAACAAAATAAAGAGAGAGAGCGGCACAGGCTTGAGAGGTTTTAGTATCATGCTGTAATAGCAGATTGGCAGTGGTGAAATACCAGTGCGTTTCTCAATTCCTACGCCAGCATTACCTGGTTCAGGTTCAATGGGTTCTGCTATATCAATCAAGATAATAACAACAATCTCAGCCTAATGGCTCCCCAATGAGAACGCGAGTATTGTACCCGTAACTAGCGTTAAGTTATAGCTTCTGATTTAACAACCAGTTGTAATCAAATTTGATGTTATTGCCATTGATTTTTTTATGCAGTCGATAATGATTTATATGCTGCAATAAAGCCTGTCTATTACCAAAATCAACGCTATACCAGTCATAAATTGATGATAAGGTCGTTTGCTTTGAGTTGGTATGTACCCCTTTATTACTATTAATAAAACGGCTGGCGGCAGTATTCAGTTGCTGCTCAAGCTGATGGCTGTCAAAGACTTGAGGTAGTAAGTCAGGGCACCCTAAGCTGGCGCAATTGACCGCATAATGAATACGAGGATCGCGCCAGATCGGACGTAATATACGATGTTCTATGTCATTTAAACTTAGGGTTTTCTTCATGATAGTAACAATGGGTTGATCCCATGGACCAAAACTGAAAAAACCACCGAGTTTAGTAATTGAGGTGAGTGGATAATTATCAAGGATCAATTGGACGGTAAGGGCATTATAAAGATTAACCCAATAAGCAAATTGAACATTACGATTATATTGGCGAGGATCAAGCTGGCTCAGTTGATAGATGTAAGTATGTAATTTTTGTTTATCAGCAGGAGTCACTGCGCTGTAACGAAATAGGGTTTGGTGTGGTTCTACAACCAGATATTTATTTAATAACTGTTGCCATTGCTGATGATCAATATCCTGTTGATTGGTGGTAACTTGATCTTGCCAATAAGGCAGTAGATTGGCCTTTGGTGCTGCGAAAATATTCAGTGACCAGAAAATGAGTAACAAGCTCAACATTATGCGCATAAATAACCTGTTTATAAAGATAAGAGAATGATCAAGACCGTTATGGTGCTGGGTTTATTGCAGTGTAAAGAGTGAGGTCATAAATCAACGCCTGTTTACTCACAGGCGTTTTTTATTGAACAGATGACCTAAGCAAGATAAGTGGGAATATTCGCCTCATACTCAGCAATTTTGGTTTGGTGTTGTAGGGTTAAGCCGATGTTGTCTAATCCGTTTAACAAGCAATGACGACGAAATTCGTCAATTTCAAATGGATATTGTTTGTTATTGGCATTTACTGTCATTGCTTTTAGATCAACGGTGATCTCAGCGGCGACGGTTGTTTCTACAAATTCAAATAATTCATTAACCTGTTGATCGGTAAGACGAACAGGGATCATTTGGTTATTGATCGAATTGCCATAAAAAATATCAGCAAAACTGGGGGCGATCATCACTTTAATGCCGTAATCAGCAAGGGCCCACGGAGCATGTTCACGTGATGATCCACAGCCGAAGTTTTCTCGTGCCAGTAAAATGGTTGCACCTTGGTAGCGAGGGGCATTCATTATAAAATCGGGATTAGGTTGTTGGCCGCCATCATCTAAAAAGCGCCAGTCATGAAATAAATGTTGTCCAAATCCAGTACGGGTTACTTTTTGAAGAAACTGTTTTGGAATAATGGCATCGGTATCAATATTGGCGGTATTTAACGGTACTACCAATCCTGTATGCTGAGTAAAGCCTGTCATAGTTATGTCCTTATTATGCCGATAGCGGCTCAAGTTGACGAATATCGACAAAGTGTCCTGCACATGCCGCCGCCGCAGCCATTGCTGGGCTGACTAAGTGGGTACGACCATCTCGGCCCTGACGACCTTCAAAGTTACGGTTACTGGTGGATGCGCATCGCTCTTGGGGGCCTAAGCGATCATTATTCATTGCAAGACACATAGAGCATCCCGGTAGTCGCCATTCAAAACCTGCCTCAATAAAGATCTTATCAAGGCCTTCTTGTTCTGCTTGAGCTTTGACTTGCTCAGAACCAGGTACGACTAAGGCTTGGACGTTAGCTGCGACCTTGCGGCCTTTGGCAATCGCGGCGGCTGCACGTATATCTTCGATGCGAGAGTTGGTACAAGAACCGATAAAAACTTTATCGATAGCATAATCAGATAATGATTTATGAGGTTCTAGTCCCATGTAAGCCAAGGCTTTTATAGCCGATTTTTGCTCTACTAAATCACTGAAACTTTCAGGGGCTGGGATCGGCTCATCAACGGCAATCACTTGACCGGGGTTGGTGCCCCACGTGACTTGCGGTTTTATTGTGGTGGCATCTAAAGTGACGATAGCATCAAATTCTGCGTTATTATCACTGGCGAGGGTTTGCCAATAAGTGATGGCTGCATCTAAATCGGCACCTTGAGGCGAAAATTTACGGCCTTTAATATAATCAAAAGTGGTTTGGTCTGGAGCAATTAAGCCTGCTTTAGCACCCAATTCAATCGCCATATTACACACCGTCATACGACCTTCCATCGTCAGATCCGTGATCGCTTCACCACAGAATTCCACCACATAGCCAGTGCCTCCAGCAGCGGTAGTTTTACCGATAATCGCTAGCACGATGTCTTTTGCGGTAATGCCCGCTGCTACTTTTCCTTTGACTTCAATTTTCATGGTTTTAGCGCGAGATTGTTTAAGAGTTTGGGTCGCTAACACATGTTCAACTTCAGAGGTGCCGATACCAAATGCGAGTGCCCCAAAAGCGCCGTGTGTCGCGGTATGTGAGTCCCCACAAACAATGGTCATTCCGGGCAAGGTAATGCCGAGTTCTGGCCCCATAACATGGACAATACCTTGATATTTATGATTCAGATCGTAAAGGGTAACCCCAAAGTCAGCACAATTTTTTGCCAGTGTTTCCATCTGAATTCGCGCCATTTCACCTGATGCGTTGATATCTTTGGTTTGAGTGGAAACGTTATGATCCATGGTGGCAAAGGTTTTATTTACTTGGCGAACTTGACGACCTTGTTCGCGCAGCCCATCAAATGCCTGTGGTGAGGTCACTTCATGCACTAAATGACGATCAATATATAAGATTGGGTTTTCGCCAGCCGCTGCTACTACCACATGGGCATCATAGACTTTTTGATAAAGCGTCTTGGCTGATGTTGCCGTTGACGGAGTGTTATTCGACATTATGCTGTTCCTTATGCATGTTGAATATAGGCGGCGATTTTGTCACCCATTTCGCTGGTGGTCAGGGCGATGTTATTACCCGCCAAATCTGCCGTTAGTTGCCCCGCTTCTAGTGCTTGCGCTACCGCTTTTTCTATTGCACGAGCCGCATCTTCTTCACCAAGGCTATACCGTAACATCAAGGCTGCTGATAGAATTTGGGCAATGGGGTTAGCACTATTTTTACCTGCGATATCAGGCGCTGAACCGCCGGCTGGTTCATAGAGACCAAATTTTTGTTGGTTTAAACTTGCAGATGGCAACATGCCCATTGAACCGGTGATCATGGCGCATTCATCGGAAATAATGTCGCCGAAGATATTGGAACATAGCATTACATCAAACTGCGATGGATCTTTGATAAGTTGCATGGTGGCGTTATCAATGTACATGTGGCTCAAGCTAACATCAGGATAATCCGCGGCTACTTCTTCGACCACTTGACGCCATAATATAGAGCTTTGTAGTACATTGGCTTTATCGATGGAGCAGACTTTCTTACGGCGTAAACGCGCAGATTCAAAGGCTATTTTAGCAATGCGCTTAATTTCATAGCGGTGATAAATTTCAGTATCAAAGGCTTTTTCTTGTGCGCCTTCGCCTTCACGACCTTTGGGCTCGCCAAAGTAAATACCGCCAGTGAGTTCACGTACAACGGTAATATCAAACCCTCGCTCAGAAATATCAGCTCGTAGAGGGGAAAAGTGTTCTAGACCACGGTGGATTTGTGCCGGACGTAAGTTACAAAACAATTCAAAGTGCTTACGCAGCGGTAAGAGTGCGCCACGCTCAGGTTGATCATTCGGGGCGAGGTGTTCCCATTTATGGCCACCGACAGAGCCAAATAATACCGCATCAGCGGCTTCACAGCCTTTTAGGGTGATGGACGGTAAGGGACAACCATGATTATCAATCGCAATACCACCAACATCGAACTGATGACACTCAAGGGTTATATCAAATTGCTGTTGGACGGCGGCCAAGACTTTGTGCGCTTGTTGCATCACTTCGGGGCCAATACCGTCACCGGGTAGTACTGCTATATTATATGAACCTGCCATGGTGGGTGCTCTCCATAATGTACTAAAAATAAAATTAAATTCGTCAATGAATAACGTTAGTGGTTATGTTGTTGTTTTATCGTTGCTATTTGATCGGCTCGATAAATACTATTGATAACGTGGATCAGAGCCTGACCCGACGCTTCAACAATATCTGTCGCAAGACCCGTGCCGTGGTATTTACGGCCTTTGTAATGAGCAATGATATCCGCTTGGCCTAAACCATCTTCACCTTCCCCTTTGGCGGTAAGATCAAACTTGTCTAATATAATCTCATACCCAGTTAGGCGGTAGATGCATTGATACAAGGCATCTACCGGACCATTACCGACAGCGGCTTCACATTTTTCTTTATCACCACATTGAAGCTTAATGCTGGTGGTTGCCATTACGCTGCCAGATTGGACGCTTAAATAGTTTATTTTGAAAAAGTCATCTTCATCACGCAGATTAGAAAAATGCATTAAGGCTTCAAGATCATAATCAAACACTTGGCCTTTACGATCGGCAAGGCTAAGGAAATCCGTATACAGTTTATCAAGGTCATATTCATGCTCAGTGTAGCCGAGGGTGTCCATATGACTTTTCACCGCAGCGCGACCAGAACGACTGGTCAGATTTAATGCCTGATTTTTAAGGCCAATTGACGTTGGGGTCATGATCTCGTAGGTATTTTTATTTTTTAGCATGCCGTCTTGGTGAATGCCTGACGAGTGGCTAAAAGCGTTACTGCCTACAATGGCTTTATTGGCTTGAATCGGCATGTTACATAACTGACTAACCATTTTGCTGGTGCGGTGGATTTCGTCATATTTGATATTAGTGTGGACCCCCAATAGTGATTGACGGGTTTTAATTATCATTGCTATTTCTTCAAGGGCGCAATTACCAGCACGTTCACCTAAGCCGTTAATCGTCCCTTCGACTTGGCGGGCGCCTGCTTGAATGGCAGCCATTGAATTGGCGACTGACATGCCGAGATCATCATGACAATGCACGGAGATGATGGCTTTATCGATATTCGGTACGCGATTAAAAAGTTGGGTGATAATGCCACCAAATTCACTTGGCAGGGTATAGCCAACAGTATCGGGAATATTAATCGTATTTGCGCCCGCTTTAATCGCGGCTTCCACCATTTTGCAGAGGTTATCAATCGGAGTTCGTCCTGCATCTTCACATGAGAACTCAACATCATCAGTGTATTTACGCGCCCGCTTAACCGCGGCGATCCCCATTTGTATTACGTCATCATAGCTGCGGCGTAGTTTATCTTGTACGTGGACGGTAGAGGTTGAAATAAAAGTATGGATACGAAATGCTTCAGCTGCCTTTAATGATTCAGCGGCAACATCAATGTCTTTTTCAACTGCGCGCGCTAAGGCACATATTCGACTTTGTTTGATGTGGGTTGCGATGGTTTGTACTGATTCAAAGTCACCGGGGGATGACACCGGAAAACCCGCTTCGATAACATCGACACCTAAGCGTTCAAGAGCATAAGCAATTTGTAATTTTTCTTTGACGGTTAGGCTGGCTGATAAAGCCTGTTCACCGTCACGTAAAGTAGTATCAAAAATAATGACCTGATTGTTCATCGTGACATCCTTTTACTTTTATATGTGGGCCTGTATAAGGCTACGTTCCGCATTCACTTGCGCTGGTCAAAATATGAAAAAACCCGCGCTTGCTTGCGCGGGTTTTGAAATCTTTAGTGGTGTTTCCCACTCGATAGCAACCCGCGTGATTACGTCACGATGAGGAGTAAAGCTAAGAGGAGATAGAAAGGTGTTTTCATTTCATTAAAGATTCCAATAAATGTTGTTAACAAATAAATATCAAATAGACGGGCTATAGGTCAACCAAAAATTGTATTTTTTTTATACTTTAAGTAAAGATTAAGGAAGGGAGACTAAAAATTTAGCGTGAGAGTTATGTCGTACCGATCCATTTTATGATGAATGTAGATGTTACGAATACCTCTTCAGGTATTCGTGATCTTCTTTTAGAAGATAGAGTTAATACAACACTGCACGTTATTTTAAAATTAGTGTTATAAATCAAGGTAGTGTTGGTGATCTTTAATCTTCATCTTACTACGTAGATTATTTATGTTCTTTTTCTGTAATGAAACCATGTTATTTATAGATTCTTACACTTTTAGTGTTTATTTAAAAAGTTATTGAAGACAATAAGTAAGCAGGTATAGAGTGATCTAGATCGTCAGAAGCTATAATTTAATACGCATTATAGTTGGCTTTTTAAAGGCTGAATTGTAGACTGCATATCTCAAATCAGCTTACAAGTGTAAGCTAAAAAAATAGAGTACTTATGGCACAACATGATTTCCATATTGTTCACCGTATTCGTCAGCAAATTGCGCGCTTAGGCGACAGTCCTGCTTTACGTCATCAAGTTGATGACGAGTGGCAAGATATTAGCTGGAATAATTTTGGTGAAAAAATTCAACAGTTGGCGTTAGCGTTATTAAATCAAGGTTTAGCTGTACAAGATAAAGTGGGTATTTTTGCTAATAATATGCCACGTTGGACTATTGCTGACTTTGCTTCGCTATATAATCGCTGTGTTACGGTGCCTATTTATCCAACCAATACACCTCAGCAGTCGGTATATGTTATTAACGATGCTAATGTCAAAGTGCTGTTTGTGGGTGAGCAAGCACAATTAAACATTGCTGTTTCTATTGCTGATCAGTGTCCGAATTTAGAGCGTATAGTTGCGCTAACTGATGATGTTGAATTACCCCAACATCCTTTGGTTTGTCATTATGTCGACTTTTTAAAGACTGCTAGTTTAGAACACCAAGTAGAGCTTGATACTCGTATTGGTGATTTAGCGATGGATGATTTATTAACGCTGATTTATACCTCTGGTACGACAGGTACGCCTAAAGGGGTGATGCTTGATTATTCTAATGTTGCTTCACAAATTATTGCTCACGATGAGCGATTAGCATTAGATGAAGGAGATACTTCACTGTGTTTCTTACCACTATCACACGTATTTGAACGTGCTTGGACATTCTATGTCTTGCACCGTGGTGTAATTAACTGCTATTTGTCTGATACTAATAAGCTTAAAGAAGCGTTAGTGACGGTGAAGCCTAATTATATGTCAGCAGTGCCACGTGTGTATGAGAAAATATACTCTGGTGTGCATGAGAAAGTCGCTCGAGCGCCATTTCATCGAAAGATGATTTTTACTTGGGCTGTGAATATAGGCGCAAGAATGTCGCTGGCTCGTCAACAATGCCGAGAACCATCATGGTTATTACAAAAAAGTTATAACCTTGCCGATAAAATGGTGCTGTCTAAATTACGTGCGGTACTGGGTGGTAATATTAAGTGTATGCCATGTGGTGGTGCTAAATTAGATGAAGGGATTGGACGTTTTTTCCATGCTATAGGCGTTAACGTTAAGTTAGGTTATGGCATGACAGAAACAACGGCAACAGTATCTTGCTGGGATGATCGTTGTTACAACCCTGATTCTATTGGTATGCCAATGCCTGGTGCTGAAGTTAAAATTGGTAAAGATAATGAAATTCTAGTACGTGGTCCGATGGTGATGCGCGGCTATTACAATATGCCAGAAGAGACGGCGAATAATTTTACTGATGATGGTTTTCTCAAAACTGGTGATGCAGGTTATATTGATGAGCAAGGTAATTTGTTTATTACTGATCGCATTAAAGAGCTAATGAAAACGTCTGGTGGTAAATATATTGCCCCTCAAGTGATTGAAGGTGCGATTGGTAAAGATCATCTGATTGAACAAATTGCCGTTATAGCTGACACCCGTAAATTCGTATCAGCATTAATTGTACCGTGTTTTGAAACACTAGAAGAACATGCGCGCGAGCTTAATATTAAATATAAAGACCGTATGGAATTGATTAAACATAGTCAAATTGTTGAGTTAATTGAAAATCGCGTAATTGAGTTGCAGAAAGACTTGGCACGTTTCGAACAAGTGAAAAAATTCACGTTATTGCCTAAATCATTTTCAATGGATAAAGGTGAATTAACACCAACGCAAAAACTACGTCGTAAAGTGATTCAAGATCGTTATCACAAAGAAATTGAACATATGTACGAAGAAAGCCATAAAAAGGCCCAACAAAAAGACGACTAAGATGTTTTTTGCTTAGATTTAAGAAAGAAGCCTTTAAGGCTTCTTTTTTATGTCTATTACATAGTGATATGTGCTGATCCCTAGTCTAATACTAGTAGTTGGTAGTGATCTGTTAATAAATGGTTATATAAAGAATCGGTAATACCCATCACGTTAGATAAAAAAGATAAATTCCTATTTTGCTCTAGTAATGAATGATGCAAAAGCGTTAAGGTTGTTGCGGTTATTCACGTTTATTATTGCAACTGTGATCAACACAGCATGATTTGTCATGTTTTTTATTAGGCTAAAAATAAGCCCTAACTATGTTTCATTGATCTGGAGACAAAATATGGAAATGTTGTCTGGCGCAGAGATGATCGTTCGTTCGATGATCGATCAAGGCGTTAAGCATATCTTCGGTTATCCCGGAGGTTCAGTACTTGATATTTATGATGCATTGCATGAGAAAAGTGATATTGAACATGTGTTAGTTCGTCATGAACAAGCGGCGGTGCACATGGCTGATGGTTATGCTAGAGCAACAGGGGATGTTGGTGTTGTTCTTGTCACATCCGGCCCTGGAGCAACCAATGCGATCACTGGTATTGCTACCGCTTATATGGACTCGATTCCACTTGTTGTATTGTCAGGCCAAGTAATGAGTAACTTGATTGGTAATGATGCCTTTCAAGAATGCGATATGGTTGGTATTTCACGCCCGGTCGTAAAGCATAGCTTTCTGGTAACTAAACCTGAAGATATCCCTACCATTATTAAAAAAGCGTTTTATATCGCCGCTAGTGGCCGCCCTGGACCTGTTGTAGTTGATATTCCTAAAGATATGCTTAACCCAGCAGAAACCTACCCATATCAGTATCCTGAGTCGATAGCATTACGTTCTTATAATCCCACGACGCAAGGCCATAAAGGTCAAATAAAACGGGGTGTAAAAGCCTTATTATGCGCCAAACAACCTGTACTCTATGTCGGTGGTGGGGCGGTTATGTCTGATTGTAGTAAACAATTAATGGCGTTAGCGGAAAGCTTACATCTTCCTGTGGTTAATACTTTAATGGGGCTGGGTGCTTTTCCTGGGACGCATGAGCAATGTTTGGGTATGTTAGGTATGCATGGTACCTATGAAGCTAATATGGCAATGCATAATGCCGATCTTATTTTTGGGATCGGGGTTAGATTTGATGATCGTACTACTAATAATCTTGAGAAATATTGCCCTAATGCGACCATCATGCACATCGATATTGATCCGTCATCGATATCAAAAACCGTCGCCGTGGATATTCCAATTGTCGGCTCAGCAGATACTGTACTTACCAGTATGCTTAAATTGATTAATGAGCAAGATAGTTGTGATAGTAAAGACATTTTGCAACCGTGGTGGCAACAAATATCAACGTGGCGTCAACGTCAATGTCTACGTTATGACACCACTACCGACCGCATCAAGCCGCAACAAGTGATTGAATCGTTATATCGCCTTACTGATGGTGATGCGTATGTCACCTCAGATGTGGGCCAGCATCAGATGTTTGCTGCTTTGTATTATCCATTTGATAAACCTCGACGTTGGATAAATTCTGGTGGTCTTGGCACCATGGGATTTGGCTTACCTGCGGCAATGGGGGTTAAATTTGCATTACCGAATGCAGAGGTTGTGTGTGTGACAGGAGATGGCAGTATTCAAATGAATATTCAAGAACTGTCGACGGCATTGCAATACGATATTCCGGTGAAAATAATTAACCTTAATAATCGTTTTCTAGGCATGGTAAAGCAATGGCAAGATATGATTTATCAAGGTCGCCATTCTCAGTCTTATATGGATTCTGTGCCTGATTTTGCCGCGATCGCTGAAGCTTATGGGCATGTAGGGGTTCGTATTTCTGATCCTAAGTTACTTGATCAGCAATTAGAACAAGCATTGGCATTGAAAGATAAATTGGTTTTTATTGATATTAGTATTGATGAAACAGAGCATGTTTATCCGATGTTGATCCGTGGTGGTGCCATGAGTGATATGTGGTTAAGTAAAACGGAGCGAACTTAATGCGTAGAATTATTTCAGTATTACTTGAAAACCAGCCAGGGGCACTTTCACGGGTGGTGGGATTATTTTCTCAGCGAGGCTATAACATTGAATCATTAACGGTAGCACCAACAGATGATCCTACTTTGTCTCGGTTAAATATTACCACTCATGTTGAAGATGAAGCTGCGTATGAGCAAATTGAAAAGCAACTGCATAAATTAATTGATATTTTAAAAGTCAGTAACGTGACAGCCTCTGATCATATTGAACGGGAGTTGATGTTAGTAAAAGTAAAAGCCAGTGGTTTTGCGCGAGCAGAAGTGAAACGTACCGCTGATATTTTTAGAGGCTTAATTGTCGATGTCACCAGTCAGATTTATACCATTCAAGTGACAGGAACGGGTGAAAAATTAGATGCGTTTTTAGCTGCGGTAGGTGAGGCGACTGATATTATTGAAGTAGCACGCAGTGGTGTGGTTGGTCTTGCTCGTGGTGAACGCGCTTTAAAAGTATAACATGAGATATGAGACAAAAAACCCATGACATAATAAATGTGGCATGGGTTTATTATTGAATTATGTGGGTAAAACTAGAGATAAGGGCTCACAGAACTGACCGCATTTTTTGAGTGCTCATTCATTATTTTTTGTGCCAGCTCAATATCACGATCCAATACTGCTTTCATTAACGCTTCATGTTCACCGCTATCATGATAGCGATTTTCACTATCACGAGATTGACTTAACCAAATATGACGATAGCGTTTAAGTTGTTCGTAGATATCAAGGTAAAGATCCAGTAATACGGGTGAATTACTGCCTGATAAAATAGCAATATGAAAATCGCCATGGCGCTGTTCCCATTCAGAGAGGTCAGCGTTATCAGAGGTTGGATTAAGGCGGCTTAATTTATGGTAGCTAGTAAGAATATTGAGTTCCCAAGCTTCATCGCCTTGTAAAATGGCTTTTTTTAATAATTCGTGTGAAATTAAGTGGTGAGCATTAAAAAGGTCTGTTAGTTCTTCCACTGAAACTGGCGCTACCCAGCAACCTTTTTGTGGTGCAAATTTAACATATTTTTTCCACGATAATTGGACTAAAGCTTCACGAATAGGGGACGCACCAACTTGATAATGTTCTTTCAAATCGGCAACAACAAGTTTTTGTCCGGGAGTCAATTTGCCAAGTAAAATATCTTGTCGTATGACCTCCATGATTTTATTCGTTTGCGTAGGACTGGACACAGTTTCCCTCTTTGTTGTTATATTTATTCGACGTTATACAGATCTAACCTTTGGTTGAGGTTATTGGTTTTTTAGTATTTATTGATAAGGAGTATAACTGGCTTTGTTTATTGCTTAAACATTAAAGAGAAGGATAAGCAATGATTAAAATAGATTGGCACTGGGAATGTAACAACGGTAGGTCATTGATTTATAAAATAGTGATGTTAGATAGATTTATCAAGCATTGATTTATAAATATTGTCGATGATCAGGATAAAGTAGAGGTGTAAGCGTGTTACGAATAAGAAAATATAGACAAATAAAAAGGGAGCCTAAGCTCCCTTTTTTAATATCTGTTTACGAACAATTATAGAACGTGAACAGATGCAGTATTTGTTGTGCCTGAAGCAACAAGTGCACCAGAAACCATTACTACGATATCGCCTTTAGCGCCAATGCCAGATTCTAATGCTAGTTCTTTACCGCGTAGGTAGAATGCATCAGTACTGTCAATTGAATCAACAACAACAGGTGTAACACCTTTAGAAAGACATAGCTGTGCTGCTGTCTTAGTATTAGTTGTTACAGCAAGAATACGTGCTGTTGGGAAGTACTTACGGATTGAACGAGCAGATTTACCTGCTTCAGTTGCAACAATGATCAGTGGAGCGTTTAGCTTCTCTGCTGTGTCAACTGCGCCTTTACATACCGCTTCAGTGATACGTAAACGTGGGCTATCTAGACGTGAACCTAGCTCAGCTTTAAGTACTTTATCTGTACGTTCACAGATTTTCGCCATGATAGTTACAGCTTCGATTGGGTATTTACCCTTAGCTGATTCACCAGAAAGCATTACTGCGTCAGTACCATCCATGATTGCGTTAGCAACATCACCCGCTTCTGCGCGTGTTGGACGTGGGTTCTTGATCATTGAATCAAGCATTTGTGTTGCAGTGATAACAACTTTACGAGCGCGATTACACTTCTCGATCATCATCTTTTGAGCAAAGATAACTTCTTCAACTGGAATCTCAACACCAAGGTCGCCACGAGCAACCATGATACCGTCAGATGCTTCAAGAATAGAGTCAAAGTTATCAACACCTTCTTGGTTTTCGATCTTAGAGATAATTTGAATGTTAGCGCCGCCGTTTGCAGCTAATAGTGCACGGATTTCTAGTACGTCTTCAGCCTTACGGATGAAAGATGCAGCAACGAAATCAACGCCTTGCTCACAACCAAATTTAAGGTCAGCTTTATCTTTTTCAGCAAGAGCTGGAAGTTTTACAGAAACGCCAGGAAGGTTAACACCTTTGTTTTCGCCTAGGTCACCGCTGTTAAGTACTTTACACTTAACTTCAGTTTCTGTTGTTCCCAACACTTCCATCTCAATTAGACCGTCGTCTACTAGGATAATGTTGCCTTTTACTAAATCTTTAGCAAAACCAGGGTAAGTCACTGCCACACAGTCTTGGTTGCCGATTACAGATGTATCTGTTGTAAAAGTGAAATCTTGACCAGCTACTAGAGTGAAGTCATTACCACCTTCTAGTTTGATAGTACGAATCTCAGGACCTTTAGTATCTAGCAAGATAGCTAGTTCTTTGCCTGTGTTAGCCATAACTTCACGTAAGTTCGTGATACGCTGACCGTGTTCTTCAAAGTCACCGTGTGAGAAGTTAAGGCGCATTACGTTCATACCAGCGTTAGCTAGTTTAGTAAGCATTTCTACAGATTCAGTTTTCGGTCCAATCGTACATACGATCTTGGTCTTTTTCATTGAGGATACTCTCCGGACGAACTATTTACCCAAGGGAAAATTAACATTAGTCATTATTAGATAATCAACATATGGTTGTTATCGAATAGTGAATAATGAAGAAATAAAAAACGCTTTAAAGATTACTTTAAAAAAGCGTTAGTGCGTTTTTTTAAAGTTCATATTTAGGTGATCTTAAGTGGTATTGAATATAGTGCTGTTGTTATGAACAAATAGATAAATGCCTCTGCAGCATTGATTATAACCCTAATATTCAAGCGCAGAATTATAGCAGATATTCCATCATTTAGCACCCTGAGATATAGCTGTTCATTATTGATTTTATGTATGACATAAAAATGATGATTATGTGGGAAAATAAAAATAAAGCTTTGCTATTTATCAAGTGTCAGTAGGTTAATGATATTTTTTGTCGTGGTAGCAACATAGAGAGTAACAGGATATTTTTATTTCATGGATCTGAAACGGAAAAAAGCTGAAGTAAAAATACTTCAGCTTTTTCGAATTTGGTGGCCCCTCCCAGACTTGAACTGGGGACCAAGCGATTATGAGTCGCGTGCTCTAACCACTGAGCTAAGGGGCCATATGCGACGAATTATAGGGGATGGTGTCGCACTTGTCTAGTGATTAACACTAAGAAATTGTTTGCTTTTTCGACAGTTAGAAAAAATAAATGCGTTATTTAACGTTTGATCGCTTTATTGCACATAATAAAAAAGCGAGCTCAAGGCTCGCTTTTTTTATAACGTTATTGCGTTTTCTTATTCGTCTAGGAAACTACGAAGTACATCTGAACGGCTTGGGTGACGTAATTTACGTAACGCCTTCGCTTCGATCTGACGGATACGCTCACGAGTAACATCAAATTGCTTGCCTACTTCTTCTAACGTGTGGTCGGTATTCATATCGATACCAAAACGCATACGAAGTACTTTTGCTTCACGAGGCGTTAACCCAGCAAGTACATCGTTAGTTGCTGCACGCAAGTTAGTTGCAGTTGCAGCATCCATTGGAAGTTGAAGTGTTGTGTCTTCAATAAAATCACCAAGGTGTGAATCTTCATCATCACCGATAGGTGTTTCCATTGAGATTGGCTCTTTAGCAATCTTCAGTACTTTGCGGATCTTGTCTTCCGGCATTTGCATGCGTTCAGCCAATTCTTCAGGTAACGGCTCACGACCCATCTCTTGAAGCATCTGACGTGAGATACGGTTCAATTTGTTGATGGTTTCAATCATGTGCACAGGAATACGAATAGTACGTGCCTGGTCAGCGATTGAACGAGTGATTGCCTGACGGATCCACCATGTTGCGTACGTTGAAAATTTGTAACCACGACGGTATTCAAATTTATCAACAGCTTTCATTAGACCGATGTTACCTTCTTGGATCAGATCCAAGAACTGTAGTCCACGGTTGGTGTACTTTTTCGCGATAGAGATAACAAGACGCAAGTTTGCTTCAACCATCTCTTTTTTCGCACGGCGCGCTTTCGCTTCACCGATTGACATACGACGGCTGATGTCTTTGATTCGCTCAATAGACAGACCCGTTTCTTGTTCAAGTATGCGTAGCTTTAACGATGAACGACGAAGATCTTCTTCATAGTTCTTTAAACGATCAGCATAAGGCTTGCCTGAGTTAAGTGCGGTGTCAATCCAATCGCTGTTTGATTCATTACCTGCAAATAAGCTAATGAATGTTTTCTTTGGCATTTTACTGTTATCAACACACATACGCATGATAAGACGCTCGTTAGTACGAACCTTATCCATAGAGTTACGTAGTGAGCTAACTAGACGATCAAATTGCTTTGGAATCAGACGGAATTGCTTGAAGATCTCTGACAATTCTTCAACAGCAATTTCGGTTGTAGCATGTTGACGACCGTTAGTGTCAATGGCTAATGCCATTTTTTCATAGGAGTGACGAAGTTCTAAGAACTTTTCACGCGCTAATTCTGGGTCGATGCTACCATCGTCTTCTTCTTCATCTTCCGCATCGTCGTCGCTGTCACCGTCTTCAAGATCTTTATCTTCATCTTCAAGATCGGTTTCGCTTAGCTCTGAGCCAATGTGTGTTGCTGTTGGTGCTGCGGTAGCTTCTTCGTTTGGATCAACGAAGCCTGAAATGATATCAGTTAGACGAAGTTCATCGGCTTCAACTTTGTCAAACTGCTCAAGTAAATGAGCGATTGCTGAAGGGTATTCAGCAACTGAGCATTGAACTTGGTTAATACCATCTTCAATGCGTTTTGCGATATCAATTTCGCCTTCGCGAGTAAGTAGTTCAACTGTACCCATTTCGCGCATGTACATACGTACTGGGTCTGTTGTGCGACCGATCTCGCTTTCTACGCTTGATAATGCTTGCGCCGCTGCTTCAATGGCGTCTTCGTCGGCATTATCTTCAGTCATCATGAGTTCATCGGCATCTGGGGCAGTTTCAACTACCTTAATACCCATGTCATTAATCATTTGAATAATGTCTTCAACCTGATCAGAATCAACAATATCTTCTGGTAGGTGGTCATTTACTTCGGCGTAGGTCAGATAGCCTTGTTCCTTGCCTTTAGCAACAAGTAACTTTAGCTGTGACTGCGGATTTTGCTCCATAGACGGTATCCAACTTCGGGTCTGAGTGATAATTTAGTATGCAGAGTTGCAAACCAGTCATTATAACAAATTTCTTAATTGTTGACTACTTATTAGGCAGGACGATCCAGTAATAAGGATTGTAATTCCTGCTTTTCTTCGACTGATAAGCCGACAGTTCTTGATTTAGTCTGCAACTGTTCAATTTGTTGATTAACGCATTGAATAATAATTTTATCCATTGCGTCTAAAAATACATCGAGGCTGTTGTCTTCATCATTTGACAACGGTAGCTCCCACGCGGCAAGCCGTGCCATCATGGCTTCGTTTTTGGTGCCACGCCAATATTCTAAAAGCTGTCCAGTGCTAATATTGGGATTGTTTCGGCATTTATCAACTATTGAGAGTAATAAATTTAATCCAGCGAGCTCAATACCCGTAAATGCGTCCATATCAAATTCAAGCTGTTGCACAAAGTGCGGGCGCTGAATCAGCAATGCAATAACTTCTCGCATTGGCGTACGCTTAATTTGTATTTGGCCGACAGCTTTAGTGATTTGACCATGTTTTGATAGTAGCTGTTGTAATTGTGTTTCATCCGGTAAACCGAGTTTTTTGCCTAGCAACTCACGTAAGTATAGTCGTAGAGTACCACCTGGTACTTTATCAATTAAGGGAACAGCGAGCGTGGTTAGCTTCGCTTTGCCTTCACGACTACTGGTATCAATTTGGAGCATTAAGCTGTTAAACAAAAATTCAGACAACGTTGTAGCGCTATTAAGACGTTGTTCAAATTGTGCTTTTCCTTCGGCTCGAATACAAGAATCAGGGTCTTCGCCATCAGGTAAAAACATAAATTTTAATTGGCGGCCATCGGTTAAGAAGGGCAATGCTTGTTCCATTGCTCGCCAAGCGGCTTCTCGTCCAGCACGGTCACCATCATAGCAACACACGACTGTACTGGTTTGACGGAACAGGCTTTGAACATGATCGCCTGTCGTCGCTGTTCCCAACGATGCTACCGCATAATCGATCCCAAATTGGGCCAACGCCACGACATCCATGTAGCCTTCAACCACCATAATTTTTTCAGGTTCACGATGGGTTTGTAATACTTCATATAAACCATAAAGCTCACGGCCTTTATGAAAAATATCAGTTTCCGGTGAGTTAAGATATTTAGGGGTACCATCGCCTAATACTCGACCACCAAAACCAATTACACGTCCACGACGATCATGGATCGGAAACATCACTCGTCCACGAAAGCGATCATAACGACGACCTTGGTCGTTTTCGATCAGCATTCCTGTATTAACAAGTGCTTTTTGCGATTCATTATCCCGCCCAAAGCGAGTACGTACCATGTCCCATTGATCTGGGATAAAACCGATATTGAATTTTTTCACAATATCGCCAGATAAACCACGACCTTTGAGGTAATCAACGGCAATCTGAGCGTCTTGTGCCCGTAATTGCGATTGATAAAACTGTGATACTTGGCCCATGAGTTCATAGTAATTACGTTTATCAGCGGCTTTGGGGCCACGAGGTGCATTGGTGCCATCGTTTTCACGTGGAACTTCTAAACCTAATTGTGAGGCTAGTTCTTCAATAGCATCGACAAACTCTAACCGATCATACTCCATCACGAAATCAAGTACGTTGCCATGAACGCCGCACCCAAAACAATGATAGAACTGTTTTTCTTGGCTTACCGAAAAAGAGGGGGTTTTTTCATTATGAAAGGGGCAGCAGGCACCAAAATTCTTACCTTGCTTTTTGAGTTTTACACGCGCGTCAATAACATCGACAATGTCGTGTCGAGAGATTAAATCATCAATAAATGAACGCGGTATTTTTCCTGACATAACAAAGCAAACAACCTAGAGTAAACAAAAAGAGTGTAACGGTTAGACCGTTAAAAATGAGGATTGTCAGATACAAACAAGCCGCGCATTCTAAAAGAATAGCACGGCTTGTTGCAGAATAAGAGGAGTGATTAACCTAGCTTGATTTTCACCAGCTTGCTAACAATCCCCATATCGGCACGACCCTGAATCTGCGGTTTCAGTACGCCCATAACCTTGCCCATATCTTGCATGTTGACAGCGCCTGTTGCAGTAATAGCATCATCCAGCAAAGCAGAGACTTCATCTTCACTTAACGGTTGAGGCATAAATTCTGCTAGAACACTGATTTCAGCATGTTCAATATCAGCAAGATCTTGACGGCCTGCAGCTTCATATTGGGCTACAGAGTCACGACGTTGCTTTACCATTTTGGTCAAAACTGCTAACACGTCATCATCGGAAAGAATAATTCTTTCGTCAACTTCACGTTGTTTAATTGCAGAAAGTACCAAACGGATAGCGCCAAGACGAGGTTTATTTCTCGCCTTCATCGCCGCGATTTGTTCGCCTTTAAGACGTTCAATAAGAGTCATTACGCGATCCTTCTGTTTTATAATCTAACGATTAGTACAGACGAACACGACGCGCGTTTTCGCGAGCCAATTTTTTCAGGTGACGCTTAACTGCCGCTGCTTTAGCACGCTTACGTACAGTTGTTGGCTTTTCGAAGTGCTCACGACGACGAACTTCAGAAAGGATACCTGCTTTTTCGCAAGAGCGTTTGAAACGACGTAGTGCTACGTCAAACGGTTCGTTTTCACGTACTTTGATTACTGGCATGTAATACTCACCTCAGAGTGATTCGGTTTAATACTGACGTCAAATGTCAGATGATTAAAATGGTGCGAAATTCTAATCTGATTTGGGGGTATTTGTAAAGCATTCTACGCCTATGAACTGGTTAATTTGTGTTAACAGCGGTAACATGGCACTTAATTACCCCTTTAAAAACCCGTATGAACTGTCGGTTGTTATTGAAAATAGACTGATTTTTTATATTGGCTCTCCGAATAGTAATAGAGGCTGTTATGCGAATATTAGGCATTGAGACCTCCTGTGATGAAACAGGTATCGCAATTTTTGATGATGAAAAAGGTTTATTGGCACATGAACTTTACAGTCAAGTAAAGTTACATGCCGATTATGGCGGTGTGGTGCCTGAGTTAGCATCGCGCGATCACGTTAAAAAAACCATTCCCTTAATCATTGCGACATTAGCGGCTGCGGGGTTAACGCCAGAAGATCTTGATGGTGTTGCTTACACTGCTGGGCCTGGTCTTGTTGGTGCGTTATTGGTCGGCGCGACCATCGGTCGTAGCTTGGCGTATGCATGGGATTTACCTGCGGTTGCTGTGCACCACATGGAAGGCCATCTACTTGCTCCGATGTTGGAAGATAATCCACCGGAATTTCCTTTTGTAGCATTGCTGGTTTCTGGCGGACATACCATGATGGTAGATGTGCGTGGAATTGGTGATTACAAGATCCTGGGTGAGTCAGTTGATGATGCCGCGGGTGAAGCCTTTGATAAAACCGCTAAAATGATGGGCTTAGATTACCCAGGAGGTCCACGACTGTCCAAAATGGCTGAACAGGGCACTCCGGGACGATTTAAGTTTCCGCGTCCAATGACAGACCGTCCAGGGCTCGATTTTAGTTTTTCTGGTTTAAAAACATTTGCAGCAAATACGATTCGTGGCAATGATGATGATCCACAAACTCGGGCTGATATTGCGTATGCGTTCCAAGATGCTGTGGTGGATACGTTGGCAATTAAATGTAAGCGTGCATTAAAGCAAACGGGTTATAAGCGCCTAGTGATTGCCGGTGGTGTAAGTGCTAATCAAGCGTTACGTCAACAGCTTGAAATCATGATGAAAGGTATGCATGGTCAAGTGTTTTATCCGCGAACTGAGTTTTGTACGGATAACGGCGCGATGATTGCTTATGCTGGTATGCAACGTTTGAAAAATCATGAGTCAATGGATCTTGGGGTGAAGGTTTACCCTCGTTGGCCTATCGATCAATTACAACCTATTGCTTAATAGTGATTATGTGTTGATCCGAATAAAAAGCGAGAATATATATTCTCGCTTTTTATTTGTTTTTCTGCATTTTCATTGCTTTTCATTGCTTTTACGAGCAAGTTTGCGCCATATTTTTTTTCGTCACCATCGAGTAAACGACGAATGTTATCTTGATGACGAAAGAGAATTAAGCAAGAAAGCATGGCAACTGGCATCGTGTATTCGGGTTTTATCATCCATGTCATTAATGGTGCGATAAGTGCTGTGATTAATGATGCGAGTGATGAATACCCCGTGAGTGTTAACGCTAATATCCAAATAATAATTAAACTGCCACTAAGATCCCAGCCGATTGGAGCTAATGCGCCAAGTGCTGTTGCTACCCCTTTCCCGCCTTGAAAATGAAAGAAAATTGGGTAGATATGACCTAGACAAGCGGCGATCCCTATGATGCCTAATAAGAATGGATTTAAGCCAAAAAAATAGCTTAACCACACTGGAATCATCCCTTTTAGAATATCGGCAACTAAAACTAATATTGCGGCAGTTTTACCTCCAAGGCGAAGTACATTTGTCGCACCTGGATTGAGTGAACCATGGGTTCGAGGATCGGGAAAATGGTACAGTTTTGAAATTAATACTGCACTGGAAATAGATCCTAATAAATAGGCCGCAATGATCATCAATAACGCTAATGGTGTCATGCAATATTCCGATTATTTGAAAGATAAGTGCTGCTATTTATTGTTGCTAAATGTTAGCTAGATCTTATCTTTATCAATATTGGTACTGATAAATATCAGCGTGTTTATGGCTGTGATATAGTCACGATTATGGTCAACATTGAGTATGTTGTTGGCCTGTTAGCATTTATTAATGCTAACTAATATAGCCTGATAATACGCGTTTTTGTGTGTATTAGGTATCCGACCTCTAACAAAATTAGCGATTAAATATGGACACGGTATTTATAGAACAACTCGACGTTATCGCCACTATTGGAGTGTATGACTGGGAGCAACAAATTAAACAAAAATTGGTAGTAGATTTAGAGATGGCTCACGATAATCGTCCTGCAGCTATGAGTGATGATGTTAATTTAGCGTTAGATTATTCGACGGTAAGTACTGCTGTTACTGAGCATATTACTCAAGGTCGTTTTTTGTTAGTTGAGCGTGTTGCTGAAGATATTGCTAGTTTGATTATGACGCGTTTTGCTGTGCCGTGGATAAAAGTACGGATCACTAAACCGGGTGCAATTGCTAATGCGCGCGGGGTTGGGGTTCAAATTGAGCGAGGCATTAAGTAGTGATCACCGCTTATATCAGCATTGGCAGCAATATTGATCGTGAATATTATTTACCAGCTGGCGTAAAAGCAGTTGCACAATTGGCCAGTTCATGGCGAATGTCACGTGTGTTTGAAGCTGAACCGGTTGGTTTTGACGGTGATAATTTTTTTAATAGTGTTATTGAAATAAAAACGTCATTGTCATTAGCTACTTTGCAGCTGTCATTGAAAAACATTGAGCGTCAACTGGGTCGGCCTGAAAATACTCAAAAAAATCAAAGCCGTACCATTGATCTTGATATTTTATTGTATGGTGATGTTATCTGTGAGTGCTCACCAACAATACCGCGATCTGATCTGTATAAATTTGCTTTTGTACTCTGGCCGATGAATGAGTTATGTCCTGAGTTAGTTATTCCCGGACAACAACAGACGATTGCTGAGTTATGGCAACATTTTTCACCTCAACAGTCATTATGGCCTGTTGAATAATATCGAGTAAACTATTGCTTGCAGCAATGGATATAACCTAAATTAAGGATAATGAATGAGTCACTTTGAAGCGATCATGCTTGCTCTATTACAGGGATTAACAGAGTTTTTACCTGTATCGAGTTCTGCCCATCTTATTTTACCGTCAGAAATCTTGGGGTGGCCAGATCAAGGGTTGGCATTTGATGTTGCGGTGCATGTGGGTACGTTATTAGCGGTAATGATTTATTTCCGTAAAGAAGTTGTTACGCTTCTTAGCGCATGGATAGCTTCAATTTTTAAGCGTCAACACAATGCTGAATCTAAATTGGCATGGATGATTGTTATTTCAACGATTCCAGCCTGTATTTTTGGCTTGTTGATGAAAGATTTCATTGAGATGTATTTGCGTTCTGCGTGGGTTATTGCTTGTACAACCATTATTTTTGGCTTGCTGTTATGGTGGGTTGATAAGCATGCGAAGCAGACCGATGATGAATATCAGACCACATGGAAAAGTGCAGTTTTAATTGGTTTAGCTCAAGCAGCAGCAATTATTCCGGGCACATCTCGCTCTGGTGCAACCATGACTGCGGCATTATATTTAGGTTTTACACGTGAGGCGGCAGCACGGTTCTCGTTTTTAATGTCGATTCCCATTATTCTGCTTGCGGGTGGGTACTTAGGTCTTAAATTGGTGACGGGGCCTGAATCAATTGATGTTAGTAACCTCAGTATTGGGATCGCGGTTTCATTTGTCAGCGCTTATGCGTGTATTCATGTATTCCTAAAGTTGGTGACCCGTTTAGGTATGATGCCGTTTGTTATCTATCGTTTAATCTTAGGCGTTGGTTTGATCTTGTTTTTATTGTCAAAATAATTTCAGATAAACGAGTGACAAAAAAGCCGACATTATATATGTCGGCTTTTTTGTGGTGACGTATTAGTTTCGAGTGCGTTGTAAATATTCATCAACCGCGAGTGCGCGGGCTTGTGCTAATTGATGTTTGATTTCAACGCCAGTGAACCCGGCTGCAATAATCGGAGCCACGGGGACTGCTTGAGCGATATCAAAAGTGGCGATAGTGATATCAGCTTGTGGATAGGCTGTATCTTCTAAACCTTGACGACCACGCGCATCTGCGCGACAACATATTGCCAGTTGTTCAATACGTTGTGGTTTTCGCCATGCGTCTATTTGATCAAAAATGGTAATAAAGGTGCTAGCTCGCATCTCTTGGGCGTGATGGATTTTAGTATGTTGAGCGCACACTAACAGTGCTAAATCACGATAATCATTGGGCACTTTGATCCGTTGACACAACTGTTTAATCGGTTTGATACCGTCACGACAATGGGTTTTATGATGGGGTAAATCATCTTTCGGAGAGAGTGCTTTGCCAAGATCATGCACTTGGGCTGCAAAACGAATGATTGTATCATCACTAAGTATTGCTGCTTGTTTTGCTACGAGCAGAGTATGAATGCCACAATCTATTTCTGGGTGCCATTTTGTCGGTTGTGGTATGCCAAATAAGGCATCGATTTCAGGCATAATTACCGCTAAAGCACCACATTGGCGTAATACATTTAAAAAGATCTGTGGATCATTGCTTGAAAGTGATTTGTGCCACTCAAGCCATACTCGCTCTGGGGTTAAGTTGGCTAATTCACCACTGACCACAATTTCTTGCATTAATGCCATCGTTTCTGCGGCAATGGTAAAGCCTAAGTGAGCAAAGCGTGCGGCAAAACGGGCAACGCGTAATACTCGCAATGGATCTTCGCTAAATGCAGGTGAAACATGACGTAAGATCTTATGCTCGAGATCATATTGGCCATGGTAAGGATCGATGAGTTGCCCTTGTTGATCTTGGGCAATCGCATTAATGGTTAAATCACGTCGTAATAGATCTTGTTCGAGGGTAACATCAGCAGCTGCATAACAGGTAAAGCCAGTGTAACCATGGCCTGATTTACGCTCGGTACGTGCAAGGGCATATTCTTGTTTAGTCCGAGGATGTAGAAAAACGGGGAAATCACTGCCAATTTGCTCATAACCTAATTTAAGCATGGCCATTGGCGTAGTGCCAACAATAACCCAGTCTTGATCTGTTATAGGTAAGCCTAATAAAGTGTCGCGAACAGCACCACCGACAAGATAGGTTTGCAATGAAGACTCCTTAATACCACGCGGGCTAATAGTTGTAAGTCACCATTATCATTGCATGATAATGGTGATCGGTATTATTTTATTAACCAATATACACTGGTTTGTTGATGTCATCATGATAGCAAATATCGATCAGTAATGAGAGTTTGTCAGTACTAAGTTTTTTTATATTGTTGATGATGTTATCGATAATTTATTCCTAAATAATTTTAAGTATTAGAGTATAGATATGTACCAAGATTTTTTTGGCATAAACGAAGCGCCATTTTCAATTGTGCCAAGTGCCCGTTTTCTTTACCTCAGTGAGCGTCATCGAGAAGCCTTAACTCACATGTTGTCAGGGTTAACCGATGGCGGTGGTTTTGGGTTACTAACGGGTGAAGTTGGTACCGGGAAAACTACAATATTACGTGCAATGATTTCGCGATTACCGCAACAAGCACAAGTGGCTGTGATCCTCAATCCAGCTTTATCATCCTATGATCTACTGGCCACTATCTGTGATGAACTAGGATTATCTTACCGTGATGGAGCCAGTTTTAAACAACTAACGGATATTATTTATCGGCATCTTATTGCTAATCATGCCGTGGGTAAGCAAACACTACTATTGGTTGATGAAGCGCAGCATTTAATGCCAGATGTGCTAGAACAATTGCGTTTGTTGACCAATTTGGAAACTGATAGTCGAAAATTATTAAAGGTCGTATTAATTGGTCAACCCGAATTACAGCAATTATTACAACAAGAACGTTTACGCCAATTAGCACAACGGATCACTTCCCGTTACCACTTGCTGCCATTGACCGAAACTGAAGTTAATGAATATATTCATTACCGTCTTAATGCGGTTGATTGTTTATATCCTGTCTTTAATACCAGCATTGTCAGTTATATCGCTAAACAAACTCAAGGTGTACCGCGGCTAATTAACTTGGTGTGTAATAAATCGATGCAGTTAGCGTGTCAGGGCGGCGTTCACAGTGTGACCAAAGCAATGGTGGTTCAAGCCTGTGAAGATATATTGAGTTGGCAAGTACCATCAGTGGCTTCGTCACGTTCACGTTTAACATGGCTGCCATGGACAATAGCAGCGGCACTGTGTGGTGTGATGGCAACGGTGGCATGGCAATATTGGCCTCAAATAAATACTCAGACACAACCTTTAGCCGCCACGTCTTCTTCGCAAGTGGCAACAACGGATACTGCACCGTTAACAACGGCAGTCGTCAATACTGAAACTCGATTAGTGACAGCGATTAATGACAGTCGTAACCAACGTAATGCGATGCAAAGTCTGTATCAATTATGGGGCTTTGATACGGCATTAAATCAGGCAACGTGCGCGACAAGCTCTCGCATTGCATTGACGTGTTTTTCTGGTTCAACGACATTAACGCGATTAGGATTGATTAATCGTCCGGTGATCGTGGCCCTTAAAGATGGTAAACAGCAGCCTTTTTATGCGGTTGTGTATGCGATTACGAGTGATCGAATCGAGCTATTATTAGATAAACAGCGTATTTCAGTGATGCCAGCATGGTTTGAAGCTCGTTGGAATGGTCACTTTAGTTTGCTATGGCGTCCACCGCTAGGAAATAAAACCACGATTCGTTTTGGTCAAAGTGGCACGCGAGTCGCATGGTTAAATCAGCAGTTAAATACTTTCTTAGGTGATGATGGTCATCAGATTAGTTACTTTGATCAAACGGTATTGGATAAATTACGTCGTTTTCAACGTGCGCAAGATATTACTGCTGATGGTATTGCTGGCCCCATGACCTTAATGATTCTTGATGCTGCGCTTAATCTTCCTGGACCGACGTTACAACCGGAGCAAATCTAATGTCTCAGTTATTAACGGCTTTAAAACAATCAGATGAAAATAATGTGACTCAATTAAGCCGTGGGAATACTAATGGCGAGACTATGAAAATTGTGCATCCGATGCGTACTGTTAAGGCGCAACAATCGCGAATTAAGTGGGTGATGCCGATAATTATTGCTTTATTACCAGCCGCCTCGATTGTAGCTTATAAGGTTTATCAACAACACTCAGTTATTACAACGGCAGCGCTTAATCATCAACCAGAATTAAAGGCTGTAGCATTAGCTGTATCAACACATTCCGTGTCGCAACCACCGAATAAACAAGCGCTGCACTTAACTCAAGCGACGGCGGATACCGATGTAATATTTATGGCATATCCCGATTTGGTTACTGAACCTTTACCGATCAGTGATAGTCTTTATTCTGCTTCTCCTGCCTATTCATTAAATGATGATAGCGAGAGTCAATATGCTGATCTTGGTCCAACGTATGATGATGTAGCCGTACAGTCGCCAGTTAAACATGTTACAAAAGCCGCAGCTATTTCTTATGATCCCTATAAGCTCGATAATCTTGATTTATCTGGTTTATCACCAGATATTGCCGCTAAACTTAAATCAGCAATAGTGGCGACTGATGGCGAACAATATCAAGATAGCGAGGTTGATCGTAGTAGCGCTGATCGTAATGCAATCAAGCCTCATTCAACGGTAACTAAGGCACCTAAAAGTAACGTTATTCCTATTGGTTTATTGCCAAACACAGTGCAACGTCAGTTACCAAAGATGAATTTTAACCAACATATTTACTCTTCTACACCGACGAAAAGGTGGGTTAAGGTTAATGGTCATGAGCGCCATCAGGGCGATATCATCGCTCCTGGGGTTAAATTAGTTAAGATTGAATCTCGCGATGTGATCTTAACGTTTGATGGCTATGAAATTAGTATGCCAGCGCTATCTGAATGGTAATTAACGCGAAGTGAAAATCAAAAAAGGCAGCCAATTGGCTGCCTTTTTTATTGATACCTGACATCTTTATAATAACATGCGCTGTTATTTAGGAATGTTTATGCCCAACCATTCGTACGCTTACGGCGACGGGGGGTAATATGGGGTAATAGTAATCCCAATAACAAACCAACCCCCGCTACGAGGCCGCCATAAGTAAACCATTTCATTAATAAATCATCTTTTTGAGTATCAATTTTGGCACGTAGGCTACGCACTTCATCTTGAGCGATGGTTAATTCATTTTGTAATTGGGTATTACGTGTTTCTAATGTATTAATCTGACTATTACGTTGAGCCAAAGCACTATTTAAATCACTGTGTTTATTATCATTCGTAGAGAGTGCTTCTACTAGCTTGGCTTTGACGGTGGTTAATTCCGTTTCAAGTACGGGCAGACGTTCTTGCAATGCAAGATCTGTTGAGATGAACTTGGATTCAATCCAGCCAGTACGACCTTTAGTATCTGTAATACGACTATAACCGTTATCTTTTTCTAATAGTGTAACGGGTGAGCCTGCATTAACACTACCGACAATACGGTATTGACTGCCCGGACCTTTTAATAGGTAAGTAAATAAGTTGTCAGAAATATAATGGGTTTGTTCAGCATTAGCTATCGGGCTAATTAGTGTAAAACATAACAAAAAAAAGCTTATGAGGTGCTTCACTATCGAATCCTTGATGAACCTGAAATGGTTAGAGGTCGAGGATAGTAAGGGCTTTGTAGGAAGGGAGCAAGAAAAGAGAGAGGGGATACCTCTCTCTTTGAACTCTGCCACTCTTTAACTAAATACTGCTTGTATAATGTAGAAGAAGATGATGGCAAGTAAAGCACCTGCCGGCAAAGTTACAATCCACGATGCAACGATGTTGCGAACAACACCAAGGTTAAGAGCCGCAATGCCGCGAGCAAAACCAACACCCAATACCGCACCAACAAGTGTTTGTGTGGTTGAGATTGGTAAACCCGTGCCTGATGCTAGTACAACAGTCGAAGCTGTTGCTAACTGAGCAGCGAAACCACGGCTAGGTGTTAACTCAGTGATGCCTGTACCTACGGTAGCCATTACTTTATGACCAAGAGTAGCTAAACCGATGACGATACCAACACCACCTAGTGGAAGGATCCACCATGCGATTTGGCTTTGAGTTGCAATTTGTCCAGAGTTCTCAATAGTTGAAACAACTGCTGATAGTGGACCAATTGCATTTGCTACGTCGTTTGAACCATGGGCAAATGCCATCGCACACGCAGTAACAACCATCAATACGCTAAATACACTTTCAACGCCAGCATAGCCATTACTATCCACTAGATCGTCATCAGTATATTTATGCTGAATGTAGAAGTAACCTACTATCATAACGATAAATGAAATAGCAATTGATGCAATCCAAGCTTCACCTGTCGTCAAATGCAAACCTATATGTTTCAAACCCTTCTTAATTGTTACCAATGCAATGACCATCGCTGTGATAAACATATAAACAGGAACGAAACGCTTTGCATTTGCCATCGGGTTATCAGTATCAAAGATTAGCCTTTGAGCACTGATGAAAATCAGATATGCAAATATACCAGCAATGAATGGTGTAACTAACCAGCTACCCACAATACCTTGGATTGAATGCCAATCCACTGCATTGGTGCCAACTGACACACAAGCAAAACCGATGATAGCACCGATAATTGAGTGAGTTGTTGAAACAGGCCAGCCCATAAAAGAAGCGACAAGTAGCCATGTACCAGCAGCAAGAAGCGCCGACATCATGCCAAAAACTAGGGTTTCAGGGTGAGCTGCATATAGAGAAGTTTCGATAACACCCTTGCGAATAGTATCAGTAACTTCACCACCTGCAAGATAAGCACCTGCAAATTCAAAAATCATCGCAATGATGATCGCTTGTTTTACTGTAAGTGCTTTTGAACCAACTGAAGTGCCCATGGCATTGGCAACATCATTTGCACCAATACCAATCGCCATCAAAAGACCAAAAAAAGCTGCCACTCCAATTAATAGAGTGCCGTAGTTAGCCAGGATTTCCATTGTAAAACCTTGTTTTGTTAAATTCCCGTTATTAAGAACGCGAGAGCATAATTTCTAAACGTGAGCCGACCCGCTGTGCTTGATCAGCAATTGCGCCTACCCACTCGAGAATTTTGTACAGGAACATGACATCCACCGGGCTGTGTTGGTCTTCGATGGACATTAATTGTTGACGTAAGATTATCTGCATAGCATCGGTATCGTCTTCGATAACATCTAGCTGATTAATCATTTCGGCAACAAGCGTCACTTCTCTGCCTTTGAAACCAGTTTCGAGTAATTCATCCAATTCATTGATTACACGACGAGCTTGATCAGCTGCGTCTAAACAACGTTGAATGTATGCCACGAAGTCTGGGTACATGATAGCAGGCATTTTTAGCTTACGTCCTAAGACTCGACCAGCGATGTCTTTAGAGATGTTAGCGAGTTTGTCCTGCTGAGTTAACAGTCCTAACATATCAGTACGATCTACTGGCATGAAAAGACCACGAGGAAGCTTCAGACGGATCTCACGCTTGAGTACATCCGCATCTTTTTCAAGTTGCGATATCTGTTCGCGTAAAACGGCCGCCTTTTCCCAATCTCCAGCATTACATGCCTCGAAGAACGGGATAAGCAGATCACAACATTCAGTTACGCGAATAACATGACGTTGTAGTGGTTTGATTGGGGATTTTGCAAAGAGCCCCATTATTGTATTTACTGGCATAGCCGATCAACCTAAAGAGCGCCCGAATAAGGCTAAATCTTGAGCGATGGTCATTGAATCGCGCATTTTAACGTATTAAATAGTATAGTGGAACTAGTTTTGATCAAGGTTTTATTGATATTTCTCACTTGCTCTGGAGTGAATAAGCAAATATCCTTGGTTTGCCACCGTTTATAGGTATAACTATGGAAACCGAGATAGAACTGAAGTTTTTTGTTTTACCAGAATTTTCAACTCAGCTAGTGGATAAAATTTCTGCGGCTAAAATTCTGCAACAGAGCCGTCGAGAGTTAGGTAATGTCTACTTTGACACGCCTGATCAAGTATTGCGCCAGCATGATATAGGTTTACGTATTCGTCGTTTTGATGATGTGTTTGTACAAACATTAAAAACGGCAGGTCGTGTTGTTGCTGGATTGCACCAGCGCCCTGAATACAATGTTGAAGTTAATAGTACTAAACCGAGTTTAGCGCTTCATCCCGTAGATGCTTGGCCTCACGACTTTGATGTTGTTGCTGTTCAGCAGCAAATACAGCCATTATTTAGTACCGATTTTACACGTCAACAATGGTTAGTGGCGATGCCTGATGGTAGTCAAATTGAGTTAGCATTTGATCATGGTGAAGTGAGCGTTGATGATAAACGCTCACCAATTTGTGAAGTAGAACTAGAGCTGAAGTCGGGTCAAACCGATGCTTTATTCACTTTAGCGCGCGAATTATGCGTTGATGGTGGAATGCGATTAGGTAATCTTAGTAAGGCTGCTCGTGGTTACCGACTTGCTGCTGATTATCAAGGCGATCCTATCAAGCCATTAGTTTTTGTTGATACAAACTTGCAAGATTCAGTTGAATCAACGTTTATTAAAACGCTTGAGCATGCATTAGATCATTGGTTGTACCATGAGCAAATTTACGTGGAACGCCAAGATCCACAAGCACTGGTACAAATATCACAAGCGTTGAGCCTATTGCGTCAAACATTTGCTACTTTTGGTGGCATTATTCCGCGTCGTGCCAGTGCCTTATTACGCCAAGAATTACAATGGTTAGACGGTGAGCTTGATTGGCTAGAAGAAGCCAATAGTATTCAAGCGCTGAGTGACGATAAAGCTTATGTATTACGTAAGCTTCATGCTCGTAAAGAATTACAACAGCAATTAGATCTACGTTATCAGGAACTCCCTAATAGTGACGCGATGATCCAATTAATGCGTTCAGCACGTTATTGTGGTTTGTTGCTTGATTTAAGTCGTTGGATTTTAAGTCGCGGTTGGCAGCCATTTCTTGATGATAAGTCACGTACTAAGCTCGCTGCCCCCATAAAAACCTTTGCCGATAATATGTTGACCCGTTCATGGTCTGAATTACTTGATGTATTCCCTGCTGAGCGTCAACTGAATCGGATTGATTATCTTGATCAAAAACCGCGTTTATTACGTAATTTGATGAGCGGTATCGCTTTTGCTGGTTTATATGATGAAGATCGTCGTATTTCTTTTAGAATGCCGTGGTTAGATTTATTACAAGGCTTAGAGGATTTACGTGAGTTAGAACCGATTCGACAGTTATTACCGTTATTTGAAGCAGATGACTTAGCGCAAATTGAAAAGTGGTTACAGCGCCAAGAAGAATCCTTATTGCATGCCATGAGTCAGACTCGGCAGATCAGTATTGAGCTAACGCCTTATTGGCCATAATCGTAATACGTTATATGCAACAAGTCAGTCTTAAATATTAACGCCTCGCTTTATGCGGGGCGTTGTCGTTTTTATAAGACAAATTATAGTATGCGGCGCAGATCATATTTTGAGGTATCTTTTTTATTGAGAGCTAAATATTTAACGGTAAATGTCGATAAGCAATGAAAGAGAATAGAGCAATGATGCTTATTGATGAGATTACTGGCTTGCGGATGACACCTTCACGTTAAATGTGAATGGGTTAAGCGTTAGCGATATGGAGATAATAAATGGCAACACTAGAGTTTAAACCTTGGGAAAAGTGGTTAACGAACCTGAAATTAAGACCCAAACTTATTTTACTGATGGTGTTTAGTACATTATTATTAATTGGTAAACAGCTGTGGGATGCTGAATTATTTTACCAGTCTGTTATCGTGACTCAGCAAGATAAAGTCCAGCAATTAGCCCAGTCTAATGCTTTGATGCTGACGAGCTTAGCCACTACAAATCCTCCATTTTCAGCTTTAAATTCCCCTCAATTATCCACGGAATTGATTAATCATAGTGTGTATGTTGTTGAGTATCGCAACGACAACATGCTAGAAAAATCCAAACTAAATCAGGTTATTAATCTTAAACAGCCGCTGGAAAAAGGGCAAACACTGAGTCAACTTCTGCATGACACAAAGCTCAATAATCAGGCATTTACGCGACAAGATAATGACGGTTATGGATATATAGTCAAACTACCCGCGTTACAGTTAGCGGTTATTAGCTATCAATCAAATGCATTGGCCGCTGGTTATTATCAACAGTATTTAGTGCAAATTGTATGGCAAACATCATTAATGGTGGTGATTTTTGTGGTGGTGTTATTGCTCGCATCGCGGATTATGTTGCGTCAAATTGGTGGCTTAAAGCAAAGTATTCAAGCCTTCGCTAATAATGATTTGTCACAGCCAATAGCCATGGCATGTCGTGATGAGTTAGGTGAGTTAAGCCGTGAGCTTGAACAAAGTCGTTGTCAGCTAAAAGCGATATTTATTGCTCAGCGTCAGGCCGCCAGCGCACTGTCACAATCAGCGGAAATGATGTCATTAATGATGGAGCAAACGAAAGAATCGTCTCAAGAAGAGTTTGCTGAAATCGATCAACTTGCGTCAGCTATGGCAGAGATGACTTCGACAGTACAAACCGTTGCTGGCCATGCGCGTGATGCATCAAATGCGACCCTTAATACCTCAGAACAAGCAGCAACGGGGCAGCGGTTTGTTAGTCGAACCATGGTTACTATTAACCAATTATCGGATGATATTACCCAATCAGCGGCTGCTGTTAACCAAGTAGAAACCCGCGTCGATAAAATAAGTTCGGTGATTGTGACCATTCAAAGCATTTCTGAACAAACGAATTTATTGGCACTCAATGCGGCAATTGAAGCCGCACGTGCTGGGGATGCTGGGCGTGGATTCGCTGTTGTAGCTGATGAAGTCCGTAATCTCGCTCAGCGTACTCAAACCGCAACGGTTGAAATTCAAGATATGATCGCTCAATTACAGCAAAGTGCTCAGCAAGCGGTTAATTTAATGGAACGCAGTGTTATTGAAGCTGATGAAGGGGTTGATTTAGTTACTAATGCTGGTGGTGAGTTAAATAAGATTGTTGAACAAATTCAAGCGATTAATGATATGAATTTTCATATTGCAGCCGCAGCGGAACAGCAAAGTGCAGTGGCAGATGAGATGAATATTAATCTGACGAATGTACGAGAGTTGGTTGATGGCTCAGTTGGTGTTGTTACTGAGTTAGCGCAAACATCAATTGATATGCAGCATCAAGCCAGTGATTTAGAAGCCAAAATAGACGCATTTAAAGTGTAAATAAAACGCCTTATATTGAATGGAATAAAATTATAATGCCCATCGTTTGATGGGCGTTTTTGTATGCTAAATTAGAGTTCTTTATCGAATTACTTGTTCAAGGACAGCGCATGGCGACCGAAAAATCACAACCTTATCCAAGCATTGATCATTGTAGTGATGTAGTAGCTGCTGCAAATTTAGCATGGGAAAAATTAGCCGATAAGCACCCACAACTATTGGCGTTATGGCAAGGTAAAGCCAAGCAAGAATTATATGCCATGTTGGGGCTGAGTGATTTTATTAGTGCTTCTTTACAGCAAGATGCGACGTTATTGGAATGGCTATTTGAGCAGCGAGAGTGCTGCTTAGAGATTGATTACCGTGAGTTATTGAGTCAGCAGTTAACACAAGTAACCGATGAACCGTGTTTAATGCGTAATTTGCGTCACTTTAGACGTCGCTACATGACGTTAATTGCGTGGCAAGATTTTAGTCATCGCGTACCTTTACAATACAGCCTCGCTAGTTTGTCGCAATTGGCAGAAGCCTTGATCATGGAAGCATACCATTGGCTTTATCGGCAGTGCTGCACTGAGTGGGGCACGCCGATGAATGAGGACGGTGAACCACAACCGATGCTGATTTTGGGTATGGGTAAGTTGGGGGGCGGAGAGCTGAATTTCTCGTCAGATATTGATCTTATTTTCACTTATCCTGAAAACGGTGAAACGGTTGGCGGTCGACGTAGCCTTGCGAATGCCCAGTTTTTTACTCGCTTAGGGCAGCGATTGATTAAAGCGTTAGATCAAGTCACCTTTGATGGTTTTTGTTATCGGGTTGATATGCGGTTGCGTCCTTTTGGCGACAGCGGACCGTTAGTGATGAGTTATGCCGCATTAGAAGATTATTACCAAGAACAAGGTCGTGATTGGGAACGCTATGCGATGATCAAAGCACGAGTGATGGGCAAAGAAAGTTTTAGCCAATATCAAGGCTTGCGCCAAATGCTTCGACCGTTTGTATTTCGACGTTATATCGACTTTAGCGCGGTTCAATCATTGCGATGCATGAAAGCGATGATTGGTAGTGAAGTTCGACGTCGAGGTCTTACTAATAACATTAAATTGGGGGCCGGGGGGATTCGTGAGGTTGAATTTATCGCGCAATCGTTCCAATTAATTCGTGGTGGTCGAGAGCCGAGTTTACGTGGTCGCGGTTTATTACCGACTCTTGCGGCAATTAAAGAGCTAGCGTTATTACCGCCAGCGGATGTTGATACTTTAACGGCGGGGTATTGTCATTTACGTCGCTTAGAAAATCTATTGCAAGCGATTGACGATAAGCAAACTCAAACTCTGCCAGATAAAGCCCTTGATCAATCGCGGTTAGCGTGCGCAATGGCTGAGCATGATTGGGCGGCATTAGTCATAACGACTGAACAACATATGGCTGCTATTCATGCCATTTTCGACGATATTATTGGTCATGATGATCAAGATAATCAGCAAGATGTTGCGACGCAATACCATGAAATGTGGTCAATGGTGACCAATGAGGATGTATTGCTCAGTATTCTGGCTGAATTAGAGGTGCCGGAGCAACATTTACAAGCTCAGAACTTAGCGGCTTTTAAGCATGAATTATCGAAACGTACCTTAGGTCCTCGTGGGCGTGAGGCGTTAGCCACCTTAATGCCTGAAGTTTTAGCGCAAGTGGTGTTACGTGATGATGCGGTACAGTTGTTACCGCGATTGACGAAATTGATTATTCGTATCGCGACGCGTACCACTTATCTTGAATTATTAACCGAACATCCCGTTGCACTAAAACAACTGATTCGATTATGTGCTGCCAGTCCAATGGTGGCAGATCAACTGGCTTTGTATCCATTATTGCTTGATGAATTGTTGGATCCGCAGCATTTATATCAACCCACACAACTCACGAGTTACCAAGATGAATTGCGTGAATATCTGGCGCGTATTCCTGAAGAGGATATGGAGCAACAGATGGAGGCGATTCGCCAGTTTAAGCAAACCCAATTATTGCGTATTGCTGCCGCTGATATTGCAGGTGTATTGCCTATAATGAAAGTAAGTGATCACTTAACGTATCTGGCAGAAGCGATTATTGCGGCGGTGGTTAATCAAGCATGGTTACAGATTGTAGCTAAATATGGTGAGCCAAGTCATTTGTTAGAGCGTGAAAGTAAAGGCTTTGCGGTGATTGGTTATGGCAAAGTGGGAGGTTGGGAGTTGGGATATGGCTCTGATCTTGATTTGGTTTTTATTCATGATTGCCCAGATAATGTTTATACCACTGGCAGTAAAGAAATTGATGGTCGTCAGTTTTATTTACGGTTAGCCCAACGCATCATTCATTTGTTCTCAACCAGAACTGCATCGGGGGTGTTGTATGAGGTTGATATGCGGTTACGACCTTCTGGTGCTTCTGGATTGTTAGTAACGACAATCAATGCGTTTTGTGAGTATCAGCAGCAACAAGCATGGACATGGGAGCATCAAGCTTTGGTTCGTGCGCGAATGGTGTATGGGGATGTGATATTACAAACTGCATTTGCCGATGTTCGCCAGCAAGTGTTAACAGTCGCTCGTGATCAGGCGCAATTAGCTAACGATGTGGTGACGATGCGCCACAAAATGCGCGCCCATCTCGGTAAGAAAAAAGCGGGTATGTTTGGTCTTAAACAAGACCAAGGAGGCATCACCGATATTGAATTTTTAGCACAATATTTAGTGTTGGCTTATGCCCATCAGCAACCAGCTTTAACGCGTTGGTCTGATAATGTGCGTATTTTTGACTCGATGGCCGATTATGACATTATCGATAGCGCCACTGTGGCTCAATTACAACAAGCTTATTGTGATATGCGTAATGCCATTCATCGATTAAGTTTATTGGGGCTACCCGCTTATGTTGATCAGCAGCAATTTATTGGAATGCGACAGACGGTGGAACAGGTATGGCAGCAATGGCTTGAACCTTGTCAGGTTTAGTTGTGATCCCGATGCCCCTTGATTTTAGTTTATGCTAGTATTCGAACGTTGCCATATTCCCGGAGAAAGAAATGAAACTGACGCTGCCTGATTATAACCATGCAGAAGTATTGATTGTTGGTGATGTAATGCTCGATCGATACTGGACTGGACCCACTGAACGTATTTCACCAGAAGCGCCGGTGCCAGTGGTTAAAGTTGATCAGATTGAAGAGCGCCCTGGTGGTGCTGCGAACGTAGCGATGAATATTGCAGCGTTAGGCGGTCATGCTAAATTGATTGGCTTAACCGGTATGGATGAGCCAGCACGCGCATTGACTGAAAAATTGTCGTCATTGAATGTGAATAGTGATTTTGTCGCATTGGCACAATATCCAACGATTACTAAATTACGCGTGATGAGCCGTGGTCAGCAATTAATTAGGTTAGATTTTGAAGAGGGCTTTCAGGATGTTGATCCTGCATTAATACTTGAACGAATGCAGCCAGCACTAGCGAAGGCTAAAGCGGTTATTTTGTCTGATTATGCCAAAGGCGCGTTGGTACATGTGCAGGCGATGATTCAATTGGCGCGTGCGGCAAAATTACCGGTGTTAATTGATCCTAAAGGGGCCGATTTTGAACGTTACCGTGGCGCGACGTTATTGACGCCTAATTTGTCTGAATTTAAAGCTGTTGTTGGCTGCGTGAACTCAGAGCAAGAATTAGTTGAAAAAGGCATGGCATTGATCGAAAAATTTGATTTTGAAGCTTTGCTGGTTACTCGCTCTGAACATGGTATGACCTTATTAGAGAAAGGTTGTGAGCCGTTACACATGCCTACCCTTGCGCAAGAAGTTTATGACGTAACAGGTGCTGGTGATACGGTTATTTCAGTTTTGGCTGCATCATTGTCAGCCGGAAAATCATTATCTGATTCATGTAAACTTGCGAATGCCGCTGCGGGTGTCGTGGTGGCGAAGTTAGGTACATCAACCTTATCGACGATTGAATTAACCGAAGCAATTCATGGTAGCCAAGACAGTGGTTTTGGGGTTATTTCTGAGTCAGCATTAATTGATGCGGTGAAAGCGGCGCGTGCACGTGGTGAAACCGTAGTAATGACTAACGGTTGTTTTGATATTTTGCATGCGGGTCATGTTGCCTACTTAACCGAAGCCGCAAAATTGGGTGATCGGCTAATTGTTGCGGTTAATTCTGATGATTCAGTTAAAGGTTTAAAAGGCCCTGGACGTCCAGTAAATCCAGAAGATCGTCGTATGGCGGTATTAGCAGGATTAGGGGCGGTTGATTGGGTCGTTCCATTTACTGAAGAGACGCCACAACGATTAATCAGTGAAGTCTTACCAAGCATTTTAGTTAAAGGTGGAGATTACACCCCAGAACAAATTGCAGGTGGTAAAGAAGTGATCGCAGCTGGTGGAAAAGTGTTAGTGCTTAATTTTGAAGATGGTTGTTCAACCTCTAAAATTATTGAAGCCATTCGTGGTGGACGTGGTTAATCTTTGAATTATCGGCTACAAAAAAAGCGCCGTTAGGCGCTTTTTTTATATCGATATTAATGGTTTATTTAGTTTGTACTAAACCTGAATTAATATCTAACACATCTTGTTCGTTAAGTGTGCCTACCGCTTGCTTTAGTTGTAATTGTGCAAGAATGTAATCATAACGTGCATTTGCAAGTTCACTATTAGCAGAATACAAACTACGGGTTGAGTCTAATACGTCAACAATAGTACGTGTACCTACATCAAAACCTGCTTCCGTTGCCTCTAAAGCAGATTTCGCAGAAACAACAGATTGCTTATATGCATTGATTGAACCAATTGTCGCATTAATGTTGTTATAGTAATTACGTACATTTTTAACGATTAATCGGTATTGCGCTTCAAGATTTTCACTTGCCGATACATATTTATATTGGGCTTGTTTTACCTGAGAGGTAGTATTACCGCCACTATAAACAGGTAAGTCAATTTTAATACCAGCGGTTAGGTTACCTTGATCGGGTTTCATTTGACTACTGGTATCATCATATTGATAACCGGACTCAAACGATAATGTTGGTAGGTGACCCGAATCTGCTAATGAAATATTATCACGAGCAATATCTTGACCAATACGCGACGTTAATAAGGTCAGATTTTCTGTTTCAGCATCTTTAACTAGACTGTCAGCCGCTTGTTTTGGCTTACTGGCTGAGAAACTAGCAGTATTTAATGGATCTAATGATGAATAAGCATGACCAGTAATTTCACGTAATTCTTCATAGTTATTAGCAAGGGTATTTTTCTTTACAATATTTGATGCTAATACCGTATCGTATTGTGCTTGAGCGTCATAAACATCAGTGATCGCCGATAGACCTACTTCAAAACGTTGTTTCATTTGTTCTAATTGACGACCAACCGCTGCTTTTTCTGCTTCACCAAATTTCAGGTCATCTTGTGCTTTTAATACATTAAAATATGCAGAAGATACGCGTAAAATAAGGCCTTGTTGAGAAACGGCGTAAGTGGCATCGCTTTGACGTGCTGTTTTTTCAGCAATATCAAGGCCAACCCAACTCGCACGATTATATAATGATTGGCTTAATGTAACACCCGCATTAAAACCGTTATCTTTGCTATCTTTGGCATCAAGGTAATAAGTATTGTAGCCTGCAGAAAGGTTAATTTGAGGCAAAAGCGTACTACGAGAAGAATTGATTGCTTCAAAAGCTGCATCTTTATCGGCCGCGGCTTTTAGAAGTTGTGGATCATTTTGCTTGGCTTGCTGATAAATCTGAGCGAGATCGTCAGCCGATGCTGATTGACTAATTGAGCCAATTGCAAGGCTAATAATGATTGGAAGCAATTTTTTCATGGATGCCTTTCCTGGTCTTGCTGACAAAAATGGGAATGTATAAATAGTGCAAGCGGCAGTTTACCTGAAGCAGGCTTGCTTGAAACTGATCATTACGTAGTTTTACTTAATGACTGTATTCTAACATTCAATAATAAACTTATTGTAATCGATTTAATAAACAGCGTGTCAAAAAGATACGTGATATTTAATTGTTTAAACACTAAAAGTGAAATATTACACTTAAAGTATGAGTGAAAGGAATATAACTTAATTTTGGTACTATCTCTTTGGGGATTGGTTAACTTTTAATTGGTATTTAGTGTCGATGGAGAAAAAGAATGGAGAAAAAATTAGACTGTTTACCTGTGTCTTCCGCTTTTAATGGTAACGATGTTGAGGTTTTATCAACTAAAACGGTGTATGACGGTTTTTTTAAAATGGTTAAATATCGTTTACGGCATAAGTTGTTTGCTGGTGGTTGGAGTGGTGAGTTTGAGCGTGAATTGTTTGAACGTGGACATGCCGCTGCGGTTTTACCTTATGATCCGGTACTGGATCAAGTGGTATTAATTGAGCAATTTCGTATTGGTGCACTGGCGGCTAATTGTCAGCCATGGCAGTTAGAAATTGTGGCAGGTATGCTTGATCATGAGAATGAGTCTCCAGAACAAGTGATACGCCGAGAAGCAACGGAAGAGTCGGGATTAGTTCTAGGTAAAACCGAAAAAATCTCCCGTTATTTATCCAGTTCAGGTGGTTGTTCTGAAATCCTTGATATTTTTATTAGTGAAGTTGATAGTCGTTTAGCCCAAGGGATACACGGGGTTGCGAGTGAATCCGAAGATATTCGAGTACATGTTGTTTCAAGAAATCAGGCTTACCAATGGTTAGAATCTGGTAAAATTGAAAATGCAGCGACAATTATCGCATTACAATGGCTGCAATTACATCATCAACGTTTGCGACAGGTATAAAATAAAGTATTGTATAATCCTAGGGGAATGATTTGAATAAAAGGTATACTGTTGATTTGACAAGCCTAATGCGCTTGTATGAAACTAATTATGCTAAACTCTTACCGCTATTGCCACGTAGTGATATGGTTGGGGATATGCTTGTATACCTCGTGTGTGATGATGTGTATCAGTTGGAAATTATTGAATCAACACGTTATACCACGGTAATAACCTTAGGTTTGCTTGAGAGTGAAAAGGTAGCTGATTATTTATCTCCCTTATTAACGGTACGGTTATATCATGATGCTAGGGTAGCAGAAGTGTGTGCTGTACAGCAGATTTCTCGACTCAAGCCAATATATGATTACCCAAACTTGCGTATGCACCAAAAAAATGAGAAACATCAAGTCAACCTTTTCTTAGGTGACTGGTTGAAGCATTGTTTACGCCACGGGCTTAGTAAACAATCCGTTTGTTAATTGAACTTAATTGCTCAGAATAGACAAGGTTTTTGACGTTTTGCAGACCTATTCGCTGCCGCAGACCAACCCCGAAAGTGTGGTTCTTCTGCAAATTACCGACACTCATTTGTTTGCCAATGGTTCAGGCACTTTGCTTGGCGTGGCAACCAAAGACAGTTTTCATGCCGTGCTTGCAGGGGTAGATATTGCCGCGCGTCATTTTGACGCCATCGTAGCTACTGGTGATATTTCTCAAGATCACACCCCTTATTCTTATCAGCGTTTTGCTGATGGTATTTCACGTTGGTCACAACCGTGTTTCTGGCTACCCGGTAATCATGATTTTCAACCAACAATGCAGTCCATTTTACCGAGTGAGCAGATTAAGCCACAACAACAGGTATTAGTGGGTGAGCATTGGCAAATGATTTTATTGGATAGCCAAGTAAAAGGTGTACCACATGGTGAGCTAGATGAGGCTCAGTTAGTATTATTAGATACAGCTCTTGCTTGTTATCCTGAACGACATGCGCTAGTTTTATTGCACCATCATCCACTTGAAGCTGGCAGTGCGTGGTTGGATCAACACAAACTACATGACAATAGTGGTTTATGGAATGTGATTGATCGCTATCCGCAAGTGAAAGCGATATTATGTGGTCATATTCATCAGGATTTAGATCGTACTTATCATGGTGTACGTGTGTTGGCGACACCATCAACGTGCATCCAATTTATGCCTGATTCTGATGATTTTGCTTTAGATCATAACAATCCTGGTTGGCGTTATTTAGAATTAACTAAAGACGGTCGAATAATCACTAGCGTTCATCGTATTAGCGGTGATCAATTTAAACCTAAACTTGATGCTGAAGGGTACTGATGCCATCGTTATTGATTTATTTACATGGCTTTAATAGTTCACCATCATCATTGAAAGCCCAACAAATGATAACCTATTGCCGTGAACATCGACCGGATATTAAGGTTATAGCACCGCAATTACCGAGTTATCCTGCAAAAGCGAGTCAATATCTGGCGCAATTGATTGAGCAATATAACGACCGTTATACCATCGGTGTTGTCGGTAGTTCTTTGGGGGGCTATTTAAGTGCCTGGCTCAGTGAGCATTATCAGTTGCCAGCAGTGTTAGTTAACCCTGCTGTTAAGCCTTATCAACTGCTAGTTGACTATCTTGGGCCACAACAGAATCCTTATAGTGGTGAAAATTATGTGTTGGAAATACAACACATTGATGAGTTAAAAGCTCTCGAGGTGAGCAATATTACTCAACCACAACGGTTGTGGGTGCTATTACAGCAAGGTGATGAGGTACTTGATTATCGCCAAGCAGCATTAAAATATGCACACTGTAAGCTGACAATAGAAGCTAATGGTGATCATGGTTTTTGTGATTTTGAACGTTTTCCCGCCACCATTCTTCAATTCTTAGGGTTATAACCTGACTTATCTGTTCATTGAGTAATGAGATAGGCTACCCTATAAATCAAGTTATGCGTATTAGCATAAAATAGATACCTTGTTTACGCCTCTTTTTCATTATAAGAAAAGAGAGGCTACTCACTAATTGTGAGTTTCCGCTGGCTCTCGCTTGGCAACAACGCGAGGGTTACTGACTTTTTTTGCAAAATTTTCCCGTAAATTTCCGTGATATGACAGATCAAAGCTATAACGCTGGAGCCATTGAGGTTCTAAATGGCCTTGAGCCAGTACGCCGCCGTCCAGGTATGTATACCGATACGGTAAGACCTAACCACCTTGGCCAAGAAGTTATCGATAATAGTGTCGATGAAGCCTTGGCTGGACATGCCCGTAAAATAGAAGTCATTCTTTATGCCGATCAATCATTAGAAGTGATTGATGATGGCCGTGGTATGCCAGTAGATATTCATCCAGAAGAAGGTGTTTCTGGTGTTGAACTTATTCTTTGTAAATTGCATGCCGGAGGTAAATTCTCGGGTAAAAGCTACCAATTTTCAGGTGGTTTGCATGGGGTAGGTATTTCAGTTGTTAACGCCCTTTCTGATCGCGTTGAAGTGACCGTCAAACGTGACGGTCAGGTATATCAAATCGCGTTTGAAAACGGTGAGAAAGTCTCTGAATTAGAAGTAATTGGCACTTGTGGTCGCCGTGCTAAAGGCACCAAAGTCCATTTTTGGCCAAATCCAAAATATTTTGATAGTGCTAAGTTTTCAGTTACCCGTCTTAAAAGTAACTTGAAAGCAAAAGCGGTATTATGCCCTGGTTTAGAAGTTGTTTTCACTAATAAAATCACTGATGAAACAATAACCTGGTGCTATGAGGATGGTCTTAATGATTATTTAGCCGAAGGTGTTAAAGGCTATACCTTACTGCCAGAAGAACCGTTTACAGGTGTCTTTAGTGGTGCGACAGAAGCGGCTGATTGGGCGTTATTGTGGCTACCTGAAGGTGGCGAACTGATCACTGAAAGTTACGTTAACCTGATTCCAACTGCGCAAGGTGGTACGCATGTTAATGGCCTGCGCCAAGGTTTACTTGATGCGATGCGTGAGTTCTGTGAATTCCGTAATTTGTTACCGCGTGGAGTAAAACTTACCGCTGATGACATCTGGGATCGTTGTGCATACGTGCTATCTGTTAAAATGCAGGATCCACAATTTGCAGGTCAAACCAAAGAACGCTTATCGTCACGTCAATGTGCGGCATTTGTTTCTGGTGTAGTAAAAGATGCCTTTAGTTTATGGCTTAATGAGCGCCCACAACTTGCTGAATTATTGGCAGAAGTTTGTATTGCTAATGCCCATCGTCGTATGCGAGCCAGTAAAAAAGTTGTTCGTAAAAAGATAGCTTCAGGCCCTGCATTGCCGGGTAAATTAGCTGACTGTTCCCAACAAGACTTAAATCGTACTGAATTATTCTTGGTAGAAGGTGACTCGGCGGGCGGTTCGGCAAAACAAGCCCGTGATCGTATGTTCCAAGCGATTATGCCGTTACGCGGTAAAATATTGAATACGTGGGAAGTGTCATCTGATCAGGTATTGGCTTCGGAAGAAGTCCATAATATTTCAATCGCATTGGGTATTGATCCTGATAGTGATGATTTAAGTGGTCTACGTTACGGTAAAATATGTGTTCTTGCCGATGCGGACTCCGATGGTTTGCACATTGCAACTTTGTTGTGCGCCTTATTTATGAAGCACTTTGAAGCCTTAGTACGAGCAGGACATATCTTTATTGCTATGCCACCCCTTTACCGTATCGATTTGGGTAAAGAGGTCTTTTATGCACTAGATGAAGCTGAAAAAAATGCCATTCTGGAGCGTTTAAAAGGCAAGCGCGGTAAGATCAACGTGCAGCGCTTTAAAGGTCTGGGTGAAATGAACCCACTGCAATTACGTGAAACTACCATGGATCCTAATACCCGTCGTTTGGTACAACTTACTATTGACGATGATAGTAAAACCAATGAAATGATGGATATGTTACTCGGTAAAAAACGCGCAGAAGATCGTCGCCATTGGCTACAAAGCAAAGGCGATATGGCGGAAGTATAATTCATCCCCACGTATATCATTTTTAAATCGGCAAACGTTATGTTTGCCGAATCGCATTATTTAAGACGGATTATCTCACGATGACTGATGTCTCTATGGATGGCGTTGAACAGCTTCCACTTAGAAAGTTTACTGAAGACGCTTATTTAAACTATTCCATGTATGTAATCATGGATCGTGCGTTGCCTTTTATTGGTGACGGCTTAAAACCAGTACAACGTCGTATTATTTATGCGATGTCAGAGTTAGGTTTGAGTGCTACTGCAAAATATAAAAAATCAGCACGTACTGTTGGTGACGTATTAGGTAAATTCCATCCACACGGCGATTCTGCGTGTTATGAAGCGATGGTACTTATGGCACAGCCATTCTCTTACCGTTATCCATTAGTGGATGGCCAAGGTAACTGGGGTGCGCCTGATGATCCAAAATCTTTTGCTGCAATGCGTTATACCGAATCACGTTTATCGCGTTTTTCAGAAGTATTATTAGCTGAAATAAATCAAGGCACAGCTGATTGGGTACCTAACTTTGACGGTACTATGCTTGAGCCTAAAATACTGCCAGCACGTTTACCTCATATCTTATTAAACGGTATTACAGGTATTGCTGTGGGTATGGCGACGGATATTCCGCCGCATAACGTGCGTGAAGTGGCTAATGCTGCTGTGCACATGATTGATAATCCCAATGCTGACCTTGAACAATTAATGGAATTTGTGCAAGGTCCTGATTATCCGACTGAAGCTGAAATTATTACTTCAAAATCTGATTTGAAGAAGATGTACGCCACTGGGCGTGGTAGCGTCAAAATGCGTGCTATTTGGCATAAAGAAAACGGTGATATTGTTATTACCGCGTTGCCTCATCAAACATCAGGTGCCAAATTATTGGAGCAAATTGCGGCGCAAATGCGTGCCAAAAAGCTGCCAATGGTAGAAGACTTACGTGATGAATCAGATCATGAAAATCCAACTCGAATCGTGATTGTACCGCGTACAAATCGTATTGATTGCGATCAGTTGATGAATCACTTATTTGTCTCGACAGATTTAGAAAAAAGCTTTCGTGCAAATATCAATATGTTGGGTCTAGATGGTCGTCCACAAGTTAAAGGCTTGGTGACAATCATTAAAGAATGGCTTGAATATCGTCGTAATACGGTACGTCGTCGTTTGCAGTATCGTTTAGATAAAGTGATTGCTCGATTACATATTTTAGAAGGTTTATTAGCGGCGTATTTAAACATTGATGAAGTGATTGAGATCATTCGTAGTGAAGATGATCCTAAAGCGGAATTAATGTCACGCTTTGCTTTGAGTATGACTCAAGCGGATGCAATTTTAGAAATAAAACTGCGTCAGTTAGCCAAACTTGAAGAAATTAAGATCCGTGGTGAATTAGACGAATTAGCTAAAGAACGTGAGCAGCTTGAAACGCTATTAGGTTCTGAACGTCGTTTAAATACCTTGATCAAAAAAGAAATGATCGCTGATGCTGAAAAGTATGGTGATGATCGTCGTTCTCCATTGGTTGAGCGCGCAGAAGCCAAAGCAATGACTGAGCGTGATTTAATTCCAAGCGAAACGATCACTGTTGTATTGTCTGAAAAAGGTTGGATCCGCCATGCGAAAGGGCATGATGTTGATCCTAATACACTTAATTATAAATCAGGCGATAACTATCTTGCCCATGCGCGAGGTAAGAGTAATCAACCTGCGATATTCTTAGGTTCAGATGGTCGTAGTTATGCACTTGAATCTCATAGTTTACCGTCAGCACGTAGTCAAGGTGAGCCGATTACTGGCCGTTTAAATCTGACTCCGGGCACTCATATGCGTCAGGTTATGATGGCTGATGATGATCAGTTATGGTTGATGGCATCAGATGCAGGTTATGGTTTTATTTGTAAGAGCAGCGATATGGTATCAAAAAATAAGAGCGGTAAAGCCTTATTAACCGTACCTGAAAAATCACTAGTACTGCCACCTCAACCGATTGCTGATATTAACAAAGATCAGATTATGGCGATTACCAATGAAGGCCGAATGTTATTATTCCCAATTAAAGATTTGCCACAACTCGGCAAAGGCAAGGGTAATAAGATCATTAATATTCCATCAGCACGCGCAAAAGCGCGTGAAGAATTCTTATCTTACTTAACGGTTATCACCGCAGATAGCCATGTCACCTTGTATGCTGGTAAACGTAAGTTAGGTTTGAAACCAAGTGATCTTGAAAACTTCCGAGGTGAACGAGGGCGTAGAGGTTCAATGTTGCCTCGTGGCTTGCAACGAGTGACAGATATTGAAATTGATTCGCCACAGACAGCGACTGATGATCAATTAACTGACCGTTAATGTTGATGATATATACAATAAAGCCCTCATATTTATGAGGGCTTTTTAAATGATTTATATGCGTTAATTATGTTGCTAACGATAGCATTATGGTTACACATAACGAGTGTGATTTATTTATATTTACCCACACTTGAACGCTGAGGAGTATTGGAATGATTTATATTTTACGCATGATTGCGATTGCAATTTTTGCGATTGTAACTTTTGTCTTTGGTTGTGGTTATTGCTTATTTAGTCCACGTAATCCTAAACATGTTTATACTTTTGGACGACTTTTTAGCAAGATGTCACGCGTGGTCGGAATTAAGCTTGAAATCCGTTACGCTGAAGGTGCGGATCAAGTAGGTCCAGCGGTTTATATTGCTAACCACCAAAATACTTATGATTTATTTACTGTATCTGGTGCGATTATGCAGCGTACAGTAACGGTAGGTAAAAAAAGTTTAGTCTGGATCCCACTGTTTGGGCAACTATACTGGATCACAGGAAATATTTTAATTGATCGTGCTAATCGTAGTAAAGCGGTAGGTACAATTGGTCAAGTTGTCGATAAAATTAAGAAAAATAAAGTCTCAGTGTGGATGTTCCCTGAAGGTACACGTTCTCGTGGCCGTGGTTTACTACCGTTTAAAACGGGTGCATTTCATGCCGCCATCGGTGCTCAAGTTCCTGTTGTGCCAATTGTATGTAGTTCAACCGATAAGGTAAAACTCAATCGTTGGGATAATGGTATTGTAATTGTCGAAGTTATGAAGCCGATTGCGACGGTTGGTTTGGGTAAAGAAGATGTTCGTAACTTATTAACCCAAAGTCGTGATCTAATGGCAGTGAAGCTAGCAGAATTAGATCAAGAGGTTGCTCAGCGTAACAAACATTAATCGTATTTATTTAAACGTTTAATAATCATAGCTAAAAGATATAATATGAGCATCATTAACAAGGACATGTTTTATAAACATGTCCTTGTTTTGTTTTATTGTTACTCAATAACGATGAACAATATTTTGAGATAAGAGTAGAAGATAATCATGACTGAAGAATATGTTGTATTGGTAGATGAGCAAGGCCATGAACTTGGCTTACAAGAAAAAATGCAAGCTCACCGTGAGGGCGTATTGCATTTGGCTTTTTCAGTATTACTTTATCGTGATACTCCTTCTGGGCGTGAATACTTGTTACATCAACGCGCATTAGAGAAGTATCATAGTGGTGGTTTATGGACCAATACTTGTTGTTCCCATCCTCGTCAAGATGAGTCGTTTAGCCAAGCTGGCATTCGTCGCTTACAAGAAGAAATGGGCATTACGTTGTCGACTAAGTTAACCGATGTAGGTCAGTTTTGTTATTACGCAGAATTGGATAATCAGTTAATTGAACACGAGTTAGATCATGTGCTGATAGCTAATGGTGATGGATTGGTGTTTACGCCTAATGTTGCGGAAGTAATGGCTTATCGTTGGTGGTCTACGGCGGAGTTGAAATTACAATTACAGCAAGCGCCACAGCTTTTTTCTGCGTGGTTTGCGCAAGTATTAGCTGTAGTGGAACAATCGTAATTCTTGTTACGATGAAGAACAAAAAGCGATCACTGATTTCAGTCTCGTGATCGCTTTTTTGACGATTATTTACGTACTGCAATCGCTTCAATTTCAATTTTTACATCTTTAGGTAGACGCGCAACTTCAACACAAGAGCGAGCAGGGTAAGGCGCATTGTGTTCATCAAAAAATGCACCGTAAACTTCATTTACTGCACCAAAATCATTTAGATCTTTAACAAATACAGTCATCTTCACGATATCAGCAACACACAAGCCTGATGCTTCAATAACCGCTTTAACATTATCTAATGATTGACGTGTTTGAGCTGCAATGTCCTCTGCAACTTCACCTGTTAGTGGATTAATCGGGATCTGACCTGATGTTAGTACCATGCTACCAAGATCAACACCTTGTACGTAAGGACCGATTGCCGCTGGTGCTTGCTCTGTATGAAGAATTTTTGTCATGATTTATCCTATTTTATGATCATTAAAAGGCAAAATAATAGTCTTTAAGTGTTAATTAATATGGGGGCAATAACGCTTATATTCAACTAATGATCATCGTTATCAATAGCTATTTCAGCCCTAAGCGTTGTTTTACTACCTGTAGGCATTCGTTAATTCGAGTAATATCTTTTGGCGCAACCATGATGGTATCGTTACCGCCAATCGTCCCTAAAATATCCACATGGGGCTGCATGTCAATTAACCGTGCCACTAATTGTGCACTACCTGGGTGGGTTTTTATAACAACCACTAACTGGTTATGGCTGATAAATTCAACTTGTGACGCAATAGAAGCGTTAATTTTAATTGGCTCATTCTCTGCTGTAAGGCAATAAATTTTTTTCCCCGCAGCATTGGGTACTTTGGCTACCCCGAGTCGCAATAATAACCGTGACACTGTTGATTGACTGATATCGTGAAAGCCTAATTCAATTAACTGATACCGAATATCATCTTGCGTTGTAAAACTTTGCTGTTGTAATAAGCGTTTACATGCTGATGTCATATTATCATTACAATAATTATGGTCGATTGATGGGGGTTGGATATCCATTTGAGGTCATTCCTTGGCGAGATATGGATCAATAACGGATTAGACGATATAGGTCATCTTTAATGCGCACGTATGCATATTGATAATAGCAATTATAATATAGTGTAGATATGACCATTATCACCAAATAACAAACGTTATATGAAGTTACTCTAGTGAATGATAATAATGTGATGGGGGTTAACGTTATAGATTGTGTTGAGTTAACCGTTTCTTGAATGCAGATAAAAATACCCAGCGCATACTTATTATTCTTTCTCATTGAAAGTGTATTTGCTGGGTATATACGTTACTTATCGACTTTTTAGTGATTACATTCAGTCACGATTTGACGTGAGAATACTTTTTCGCAGTATTTACATTTTAATTGAATATCTGCTTTTTTAGTCAGTACCTTAAAGCCACTATTTACTGGTTCACCATGTGAAATACAGTTACTGTTGGGGCATTTAAAAATAGCGCTGATAAATTCAGGCAGTGATAAATTAAGCTTTTTAACCACTTCGTAGTTTTCAATTTGATTAACAGTTGCTTTTGGTGCATAGAGCGCTAATTGATTGGCTTGATCTTCAGTGACAAACACATTTTCAATTTTGATTAGATCTTTAGTACCTAATGCTGAAGAGGGTAAATTAAGACCAATAGTGACGCGTTCATTCGTTCCTTTGATATTAAATAATTTAAGGATTTTAATGCCGACATTAGCCGGAATATGATCGATAACTGTGCCGTTTTTAATTGCTTCAACTTTAAGTTGGGTTTCCTTAACCATGATTGTCACGCCTCTTCTATAGGTTTTCATTAAGTACAAGAGCAAGTAGCGCTTGACGCGCATAAACACCATTTTCTGCCTGTTGGAAGAAGTAAGCATATTTGGTTTTATCTACATCAACGGTGATCTCATCAACGCGTGGTAGTGGATGCAAGACTTTTAGATTGTCGCGTGCACTTTCCAACATGTTAGCTGTTAGGATATAAGCTGCTTTCATATGTACATATTCAGATTCATCAAAACGTTCTTTTTGAACCCGTGTCATATAAAGAATATCTAATTCAGGAATAACATCTTCCATGTTGTTGTGCAGGCTATAACTGATACCTGCGTCATCTAACTCTTCGCAAATATAATCAGGCATTGCCAGTACTTCAGGGGCAATAAAGAAGAATTTAACATCATTAAATTTTGATAATGCTTGGGTTAATGAGTGTACGGTACGGCCATATTTTAAATCACCAACAAAAGCGATATTAATGCCATCAAGTCGACCTTGAGTTTCATGGATCGTAAACAGATCGAGCAAGGTTTGGGTTGGATGTTGATTAGCACCATCACCACCATTGATCACTGGAACACCATTAGAAAACTCAGACGCTAAACGTGCAGCCCCTTCTTGTGGGTGACGCATAACGAATGCATCGACATAAGAGGTGATCACTTGGACTGAATCTGACAGTGTTTCACCTTTATTGGCTAATGATGTATTTCCTGGTGAATCAAACCCTACCACTGTACCGCCTAAGCGCTGAATGGCAGTCTCAAAAGAAAGACGGGTACGGGTTGATGGTTCAAAGAAGCAACTTGCGACGACTTTATTTTTAAGTAAGGTCGGGTTAGGTTCGGCTTTTAGTCTCGCAGCAGTGCCAATAATAAGCTCTAATTCAGCGCGATTAAGCTCGGAGATGGAAATAATATGCTTTTTAAACAGCGAATTAGCCATGGCTTCTTTCCCTATGATGGTTAAATTAAATTAAAAAACGGTTGTTATCATTGTGTTTGCCAAATTTTAGGCAAAAAAAAGCCCCCTATTAAAAGGAGGCTTTTTTTTGAAAAAGAATAAAAATAAAACAACAAACCATTATCAACGGATGATTACAGCGAATCAATTTGGTATTTATGATTAGGTTCATTTTTTATCTCTTGCTAGGCAAATTGGAAGGATTATACCGTCTATTTTTTGTTACGCAAGCGTTTGCGTTAACTATTTAATGTGCGGATTTTTATGCAATTTTAGGAATGACAGATTTTTGTGTTTCTATTTTTAGTATTTTGAAAAATAAAGTTTTTATATTATTTTTAATTTTATAGCTGCAATAATATGCAACTGCCGCTCTAATAAGCGGCAGAAGAATTAAAGGATATCGTAATTAGGTTGGTGGTTTAATTACCTAATGTAGCAACCATTACTGCTTTGATGGTGTGCATGCGGTTTTCTGCTTCATCAAACACGATTGAGTGGTCTGATTCAATCACTTCATCGGTTACTTCCACCCCTTTAGATAACATTGGGTAAGCTTGAGCAAGCTCTTTTCCAATAGTGGTATCTTCGCCATGGAAAGCGGGTAAACAGTGCATAAATTTCACATGCGGATTACCTGTTGCTTGTAACATTGCCATGTTTACTTGGTAGGGCAACATTAAATTGATTCGCTCTGCCCATGCTTCTTTGGCTTCACCCATTGAAACCCAAACATCGGTATAAAGGAAATCACAGCCTTGAACTCCTTCTTGAACATCATCGGTCATGGTGATTTTAGCCCCAGTTTCAGCTGCAATTTCACGGCATTGAGCGACAAGTTCAGCATCAGGCCAGAAAGCTTTTGGTGCGACGAGGCGAATATCCATCCCCATTTTCGCTGCGCCAACCATCAATGAGTTACCCATGTTATTACGCGCATCACCAAGGTAAGCAAATGATATTTGATGTAATGCTTTACCACGGCCATGCTCTTGCATGGTTAGAAAGTCAGCTAAAATTTGAGTAGGGTGGAATTCATTTGTTAGACCATTCCATACTGGAACCCCTGCGTATGCGCCAAGTTCTTCAACAATATTTTGTCCAAAACCGCGGTATTCAATACCATCATACATACGGCCTAATACGCGAGCGGTGTCTTTCATTGATTCTTTATGGCCAATTTGAGAGCCAGAAGGGCCTAAATAAGAAACTTGAGCACCTTGGTCAAAAGCGGCAACTTCAAATGCGCAACGAGTACGGGTTGATGTTTTTTCAAAGATCAGTGCAATATTTTTACCTTTAAGGCGTGGTTGCTCATAACCATTGTATTTCGCTTTTTTTAATTCAGCTGAAAGCTCAAGTAAATGTTGAATCTCACGAGGAGTGAAATCAAGTAATTTTAGGAAGTTGCGATTACGAAGATTAAAAGCCATGATGTATCCCTCTTAAAATTCAGTATCTCTTCGACTGAATCTTGTTATGTTATGGTTGAGTTGCTCAATAATATTAAATGTTAATAATATGTGTATCTTATTTCTTGTTATTTGTGAATAAATATTCTACTTATCCGCGATAATATTTGTTCCAGCTTGGCCTTTTAGAATCTCTAATCCGTCATGTAGCGCGCCGATACCGACAAATTTCCCACCTTGCTTGATAAATTCACATGATGCTTCAATCTTGGGTCCCATCGATCCAGCGTCAAAGCTATACTGTGATAATGCGCGTGGGGTGGTACTGGTGATCGCTTTCTGGGTTGCTTTACCCCAATCGAGATAAACCGCATCAGTATCAGTTAAAATAAGTAACGCATCGGCATTTAATTGCTTGGCGAGATAAGCGGCTGACATGTCTTTATCGATTACTGCTTCGACACCGATAAGTTTGTTGTTTTCACGTTTAACGGGAATACCGCCACCGCCAGTACAAATAACCAAGTGATTGCGTTTAATTAGGGTTTCGATAGCATCGCATTCAATAATTCCAATTGGTTGTGGGCTTGGTACTACACGGCGGAAATATTGACCGTCAGCTTTAACTGTCCATTGAAACTTCTCGGCTAATTCACGCGCTTCAGCTTCTTGATATACAGGGCCAATAGGCTTAGTTGGATCAGCAAATGCTGGGTCTTGCGGATCAACGAGCATTTGAGTAAGCATGCAAGAGACATCTAGCTCTGGTAGTAAATTCTTAAGTTCTTGCATTAAAATGTAGCCGATCATGCCTTGTGTTTCTGATCCCAATACATCTAATGGGTAAGGCATCACTTTTTTATATTCCAATCCTTGAAGTGCCAGTAATCCTACTTGCGGGCCGTTACCATGAACGAGTACGACATTATATTGCAGTGCAATTTCCGCGATGGTTTTTGCCGCTGTCGCAATATTTTGACGTTGAATGCTAGCTTCTAAAGGCTCACCGCGACGTAGTAAGGCATTACCACCTAGGGCAACAACAACTGTTTGTTTCGTCATAGCCGTGTATCTCCTCGTTTATTAGAGGCTGGTCGATAGTCGCACCAGCCCTTTTTTATTGGGTTAAATACCATCACGCTCAATTGGGCAGCTCATGCAGCGTGCGCCGCCACGACCACGACCAAGTTCATCACCAGGGATAGGTAAAACAGTGATGCCTGCTTTATCATATTTTTCATTGGTGTAAGTGTTACGCTCATAACCAATAACCACCCCAGGGCTAACAGTTAACACGTTGTTAGCATCGTTCCATTGTTCACGTTCTGCTTCAAATCCATCACCGCCAGTAGTAACTAGATTAAGTTGATCAACGCCCAAGGCTTTTTCGATAGCGTGAACAAAATAACTTTCTTCTTTAGCTTTAACGTTGCCATAAGCATCGCCCGTTAAGCTCCAGCATTGGACGTCTTTACGAATAACTTCTGGGTAAACAGAGAAGGTATCTTCACGCATATGTGTCATCACGGTATCAAGGTGCATGCATGAACGGTGCTTTGGTAATTCCATTGCAATGACTTGCTTGGCTTGACCGTGTTTAAATAGGCTGGCTGCTAACGCTTCAACCCCTTGTGCTGTGGTGCGTTCTGACATGCCGATTAACACGCTGCCTTTACCTAGCACTAAAACATCACCGCCTTCGATGGTAGATTTGTCATAAGCATTTTGCTCATCGCCAAAGTACTTAATGAAGTCTTGGCCTGCAAAAGTTGGATGCCAACGATAAATTGCCCGTAAATGGTTTGTTTCACGTTGACGTGCTTCTTTTGCCATTGGGTTGATAGAAACACCGCCATACACCCAACATGAGGTATCACGAGTAAATAGATGATTAGGTAATGGCTTGATAATAAAATCACAAGGCGAATGCATTTTTTGCATAATCGATGATGATTGCAGTGGCAATTCTGCGTAACTTAAACCACCTAATAAAATTGAAGCGAGTTCAGTATGCGGAAGGTCAGCCAAGAAACAGCGAATATCATTAGCAAAGGTATCACCAAAACGGTAATTTGATATCTGAGTTGATAGCAACCAATCTTTTGCTTCTGGAATAGCTAATGTTTCGCTTAACATATTTTGTAATAATAAAACTTCAACACCTTGTTGGCGTAAAGTATTAGCAAATACATCATGTTCTTGACCTGCTTTTTCAACAGATAAAACATCATCAAATAATAAATCTTGGCAGTTTGATGGTGTTAGATTATTTAAAGCACGCTCTGGACGATGAATAAGTACGCGGCGTAGTTGACCTATTTCCGAACCCACATAAAAGTTACCCATAATAGTATCCCTCTATTTTTATGCCTATTAATGATGGCTATGTTTAAAGTTACGAAGCGTTAAATAAGTATTGGGTGTTGTTTATGTAATTGATTCTACGTGGTTAGTTTTATTTGTATAAGATCATTATCACACTTTAATTATTAATGACTTAGTTATGCGGTAGTGGTTTTTTACGAAAAATAACAATAAAAAAATAATGATATTTACTGATTTATTATGTAGTTGTCATGTTTTTTTAAGAGAAATGTTGTTTTTATATCATTGTTTTTAAAGTATATTTTATTTTGATATGAAATCTTATGCAGTTTGTTTTTTAAATTAAGTTTTAATCGTGGCGAATATTATTCAAATAAGATGCGTAGATATATTAAATAACAAGTGTTTTTATTTTTTTTATAATGTCTTTAAGTGTTTTTTGTGATGGCTGTTTATTTTGTTATTTTGTTATTTTTTAAATTTAAATATGTTTTAAATTATATTTATTTGATGATTTTAAATATAATTTCTGTTTTATTAGAAGATTAGAAGATTAGAAGATTAGAAGATTAGAAAAATAAATACGTTTTAAAAAATAAGTCTAAGTATTAATTAACGCATAAGATAAATAACTAGGACGTTATTATTATTGCTAATAAATAATGTGACTATATTTATAACAAGTAATAAAAAACCGCCCGTAGGCGGTTTTAATAAAGGATATAGATTTATAGGTTAAATTAGCGTGTTACACTAATATTACGCCAATACTTAAAACCACCATCGTAAATACAATAATAATGCCTAATAATGGTGCGACCCATTTTAGCCAACGGATATAAGGTACGCGTGCGATGGCTAATCCACCCATTACAACAGCTGAAGTTGGTGTGATTAGGTTGACTACGCCAGAAGCAGATTGGTAAGCCGTAACAACGAGTTCGCGTCCGACGCCTGAAAAATCAGCTAATGGAGCCATAATTGGCATGGTCAGCACGGCTAACCCTGAGGTTGATGGAACTAAAAATGACAGTAGTATTTCTAATATATACATCACATTGATAAACACGACCGCTGAAAGTCCGGTAACGATATGCTCGGCTGAGTTTAAAATAGTATCGGTGATCATACCGCGATCCATTATCACCACAATACCGCGCGCAATACCGATAATTAACGCTACTCCAAGCAGATCTCGCGCACCATCAATAAAGCTGGTTGAAAAATCTTCCTCACTCATTCGTGACACGAAGCCAATGAGAATAGAAACGCCAAGGAACATGGCTGATATTTGTGGCATCCACCAACCAGCAATAGCAACCCCATAAATCATTACCGCAAACGATAGTCCAAAGATAGTCAGAATAACTTTACGAGTGGTAGTGAATTCAAGCATTTGGTCCGATTGATTACTTAAAAAATGCACTTTATTTTGTTCATATTGGTCATACACAATTGATTTGGTTTTATCGTCACGCACCATTTTTGCATAACGCATGACATAACCGACACAGATTAACCAACCGACGGTTAGGATGATAATCCGTAACATAATGCCATCAGTGAACGGTATTCCTGCAGCGTTAGAAGCAATAACTGTCGCAAATGGGTTTATTGTCGAGCCCAATGTACCAATACCTGCTCCTAGTAACACCGTTGCCGCGGCGACGAGAGGATCAAACCGTGCCGCCATCATCACAGGTACTAATAAGGTATAAAAAGGTAATGATTCTTCTGCCATACCATAAATGGTACCGCCCGCGGCAAACAGACCCATCAGAATAGGGATCATTAACTCTTCTTTACCATGCAGGCGAGCGGTGACACGCTCAATACCAGCATCAATGGCTCCTGTTTTTGTTACTAGCCCTAAAAATCCACCGATAATTAAGATAAATAATGACACATCAATAGCGGCGGCTTCATAAGATTCATGGTTATAAAAACCATCTATTGGTGCGAGTAATACATCAACAACGCCTTGGGGATTACTCTCAACTGGTTTATAAGTGCCTGTAATTGGAACTTCTTTACCGAGTTCAGCATTCATTTCACGATCGTATTGCCCCGCAGGTACAACCCATGTGAGGGCGGCAACAAAAGCAATTAACATAAATAAAATGGTATAAGCAGAAGGAAATTTTAATTGGGAAAAAAAGCTTTTCTTTTCGGTTTTAATCTCAGAGTGTGTCGTCATGGTTATCTCCTGCACCGTCGGTTAGTGACAACCATAAGGTGTGTTTGTCTGCATGAGTGAGAATGATCACTTATGAAAAAAGAGGGGCACAAACAATAAATGTAACTAATTGAAAAATAGTGCTACTTAATATCACGGTGGTAGATAGGTCATAAATAGTCTCATTGGGCTATGGGGCACAATGATTCTAAAGTGGAATTTGATTACTAACTCAACGATTGTTCACAAATTGTTTGCATTTATATTGAGTGATGAAAGTGCCATTTTAAAACACGGGATATTAGTGTGAAAAAACTGGGTGTCTATGCGAATAATATTACAAAAGATTAATATATAGCGCAGAATTGCGGTTATCGCAGCATAGTCGGTATTATCGTGGTGGAATATTATGCATAGCGATGAGTATATTAGGCGTTGGCGTTAATGACTTAAGTATTGATTAAGATCAATTTAGACTAGGCTTGCGCGTAAGATATGGTAATTGAGTGCAAACCATGCGATATTTGCCAGCAAATTTATTCCATAGGTAGAGTGATACTATGTCTTACGCAGAATTGATTGCAGAGCAAAAAGAAGAAACTCGCGAAATTATTGCCGCGTTACTTGAAGATGGCAGTGAGCCAGAGGCGCTTTATACTATTGAGCACCACTTCTCTGCAGACACATTTGAAGAACTAGAAGCTGCTGCCGCTGAAGCATTTAAACTTGGTTTTAATGTTTTAGAAGCAGAAGAGCTAGAACTTGATCCTGAAGACGGCGGTGGCAAGGTTGTATGTTTTGATGCCGTAATGGAATCAGCTCTAAATGCCGAATTAATTGATGAACAAGCTGAAAAGTTAATGATATTGGCTGAAAAGTACAGCATCGATTATGACGGTTGGGGTACTTATTTCGAGTCAGATGAAGATGATGAAGAAGAGAGTGAAGACGAAGAATAAATCGTCATAACACAACTCTGTTCTAAAAAGCCGGCATTTTGCTGGCTTTTTCTACTTTTTGGCTGTGGTATCAAGCTTTGATATTGATGACATAATAGAAATTTACCCGTGATCACTGTCTGTAATCACAACGCGTGTAAATCTTTCCATTTATCCTCACACATTTAAATAATACTGAATATATTCAGTATTGGAGTGATTGATGACAATCTCACTTAATGGCCAGTGGTTGCTTGCGTGTGTTCAACGTACAGCAATTCAAGACCTTCATATTGATTTGCCGGGTGATGTTCATTCGGCATTATATGCAGCCGGAGAGATCCCTGATCCTTATTGGGCAACCAATGAAAAAAAAGTTCAGTGGGTCGGTGAGTGCGACTGGATTGTCAGCCGCCACTTTGAGTTAACTGCCGAACAACTGACGTGTAATGCCATGGACTTGGTATTAGATCAGCTTGATACGGTAGCTGAAATTCGTATTAATGGTCATACCGTTGCCGATTTTAATAATATGTTCATGCGCCATAAGGTGGATGTATTAAGTTGTTTACAAGTGGGCACTAATCGCATTGAAATTGTGTTACATCGTGCTGATCTAGCCGCTAAAAACCGTGCAGATAAATTACCGTTCCCAGTACCGTGGGCAAAGGGTAATAACCAAATTCCATTTATGAATACGCTGCGTAAACCACAGTTTCATAGTGGTTGGGATTGGAGTATTTGTCTGTCTGTTTTGGGCGTCTATGGTGATATTGTGCTACAGCCAATTGAGCATGTACGTATTAGTCATCTAGAAACTAAACAGAAATGGCACCAGCAAGAATGTGAGTTAGCGGTTACTTTACATTATGAAGTTGTTTCTGAAAAAGGACTGGCTAGTGCGTCGGTTACTTTTGATGGGCAAACCTTTTGTCTTACTCTCGATCGAGAGGCAACCAAAGCCAGTGTTATTTTCCGTATTGATAATCCTCGCCATTGGTGGCCTGCGGGTTATGGTAAGCAGCGGTTATATAAATTAGCGTTAGAAGCTGATGGCGTTGCGATAACTAAACAGATTGGTTTACGCAAGTTAGAATTAGTTACTGAAGATGACGATCATGGCCAAAGTATGGTGGTAATGGTCAATGATGTGCCTATCTCTGTTCGTGGTGCTAACTGGATCCCTCTGGATGCGATGCCTGCACGTATGAGTGAGCAACGTTACCGTAATTTAGTTACTGATGCTGCCGCTGCTAATATGAACATGCTGCGAGTGTGGGGCGGTGGAATGTATGAAAAAGACATTTTTTATAATCTTTGTGATGAATTAGGCTTACTCGTTTGGCAAGATTTGATGTTTGCCAATGCATTGTATCCATCAACCCCTGATTTTATTGCAGAAGTTGAACAAGAAGTTGAATACCAAGTTAGACGCTTAAAAGATCATCCAAGTTTAGTGCTATGGTGCGGTGATAATGAGGTGCTGGGGGCGATTGATCGTGATCCTGAATCGCGTCAGCATCGTGAAAAGCATCTGATTAATTATGATCGGCTTAATCGTGCATTAGCTGACGTCGTTGAACGTGAAGATCCCTCGCGTCGCTTTTGGGCTAGCTCACCGTGTAATGGTGAATTAAATATTATCGATACTTGGCATCATGATCCTCAACGAGGTGATATGCACTGCTGGGATGTATGGGATAGTGGTAAAGAATTTGATTCTTATCTGCAAGTAACCCCCCGTTTTTGCTCAGAATTTGGTTTTCAATCTTGGCCGTCATTACCGACGATAAAGAGTTATTTGCCTGAACAAGATTGGAATATTAGCTCGCCAAGTTTTGAAAGCCATCAAAAAAGCAGTAATGGCAATTCGATCATTACCGAAATGTTTACCCGTTACTTTCGGTTTCCGAATGGGTTTGTCAATATGTTGTATTTATCACAAGTACAACAAGCATTAGCGGTCAAAACAGCGGCTGAATATTGGCGTACTCAAAAACCGACTAATCGTGGCATGCTTTTCTGGCAATTAAATGACTGTTGGCCGGTAAGTTCATGGTCATCATTAGAATACAGCGGCCGGTGGAAACAATTGCATTACCATGCGCGTCGCTTCTTTGCGCCGCAAATTGCTACTTTTACTCGTGATCAACATGGGCTTAAATTACATCTTGTGAATGATGGCCGTAAAAATACCGAGTTAAAAGGTGAAGTGGTATGGCAAAGCTGGGAAGGGGAAATTCTTTATCGTGAGCCGATTGCGCAATATTTAGAAGCTGACTCAACCAAGATCGTATGGGAATGGTTGAATGAAGATTTAGAGGGTCATGAACAAGATGGCTTTTTCCATGTGCATTTGCATAGTGGTCAGCAATTAATTGAAAATACGTGGTTTCCAGCACGCCCTAAATACTGTGAGCTAGCTTGTCCTGATTTACGTTTTGAAGTTGCAGAGCACAATAATGAGATAGTGGTAATGCTAAGTAGCAGTAAACCCGCCTTCTTTGTGCATTTGGAATTTGAAGGCGAAGGGCGATTTGAAGATTCAAGTTTTACGCTTGTGCCTGAGCATCAACGTCAAATTAAATATATTGGTTCAGCGACCTATGCTGAAGTTGCTCAAGGTTTACGGGTTTATCACCTTAAACAAAGTTATTAGTCGCCTGTTTATTAATAAGTAATATTATTAGTAACTCATAATACAAGTAAATAAACCCTGTTTGTTATTGATGTAATGTCATTTAATAAGCAGGGTTTTTTGTCATCTTAATGATGTAAACAAACCATCATTGACATCAATTGTTGAGGCGGATTTTGATGGTGTTGTTTTTTTTGCCACACTCGCTCGTGAAGGTAATAAGCCAAGGTATTAATTGTTGGTTCGATCATCGCCATTGTGCCACCAATCAGTAAATCACCAGTTAGTAAATACACGACAGTAAAAGCGACACTAAAATGCAATATAGCGAAACTGATTGTCTTTTTACTTGGAGAGGAATGTTGGGTTTGAACGAGCTTTTTGGTTTGCCATACTTTCTCATGGAAGTAGAAAGCAACAGTATTGACCATGGGCTCGATTAAAGCGATTAAGCCACCAATCAAAAGGTTTCCCGTTAAGAGAAATGCCAAACTAAAAGCAACGGTAAAATGGATAATGGCAAAACTAAGGGTCTTCTTCATAAGGTTAATCTCATTAATTTGATGTAATGAGTATTACAAACTTAGTTCAATAGGTAAATTCGGTATTTTATATATCACCAATAGTTAAAAGCTATTATTAGTAAGTGTTTTTATCTTCGTCTGAGTGCTATGAATTTTAGAATAAAAAAAACCGACGTCGAAACGTCGGTTTTTATTGATATGATTAACGATTACTTATAGCGCGGCAATAGTTGCTTTTTGCTCGGTAAGTTTAACCAGTGTTTCTTCATAACCCGCTAGTTTTTCACGTTCTTTAGTTATTACGATTTCAGGCGCTTTAGCAACGAAACCTTCGTTACTTAGTTTGCCCGCAGTACGTTTGATTTCGCCTGTCATTTTCGCAATTTCTTTATCTAAACGTGCCAGTTCAGCATCTTTATCAATCAGACCCGCCATTGGGATCATTAACTCAGATTTACCTACAAGCGCTGTTGCACAAGCAGGTGTTGCTTCACCGTCAGCCAATACTTTAACTTCTTCAAGTTTAGCTAGAGATTTAAGTACTGTTAGGTTTGCTTCAACACGAGTTGCATCGTTAGCATCTGCGACTTTCAGCATTACTGATAGTGGCTTGCTTGGCGCGATATCGTATTCTGCACGTAAGTTACGAATACTAGTGATAAATGCTTTAACAAACTCAATGTCAGTAATTGCAGCTTGATTGAATTGCGCTTCATCAAACTGAGGCAATGCCTGATTCATGATGGTTTCACCTTCAACACCGTCAACCAGTGGCTTAACGCTCTGCCAGATTGATTCAGTAATGTAAGGTAATACTGGATGCGCAAGACGTAATGTCTTCTCAAGTACTGTGATTAAGGTATGACGCGTTGCACGTTGTTGTGCTTCAGTGCCTTTCCATAGAACTGGTTTTGTTAGCTCTAGGTACCAGTCACAGAATTGGTTCCAGATGAACTCATAAAGTACACCTGCAGCCATATCGAGACGGAAGTTATCAATGTGAGTATTAAAATCTTTCGCAGCTAGTTGGAATTGTGATTCAATCCACTTGTCAGCCGCTGAGTACTCAAGAACGCTATCGGCAGCAAAACCACAATCTTGATCTTCTGTGTTCATTAGTACGTAACGGCTTGCGTTCCATAGCTTGTTACAGAAGTTACGGTAACCTTCAAGACGCTTCATGTCCCAGTTGATGTCACGGCCAGTCGAAGCCATTGCAGCAAGGGTGAAACGTAGTGCATCGGTGCCGTAAGGTTCAATACCTGCTTCAAATGTCTTACGGGTCGCTTTTTCGATCTTCGCGGCTAGTTGAGGTTGCATCATGTTACCACAACGTTTCTCTACTAGAGACTCAAGATCAATACCATCGATCATGTCGATAGGGTCGATTACGTTACCCTTAGACTTAGACATTTTATCGCCGTTTTCATCACGGATAAGACCGGTTATGTAAACAGTTTTAAACGGTACTTGTGCTTTGCCGTCTTCATCTTTACAGAAGTGCATGGTCATCATGATCATACGCGCAACCCAGAAGAAGATGATGTCAAAACCGGTTACCAACACATCAGATGGGTGGAAGGTTTGAAGATCAGGGGTGTTTTCTGGCCAGCCTTGCGTACCAAATGTCCATAGCGCTGAAGAGAACCATGTATCAAGTACGTCGTTGTCTTGGTTTAGTACCACAACTGGCGCTAGATTGTGTTTCTCACGTACTTCATCTTCGTTACGACCAACGTAAACATTACCGTCGTTATCGTACCAAGCTGGAATGCGGTGACCCCACCAAAGTTGACGAGAAATACACCAATCTTGAATATCACGCATCCAAGAGAAGTACATGTTTTCGTACTGCTTAGGGACAAATTGGATATCACCGTTTTCAACGGCTTGAATCGCAGGTTCAGCTAATGGTGCCGCGCGAACGTACCATTGTGCGGTTAGCATTGGTTCGATAACTACGCCACCACGATCACCATAAGGAATAGTAAGATCGTGATCTTTAATTTCTTCTAGTAGACCAAGCTCGTCAAATTCAGCAACGATAGCTTTACGCGCTGCAAAACGTTCCATACCTTGGTATTTGGCTGGAATCTCAGTGCTGTAAACATCACTTTCTTCACCATTGGTGGTGAATACTTCCGCCGCATCACGAATATCAGCATTGAAAGTTAGGATGTTGATCATCGGTAGGCTATGACGCTTGCCTACTTCGTAGTCATTGAAATCGTGCGCAGGGGTGATTTTTACACAACCTGTACCTTTATCTATGTCCGCATGCTCATCACCTAAAATAGGGATGCGACGGCCAATGATAGGTAGAATGATTTCTTTGCCGATCAGATCTTTGTAACGTGGATCTTCAGGGTTTACTGCAACACCTGTATCACCCAGCATGGTTTCTGGACGGGTTGTTGCAACGACAATGTAGTCTTTACCATCTGCTGTTTGTACACCATCAGCAAGTGGGTAACGGAAGTGCCACATGTGGCCTTTAACATCTTTGTTTTCAACTTCGATGTCAGAGATCGCTGTGTGCAATTTTGGATCCCAGTTAACCAAACGTTTACCACGGTAAAGCAGGTCTTCTTGGTAAAGGCGAACGAAAACTTCTTGAACAGCATTTGATAGACCGTCATCCATCGTGAAGCGCTCACGATCCCAGTCTACTGATGCGCCAAGGCGACGAAGCTGTTTGGTGATAGTGCCACCAGATTCGTTTTTCCATTCCCAGATCTTATCGATGAAAGCATCACGGCCGTAGTCGTGTTTAGTTTTGCCTTCTTCAGCAGCGATCTTACGCTCCACAACCATCTGGGTAGCAATACCTGCGTGGTCTGTACCAACCTGCCATAAGGTATTTTTACCTTTCATACGCTCACAACGGATCAGGGTATCCATAATGGTATCCTGGAACGCGTGGCCCATATGTAGGCTACCTGTGACGTTTGGTGGCGGGATCATAATGCTGTAAGCATCTTTAGATGTATCACCATGAGGCTTAAAGTAACCAGCCTCTTCCCAGCGCTGATAAAGCGCTTGTTCAATTGATTGTGGGTTGTATGTCTTTTCCATAGCGCTCTTAGAAGGATTCTATGTGGATTTAAGGCGTCTCAAGCAGCCGTAGTCGTTATTTGAATACCAGCAAGGCGATAAGCCTTGTAGCGTTCACGAGCTTGCTGCTTGAGCATTTCATCGCAAGGGACAAAGTCTACCACTTGTGCAAAGCTAACCGCAAAATTTGCGACAATTTCGGCTAAATTAATTAATACTGCGCGGTGTCCGCTATAGCGTAAACCGGGCCAACCAATTTCAACCGGTGATCCCCCTCTAGGTCCTTCGCCAATTAAATTATGCGGGACAAAATTATCGGGATCTTGTTGCCATAGATATTCATCTATTTGTTCTGCTTGTTGTTTGTTTGCTGCAAGTAAGAAAACACGGAGTCCCTGACGGTAACTCATGGCTGCGCAATGACAAGCAAAATGGCACTGAAAATCACTATTAGCGCCAGCTTGATTATCATCTAATATATAAAACGTAGCATGAGTCATAAATTATGTCCTAAAAGAAAAGGGCCAAAGGCCCTTTTCTGAATGTCTTATTCGACAATCTCTTGGCCTGCTCGATTGAGAAGAAATTGGACTAACAAGGGCACCGGACGTCCGGTCGAGCCTTTCGCCGCTCCACCTTTCCAAGCCGTACCCGCTATATCAAGGTGAGCCCAATTATATTTCTTAGTAAAGCGAGATAAGAAACAGGCAGCAGTAATAGTGCCTGCACCGGGTGAGCCTAAGTTTGCCATATCAGCAAATGGGCTAGCAATTTGCTCTTGGTACTCATCACTCATCGGTAGACGCCAAGCGCGATCGCCCGCTTGTTCTGACGCATTAATAAGTTCATGTGCTAATGGATTATGGTTGCCCATTAAGCCACTAATATGATGACCAAGCGCCACTACACATGCGCCAGTTAATGTGGCAACATCAACCACACACTCTGGCTCAAAACGTTCAACGTAAGTTAATGCATCACATAATACCAAACGGCCTTCGGCATCGGTATTTAACACTTCAACCGTTTGACCTGACATGGTGGTTAAAATATCACCAGGACGGTAAGCGCCGCCACCAGGCATATTTTCACAACCAGCAAGTACACCGACAACATTAATCGGTAGATTCAGTTTTGCTAACGCTTTCATGGTACCAAATACAGATGCTGCGCCACACATGTCGTATTTCATTTCGTCCATTTGAGCACTAGGCTTGATAGAAATACCGCCTGAATCAAATGTTAAGCCTTTACCGATAAGAACAATGGGTTTGGTGTCTGGATCCGGGTGACCTTTATATTCAATTACTGACATCATAGCTTCATTTTTAGAGCCTTGACCGACAGCAAGGTATGATGTCATACCTAAGGTTGCCATTTCTTGTTCACCAATAATCTTGGTACTCACTGTCTCAAAATCATCTGCTAAACGACGTGCCTGTGAGGCTAAATAAGCAGGATTTGCGACGTTAGGTGGCATATTACCGAGATCTTTACTGGCTTTAACACCAGAAGAGATTGCAAGACCATGCGCAATAGCACGTTCGCCTAAAGAAAGCTCACGGCGAGTGGGTACATTAAAAACTAATTTGCGTAGTGGACGTCGCGTCTCTGGCTTGTTACTTTTAAACTGATCAAAGGTATAAAGGCTATCTTTGGTTGTTTCTACTGCTTGACGTACTTTCCAGTAGGTATCACGGCCTTTAACATGCAGCTCTGTTAGGAAGCAAACGGCTTCCATTGAACCTGTTTCATTGAGCGTGCTGATGGTTTTTTTGATGATTTGCTTATACTGACGTTCATCAAGTTCACGCTCTTTACCACAACCAACAAGTAATACTCGTTCTGACAATACGTTTGGAACATGATGTAATAACAACATCTGTCCTGGTTTACCTTCAAGGTCGCCACGACGTAATAATGAGCTAATATAGCCATCACTAATTTTGTCTAGCTGTTCCGCGATTGGAGAGAGACGACGTGGTTCAAATACGCCCACGACAATACACGCACTGCGCTGTTTTTCGGGGCTACCGCTTTTGACACTGAACTCCATGCGTACTCCTAACATCCTATAAAGACAATTAACGCTAAATGTTAGATAATACCACACTTGCTTGCTCTGCCGAGATTTCGGTATAGGCTTAAAAGCGTGGACTTACATTCAGCCGAAAGATAAAAAAATAACTAATTTAACCAAAAACTATAGTGATTCCATCAAAAAAACAAGTTTTCTATGGGAATATAACGCGTGATTATTGTTAGGTATTTGACGAGAGAGACAGTAAAAAGCCAATTAGCAGTACTTTTTGTGCTTTTTCTTGTCTTTATTAGCCAAAAGTTCATTCGCATTTTAGCACAAGCGACTGATGGTTCGATCCCGAGTGATCTCATCATTACTTTAATGGGGCTTTCTATTCCAGCAATGGCATTGCTGATGTTACCACTGAGTTTATATATTGGTATTTTGCTAACTTTTGGGCGTTTATACGCTGAAAGTGAAATTACTGTTATGAGTGCTACCGGTATGGGGAATAAGTTTCTTATTCGTGCGGCATTAGCGTTAGCTTTAATTACGGGCTCTATAGCAACGGCCAATGCATTATGGGTTGCACCATGGGCTCAATATAAAATTGAACAAATTACAGACCAAGCTAAAGCTGATCCAGGTTTAAATATGTTGGTTAAAGGCACCTTCCAAATGGCGCCCAATGGATCAGGCGTGGTATTTGTTAATAACATTACCGATAAAGGCTCCAAATTACATAATGTGTTTATTGCTCAATTAAAAGCCCAAGATACATTGCAGCCTAGTGTTATGGTGGCAAAAAAAGGTTTTGTTACCGAGCTGGCAGATGGTCGCCAAATGTTAGATTTACAGCAAGGTACTCGTTATGAAGGTGTACCAACGCAGCTTAATTATGGGATTACCCATTTTGATGATTACCAAGCGTTAATTGGGCAACGTAAAGTAAAACAAAGTGATCGTGATTGGGAAGCGAAAACGACCGCTGAATTATTAAAAGATCCAAGTTTAGCTGCAACAGCAGAAATGCAATGGCGGTTATCGTTAATTTTGTGTATTCCATTATTGGTGATGATTGTGGTGCCGTTGTCGGCTGTTAACCCACGCCAAGGTCGATTTGCGAAATTAGCGCCGGCAGTATTAATTTATTTAGCGTATTTCTTAGCAATATCATCCGCAAAATCTGCGATTGAAGATGGTTTTATTCCTGGGTGGATGGGAATGTGGCCGATTAATATTGGCGCACTATTGATTGCGATAGGTTTAAATAGCTGGGACAGCTTACCGGTTCGACGCATTAAAGATAAATTACGGAGACGCGGTTAATGTTTAAAATTCTCGACTGGTATATTGGCCGAACTATTATCACAACATCAGCATTAACCTTATCAACCTTGGTGGGGCTTTCTGCCATTATTAAGTATGTTGAGCAGCTACGTAAAGTCGGTCAAGGTAGTTATGATTTACTGAAAGCATTGTATTTTGTGTTGTTATCGATGCCACAAGATATCGTTACATTTTTTCCTATGGCAGTATTACTCGGCGCATTAATTGGCTTAGGTATGTTAGCTTCAAGCTCTGAGTTGGTGGTGATGCAAGCAGCAGGTTTTTCTAAGCTAGATATTGGTTTATCTACTCTGAAAACCGCAGTGCCATTAATGATCATTGTGACTTTATTAGGGCAGTGGGGTGCACCACAGGCACAAAAATCAGCCCGAGAGTTACGTGCGTTATGGACCAGTGGCGGCAGTATGTTATCGGTTCAAAGTGGTGTGTGGGCAAAAGATGATAATGACTTTATTTATCTTGGCCGCGTGCATGATAAAAATCAGATTGATGTGGTAAATATTTGGCAATTTAATGGCCAAGATAAACTACTTGATGTGTTATCAGCAAAAACGGCAACTTATGACGCGAAGCTTGGCTGGACGATGCAGAATGTTACTGTGACCGATATGACTAATCCTGCCAAGATTACAAATATTCATTACGATACCAAAAAATGGCAAACGACTTTAACTCCTGATAAGTTAGCGGTCGTTACTGTAAAACCAGAAGAGTTATCACTTTCTGGATTATATGATTATGTTGGTTATCTGAAAGAATCTAAGCAAGATGCAATGCGTTATGAACTCGCATTTTGGCGAAAAGCACTGCAACCCGTATCCATTGCGGTAATGATGTTATTAGCATTATCATTTGTCTTTGGGCCGTTACGTTCGGTGACGATGGGTGCTCGGGTGTTATCTGGGGTTATTTTTGGATTTGCATTTTATATCTCTAATGAAGTGTTTGGACCGATGAGCTTAGTCTATAATTTACCTCCGATAGTCGGTGCGCTTGCACCAAGTCTGGTGTTTTTAGCCATTACTATTTATTTACTCCGACGTAAATTATAGCGATTAAAAAAGGAGCCTAATGGCTCCTTTTTTATTGGGATACTTTTTTATCATGAGTACATTCTAGTGTACTTTTTCAGTCACGATCATTTCGCATTCCGCCATGATATCTTGCATTGAACGGCGCGTATTATTAAATGCCATCAAGTTACCTAAACCAAATGCTGAGGTGGCAATTCGAATAAGCGCCTGAGTGATTTTAATGCGAGATCCATCCGTATTTTGAAGTTTTAGTTTCCATGCGCGCATGCCTAATGTTTGTCCTGCTTGAGTCCAAAAATAACTATAAAAACCAATAATAATAATTGCAAGATAGGCACTATATAATGTGCTTGCGGTTGGATTTGATATTAAGTAATTACTGGCGTCTTGGTAGTTACCTAACGTTAGTACACCAACATGAAGGAGTGCCGCCACCATTGCCATCGCAAGCGATCCTGCAACCATTAAAATCGCCACGACGATAAGCATATCGTAGAACCAAGCCCCTAAACGACGAAACAAGTTTGGGTATTGGTGTGAAGGTATTGCATGTTGTGGTTTGGTTTTCTTCATGATGGTTCCGATATCAATGATAGTTGAATAAATCCTTATAGTGGCAGTGTAGCAGTAAACGAAATTTAGATGAATGAACTAAATTGCTACAAAATATATTCATGGATCACATTACATAGTGGTTTGATTATCATCAATAAAATTATTTCAGATTAAAAAAACAACGCCTGAGTCTTTATTCGAAAAATGTTCTCGATTATTGCTTGCACATCAACGTGATATACGTATAATGACCGCCATAAGCCCGAGTGGTGAAATTGGTATACACGACGGATTCAAAATCCGTTTCCTTCGGGAGTGTCGGTTCAAGTCCGACCTCGGGCACCAAATTTCAGAAAAAAGCCTCAATCGCAAGATTGAGGCTTTTTTTGTGTCTCATCTCCATGCTAAATTTCTTAAGTTCGCTTTTCACCTTGTCATCAATCAAAGGAAAGCGGGTTTAAGTCCCCAAGTTATATTTATTCCTACTTCATTACACACCATATTCAACCTCTGGTTCATATCCCGTATTTAACGGGCGATTTTCTGCACCTGTCATTTGCTAACACCGTTAAGGCTTTCTGGTACGGCTGAGAAATTGGCTGGCTGAAAAGTTGAGACCTTACCGAAAGTGTAGGATTAAGAACGGAATAAATCTGATGATATTCTTCATCTACATTAATGGTTGTCGTGTATGAGATGATGAGCTTTAGTGAGTTTGTGATGCGGAATTTCTTGGAGATACGTAATACGTTAGGTGCGGTAAGTGGATATTTCTCATAATTATAGATTATTGTCACATTTTTGTTTTTACAGTATTCTGTGTCATTAAAAAGTTGAGTTATTCTTGGTGGGATATATGAAATTTAGAACTGATATAAATGGCTTGAGGGCACTTGCTGTCATAGCCGTTGTTTTATTCCATTTTAACCCATTGTGGGTTCCTGGTGGCTTTGCTGGGGTTGATGTTTTCTTTGTGATTTCTGGTTTTTTAATGACTGGACTCATATTCCGTGGGCTAGAGAACAATAACTTTTCTATTATTAATTTCTATGTTGCCCGTGCTAATCGTATTATTCCTGCGCTATCTGTTGTCTGTTTAGTATTGTTGGTATTTGGTTGGTTTTATCTAAGACCACTAGATTATCTAGCATTAGGTAAACATGTTGCGAGTAGCATAGGATTCTTATCGAATATAATTTATTGGAGTGAGTCTGGTTATTTTGACGCATCATCGCATAGTAAGTGGTTGCTTCATACATGGTCTTTATCTGTAGAGTGGCAGTTTTATATTATTTATCCAGTGGTATTGGTGCTATTAAAGAAATGCATGTCATTCACTAATATTAAGCGTTTGCTTGTTGTTAGTACTGTGATTGGCTTTATTTTTAGTGTTTATATGACATCTCGTTGGCCTGATATGTCTTACTTCTCTTTTCCTACTCGAGCATGGGAAATGATGATGGGTGGGCTTGCATTCCTTTATCCATTACAGAACCTTAAAGATACAAGTAAAAAGTATCTTGAGTGGATTGGTGTTACGTTAATTTTAGCTTCGTATATGCTTATATCTAAAGATAACTTGTGGCCTGGATACTTGGCGTTAATTCCAGTGCTTGGTGCTTATTTAGTTATTCTTGCTAACCGTAGCGGTAGCGTGATTACTGATAACATTGTGATGCAGAAAGTAGGTTTATGGTCTTACTCTATTTACCTATGGCATTGGCCTGTTGTTGTATTTGGCTATTACTTTGAAATGCAGTATTGGGAATGGATTGGTATTCCTATATCTGTTGTATTGGGTTTCTTTAGTTATAAATTTATTGAAAGCATTAAGTTTCCGGCGTTATCAAGTATTTCATTTAAGTCAATAGCTACGTTTAAACCATTGTGGATGGTGGTGAGTCTTGGATTAATTGGTAGTATTTTATTTGTAAATATTACCAATAAGATAAACGCTATACCTGATATTAATAAATATAATATGGCAAGTAAGGCTGAAGGCTTTTGTTTTGGTTCTCCAGGTTCTGGGGTGTCATCTGTTGACTACCTAACATGCCAAATAGGTAAAAAATCTAATGATCCTAAAATATTATTATTTGGTGATTCATTTGCAGGGCAATATGAACCAACTTTATCCATATTAGGGAAAAAGAATAATATTGGTATATTATCTATAACGACAAATTCTTGTTTTCCTTCTTTTACAAAAAATTTCCACTACCCTAAAAGTCATGTTGGATATAGTCAGTGTATGCTGAATAGGCAATTTGTAGAACAGAATTATAAAAAGTACAAGTTGATCTTTATTTCTGGTCGTTGGGACGAGTTTTTTAAGGATGGGCATGAATATTCAAATGATACGATTAATATGATTAATAAAATCACAAGTGATGGTGTTAAGGTCGTATATTTACCTTCCCCTACAATTATTAAGGGAAATATAACGAGTGATTATATTTCATCTATCATTAGTGGTGATTTTTTTACAAAAGAAATGATTAACCATAGAAAAGATATTATTAAGAATAAATACGAACAAAAAATAGAGATGAAGTTACGATTATTATCTAAAACTAATGATAACTTTATATATATATCAAAATCAGAATTATATAAAAATGATTTTTTCATTCAGAATGGAAAATTAATACCTTATAGTTCTGAAGGTGGACATATATCTATTTTAGGTGCAGAAGCATTAGCTAATGAAATTCTTGATATGAAGAAAAAATGTAAAATTATGCAATTATTAGAGCAATCTACAGGTAGATAATAACTGCACGGTGTTAGCCATAATATGATTTTTTGGTTGCAAGAGTAGCTGATAATGTGTTGTCGGCTAACATAACTGAGGTTGTGATTGCAGATATCGGGTAAGGTAGATTGATATGCGGTTACTCTAAGAAACTCAAAATCCGTTTCCTTCGGGAGTGTCGGTTCAGGTCCGACATCGGGCACCAAATTTCAGGAAAAAGCCTCAATCTCAAGATTGAGGCTTTTTTTGTGTCTCATCTCCATGCTAAATTTCTTAAGTTCGCTTTTCACCTTGTCATCAATCAAAGGAAAGCGGGTTTAAGTCCCCAAGTTATTCCTTTTCTGATTATCTTTATTTATTGATTAAATTTAAAAATGTGACTATAGCGGTTGTCGTTAAATTAATAACCAACACTTTTTGTTTTATGTTATTGTTTTTAAAGCAATATATTATATATTTAAGCTCGTTTTTTTCTGAGCTGGTTTTATAGTTAGCGGGTCAGCTAATAAATAACCACTCATCAATACTTGTTAAAAATTTTCAGCTAGCGATAATGCGATATTATAAATAAGTATATTCCCAGTTACTGACAAATGTAGGTGTAATGAAGATTCCTCCACGATTACAACCCCTCGTTGAAGATGGTCTTGTTGATGACGTTTTATCTCAACTGATGAGCGGTAAAGAAGCCTCTGTGTATGTTGTTCGCAGTGGTGGCAAAATTTGTTGTGCCAAAGTCTATAAAGAAATTGATCAACGTAGCTTTAAAAAAGCGGTGACTTACCGTGAAGGGCGAAAAGTACGTAATAGTCGTCGTGCTCGAGCCATGGAAAAAGGCTCTAAATTTGGCCGTGATGAACAAGAAAAAGTGTGGCAGCAGGCAGAAGTTGATGCTTTATCATTATTGCTAAAAGCTGATGTGCGTGCTCCTATTCCTTATGGCTGTTTTGATGGCGTATTGTTAATGGAATTGATCACCGATGAGGATGGTGCTGTCGCGCCTCGTCTAAATGATATTACATTAACCAAAGAAGAAGCCTTACGAGATCATGCGTTAATGATAAAATATATCAAGCGTATGTTATGTATTGGTCTTATTCATGGTGATTTATCTGAATTTAATGTGTTAGTGGACGGGCACGGTCCGGTGATTATTGACTTACCTCAAGCGGTTGATGCTTCAGCAAATAATAATGCTAAGTGGATGTTTGAGCGTGATGTGAATAACATGGCTAATTATTATGGTTGTTATGCACCAGAGTTACTTGAAACGCAATATGGCAAAGAAATGTGGGCATTATTTCAAGCGGGTACACTAACGCCTGAGACCGAATTAACGGGTGTTTATATTGAAAGCGAAGTTGATGCTGATATTGATGGCCTAATGGCAGAAATTAATGCGGTTATGGCTGAGGCTGAATTACGTCGTGCTCGATTAATGGGTATTGATGAAGAAGAAAGTGAGTAGTCACTCTTATGATGTAGCTTTAGAATAGCTAATGTAGAGTAGAGTGGTGCCACCTAGAAAGCCTCAATCTTTGGTTGAGGCTTTTTTATGTGTACTATTTAGTAAAAGAATAATGAGCAATAACCGCTTTGGTTTGACCATTATTATTAACTGCTGCGATCCCAATCCCTAGTGCTTTAAAATTTACAGGGTGAAATTTATCACCGTAATTTGTCATAAACTGGGTGAGTTTTTGATGATCCGTTTGTGGCAGTAAAGTGATATGAGGTTCAAAGTTAGTGAATACATTTGGACTCCCGTAACGTTGGAATGCTGCCAGTTTTTCTGGGTAGTGACTAACCCATGTTGGTACTTTAGGATCCATTGCACGCAGTGGTGCGATAGTTATTGCGGCTGTGTCAGCTAAGCGCTGGAGTTCTGGAGTATTACTGACCTTAAGCATCAGCCAATCTCCTTTAGTCGACTCAATATTGCTAAGTGTTAAATTAAAACTGTGCCACTGGGTCGCAAGTTGTTGGGCTTGTTGTTTCAGTGATTTGAGGTTTTGGGTCGGATATTCGGTTAAATAAAGGGTGATATGGGGTAGGTAACCTTGGCTATAAAGAGACGATAAGTGTTGTTTTTTTAGTTGGTGACTGATCGTTGAAACTGTTTTATCAACATTATGGCTCGGGATCAGAAACAGGTTATAACTGGTTGTGGGTGATGCAAGTGATGGTAAAGGGGTAGCAATAACTGCGGGACTAATACAGAGGCATGTTAAGGCTAATAGATGTTGTTTAAACATTTCAATATGCTGCTTTAAAGTCAGTGATACGGCACTTTATACCTTTTTAGAATGATATTTTGTTAGAGTGATAACAATAATCAACGAATAAATAAAAGCAGAGGTGTTTCTACTTTTTATTGAGTTATAAAAAAGCCTCACTTTGAAGTGAGGCTTTTTATTGAGTGGTGTTTTAATTAGTGACCATTGTGGCCATTGATTCGGTGTTTCGTAACAAAACCAACCAATACACACATAACAAACACAGCAGCATAAAGAGCATTCGCGGTAACTAAAGCAGCATGTGTGCCATAGTTTTTAACGATAGGGCTCGTTACCACGAAAGTTAACATTGTACCAATTGTGCCGCATAGCAGAATAAAGTTAACCAATTTTGGTGAGGATACTTTAGTTTGCTGTGAGCCTAAGGTAATAATAGTGGTATAAATTGCACTACTGATAAAGCCAAGTGCTGAAATTATGTAGATAAGATTATGTGGGTCAGTATCTTTATTAAATAGATACATTAGTACTGTTGCCAAGCCTGATAAAACAACCACAAAATAATGAAGGTCGAATTTCTTTAGCAAGACACTGAAAATCCACATACCAATCATATAAGCACCCCAGAAGTAACTTACTAATTGGCTTGCACTACTAATAGATAAGCCTAATTTGTTAGTTGCGTATTCAGGGATCCAAGAAATAAAGCCAAGTTGACCTAAGATGTAACATAAAGCTGCAATCGCTAAGAATAGAACACCCAATCCCCATTTTTCTTTTGGTTCATTGGTTGCCGTTTCTTGAGGTGCGTCTTTTCCTAATACAGGGAATGTAGACATCAAAGTTAAGATGAAAATAGCAAGGTAGATAATACCAATTGCAGCGTAGACCCAATACCATTGCATATGATGTGCTAATACTGCTGCAGAAATGATAGGGAAAACCATACCTGCCATACTGAAAAATGAATCAGTAAATAGCAAACGTGAACCTCGTTCTTTACCATCATAAATATGAGTGATTAAGTAAGTACCAATCGACATGGTGATACCACTGACAACACCAAGAACGAACATACAGCCAGAGAAAATAGCAATATTATGACCAAAAATAAGGCCAAGGATTGCTAATAACATAAGAATGAAACCAAAAATGAGCTGACGTTTTAGTGGAACAATTTCCATTAACCAGACATTAAGGAAAATAGAAATTAAAATACCAGTATTAAGGAAAGTGAATGTGTTGCTCATGCTTGATATTGGTAAATCAAAATATTTAGCAATATCTCCCATAACGATACCGGTAACGATAATCAGAGATCCAGTTAGGGCATAGGATAAGAAACTTATCCACGTCAGAAGAATGCGATTCTGGTTTGTCATAGCAAATCCTGTATAACTTTCGATTATAATTAAAGAGGCAAATGAAATGCCAATTAATGAAAGGGCTGAATCCTAACATAAGGATTAGCTGTATTTGTGATATATCTCACTATTATATGGCATGGGGGAATTTATCATACCGATAAGATATGAATAATCATGATTTATAAGCTGAATTTTTATTACTATTTGTTTTTATTGTTTTTATTTTTGTGTGAATTTAAGTTTTTTAACAATATTTTGTCGTTATTTATGTTTTGTTGCTCTTATTTGTAAATATCTTGATATTTTTGTTCTATCTATAGGGTTTTAATTCTCCTTCATTACAAGGAGGTCGATTACTATTGATTAGTATAAAGATATAAAACATGCCAGTTAGTGATGCATTTTGAATCTAATTTAAACTATTTGGTCACTGTCTATACTTGGTTGCATTTTTTTTGAGAATTAAGGTAATTAATACTTGCTAATGTGATCTAAGTCTCTATAATTCGACCTCACTGACACGGAGCAAGCCATTGGCTAGCAACGAAATCAGTATGTTCTTTAACAATTTGACCATGCAATCTGTGTGGGCACTCACTGAATAGTTAAGTCGAAAGATTTATCAATAAACTGAGTGACCAATACAAAATAGCCCAATCTATTTATAGAGAAGATTATTTTGGCACAGTTATTTAATTATCATTCTTTGAATGATAAAAAGCTTTAAAATTACATTCTTTATTTATAA
>NZ_WMDN01000012.1:0-129345 GCF_021236965.1 Photobacterium carnosum | reverse complement strand
GAAGCAGAACGAGATACACTCAAATATATATTGCAGCATTACAATACCAAACGGGGCCATAGTTATAACAACTATTTATCACCAGTGATGATGGAAGCCGCCGCTTAATTTAAACACCTATAAAAGTGTACAGTTTTACTTGACCACTACACACCAATATTTCCTATGCAACAAAATTATAATTTAAATGCTTCCTACTTTAAGATCTTTAAGTTATTTTATTATGGATTTACAAATTATATTTTCTTTTTCAAGAATCTTAACTTCTTTTGTCAGTTTACTATATTGAACCGAGTTTTTTACTAGCGTATCCAAACGGGTACTTTCTGTTTTCTAAAGCTAGTATTGCTTGTCCTTGGTTATTTTTAGCTTTGGTTAATTCAGTGAAGAGACCTTGTTGATTTTTTTGTGTTTTTTGATGTTCTATCGTTAAGCGCTGAAATTTGTTTCTCCGCTGCAAATTTAATTGTTAATATAATGCCTACAGTAATTGCTGATTGATCTAGATATGTCAAATTTCCATCTAATCTCTAATTAAGTGCTATTAATACCGCTGCGCCACCAATAACACTAACAAGAATTGTGTCTTTTATAATTTGCTTTTCAGATTGAATAGCGGACTTTTTTGAATTTATCAAGTTTGTGGTAGTACAGTCTATCTGAGCTAATAAAAATATAATAGAGAGTATTGAAACTCTAATTTTTTTGACCATCATTTCCTTTTTATCGAAAATAAATAAAGGCTATTTAAGTATTGATTAGAGATGGATATTTTCAAGTTTTTATTTGTTTATAAGATAATTCAGTAGAGGCTGTGTAAATATAAGTGCGGAATGTTGTTTAATTGAGATGTCTATTTATATAAGTAATTTTAATTATGATGGAAAGTAGTTGAAGATGCTCATAATGAAAAGTCTGTGAAGGCAGCATAAATGTAACGGCTATTCCTATCGTGTTTTTATAAAAAAATATAGCAATATAGCAATATAGCAATATAGCAATATAGCAATATAGCAATATAGGTTATATAGTAGCTGATAGCTCTCTTGTTTTTTGGAAACTATAAGAGTGCCATCAGCCGATAAAAGAGGTTTCATTTACAAAATTATAAGTATTATCTTTAATGATGAAAATCGAAACTATCTATATTTTTAACTTAAACAGCACCTACTTCAATATCGTTAAGTTGTTTAATTGCAGAAGCTAACTTTATATTTTCTTTTTCAAGAATTTTAACTTCTTTTGCAAACTCTTTATGTTGAGCAGAATCTTTAACAAGCATATTTAATAAATGTTTTCTATTTTCTAGAGCTAGTTTTGCTTGTTTTTGGTTATCTTTAGCTTTAGTTAACTCATCAGGAAGGCCCTCTTGATTCTTTTTATATTTGTTAACGCTTGCTTTTAAATCTGCGTTGAATTTCGCAGCATTAGCATTTACTTTTCTAGCTTCTGTTAGTAATGCTTCATTTTGATCATTTTCTAATGTTACATCACTGAGCATTCCAATTTGTTCCATTGCGACAAACTGAGCAATTTTGGCAATAGCAATTGTGCCACCAATGCTAACCGCTAGCTGTACAGGGGCGGGCCAATTCTTACCAATTGTACTAATAAGTAGTGCTGATACAGCAACACCACCGACAGTACCAGCAACAGTGGCTTCTTTCATAATCTGCTCTTCAGTTGCAGACTGAATGACTAAATTTTTTGAATTTGTTGAATCGTTACTAAAAGGATTAGAACTTCCATTTTGTGCACAGCCTACCTGTGTAAATAAAATAACAGCAGATAGTATAGAAATTCCGGTTTTCTTAAGCATTATTTTTCTCTCAATTAAAATAAGTAAATCAAAGTAAAGCAAAGCAAAATGATGCTACTACACAACCTGTTCAGTAGTCTATAGTATGATTACAAATGTCAGAGCTGTGTATCATTAACATCATGATTAATGGATAAAATTGAAGGAAGTGGTATGACATCTAATGATGTATTAGCTGTTTTTAATTTAGTTTCGCTATTTCTGCAAAACTTAATCAATAAGTGTAGGAAGTTGTTTGATCGAGTACGTTAGTTATTTAAAAGAAGGTTAATTACGATGATAGTTTGTGGCCTAGATCTAACGCCGATCATTACTCACCATTATAAGATTGATGATTTCCAGCAAGGCTTTGACGTTATGGGTTAAGGCATGTCAGGTAAAGTTATTCTCGATTGGGAATAAGCATTATTCTTATGATTAGAAAGCGATCTTTTTTTATTGCGATATAAAAACGTATTTGCATTAATGATGACTTACAAGGATCGTAAGTAAATAAAACCATCAATATGGATTACAATTAAACGATGAAGAGATAAAACTTCTATTTTTTGTTGATACGTAGCCTACTATTACCAGTATAATAACCCAGCACTCAGCCAATATCTGCTAGGAATAATGATGTCAGAGTTAGAACAACAGCTAGAACAACCAAAAGCGCCAAAAGAAATGACGCTAGAGCAGCAATTATTACAAAATAACCCATTACATGGTCTTAGCTTAGAGAAAATGCTAACAGAGTTAGTTGATCATTATGGCTGGGAAATTCTTGATACTGCAATGCGTATGAATTGCTTTAATACGAAGCCTTCGATTGCAAGTAGTGTTAAATATCTGAAAAAAACAGAGTGGGCACGAGAAAAAGTAGAGGCATTTTATTTGTCTCGTTTTAAACGTATGCCACGCGCATCTGAAGCTGAATTTGAACTTCCACCACGCATGCGTACGTTTGCTCATGGTATTAGTCCCAAAACACCAATGGAATTAACGGTTGAGTCTATTTTGCTATCACAAGCAAAAGCAGCATCAGCGCATAAAGAACGATCAAACAGTGGTCGTAATGGTGGTGGCCGCAGTAACGGTGGTCGTTCTCGCCGTTAATCATTGGTTACTAAATAGCAGTACTAATTTAGGGTGATGTATATCACGAAAGCTGCTATACTAGACAACAATTTAGAGAAAAAGTCGCCTATCTTGAGCGGCTTTTTTAATGCTTGATATATTCACAAATTTTGGAAACAGTACATTGATTTCAACAGCTAATATCACAATGCAATTTGGCGATAAGCCATTATTTGAAAACATCTCAGTTAAATTTGGTGGTGGCAACCGTTACGGCCTGATCGGCGCAAATGGTTGTGGTAAATCGACATTCATGAAAATCTTGGGTGGCGAACTAGAGCAATCTGGTGGCACTGTTTCTCTTGATCCTAACGAGCGCATGGCTAAGTTAGGTCAGGATCAATTTGCATTTGAAAACTACAGCGTTATTGACACTGTAATCATGGGCCATAAAGAACTATGGACTGTGAAAGAAGAGCGTGACCGTATTTATTCACTGCCTGATATGACAGAAGACGACGGCATGCGTGTTGCTGATCTTGAAGTTGAATTCGCAGAAATGGACGGCTACTCATCAGATGCGCGTGCAGGTGAACTTCTTCTTGGTCTTGGTATTTCAGAAGATCAACACTTTGGTCTTATGAGTGCTGTTGCTCCAGGTCTTAAAGTTCGTGTGTTATTGGCTCAAGTATTGTTTGCTAACCCAGACATCATGCTTCTTGACGAACCAACGAACAACTTGGACATCCATACTATTGCATGGCTTGAACAACTTCTTCTTGCGCGTAACTGCACAATGATCATCATTTCGCACGACCGTCACTTCCTAAACAGCATATGTACACACATGGCTGACTTAGATTACGGTGAGATGCGTATGTTCCCTGGTAACTACGACGAATACATGATTGCAGCAGAGCAATCACGTGGTCAGTTACAAGCTGACAATGCGAAGAAGAAAGCACAAATTGCTGAACTACAAACGTTCGTAAGCCGCTTCTCTGCAAACGCATCAAAAGCAAAACAAGCAACATCTCGTCAAAAGCAACTAGACAAGATTCAAATCACAGCTGTTAAAGCGTCTAGCCGTCAATCTCCATTCATTCGTTTCGATCAGGAAAAAGAACTGTTCCGTAACGCACTTGAAGTTGAGAACCTAAAGCAAGGTTACGGCGATAACATTCTTATCAATGGTGTAAATCTATTGGTAGAAGTGGGCGAGCGCATTGCTATCATCGGTGAAAACGGTATTGGTAAATCAACTTTCCTTAATACGCTAGCGGGTAAAATGGACCCAATGGCAGGTATGGTTAAGTGGTCTGAAAATAACAATATCGGTTTCTACGCGCAGGATCACAGCTCAGATTTCGCTGAAGACATTACACTACTAGAGTGGATGGGTCAGTGGAAGAAAGAAGGCGACGACGAGCAAGTTGTTCGTGGTATCCTTGGTCGTATGCTGTTCTCACAAAACGATATCAAGAAATCAGTTAAAGTGATTTCTGGTGGTGAGCAAGGTCGTATGTTGTTTGGTAAGCTAATTATGCAACGTCCAAACATTCTATTGATGGATGAACCAACCAACCACATGGATATGGAATCTATCGAAGCCTTGAACCTTGCACTTGAGCACTTCAAAGGTACATTGATGTTCGTATCACACGACCGTCAGTTTGTAACGTCTGTTGCAACACGTATCATTGAAATCACGAAAGATGGCGTAGAAGACTTCCACGGCACTTACGATGAGTACATTGCTAAGAAAGCATTAATTGGTTAAGTTTCATTATTAATGAAGCGGCCTAAGCCAAAGAATTAAATAAAAGCCGCCTTTATTAAGGGCGGTTTTTTTATAGATACATTTAACGTGTTCATTCACGTAATCTCAATATTTAAGGGAAATCTATGAAAATTTGGGTTGATGCAGATGCATGTCCAAACGTAGTGAAAGAGATTCTTTTTCGCGCAGCAGATCGCGCTAAAATAAGTGTAACGCTGGTGGCGAATCAATATATCCGCACACCACCATCACCATTTCTACGCTCGATTCAAGTAGAGCAAGGCTTTGATGTGGCTGATAACTATATTGTTCAGGAATGCGAAGTAGGGGACTTGGTGATCACCGCTGATATTCCTTTGGCTGATGAATTAATTACCAAAGGCGCACACGCACTAAACCCACGCGGTGAGCTTTACACTAAAGACACCATCAAACAACGCCTACAAATGCGTGATTTCATGGAAACCATGCGCAGTAGTGGAATTCAGACTGGTGGACCGTCTGCATTAACACAAGCTGACCGCCAAAACTTCGCTAATAAGCTAGATGCTTTCTTAGCTAAAAACCATAAGATACAATAAGTTATAACTATGGGGGTGAACTCAGTTTTACCTCCTTTTTTCCCTTCTGTAATATTCATATCTGTTGTTATTTTCTACTAAATTTACTTAGTCCTATAATTCTATTCCGTTTTGTTATTTTAAATATTGAATATTCTGCAAGAGCTATTATGAAACTATTCATTCAACCCCGTCATTCCTTACAGTGAATGCCCGCGAGGGCGATAGGGAATCTATTTACCACGTGTCGAAATCTTAAATAGTGCGAATATGAAGCATTATAGTTTTTAGAAATGTGAATGTGTTGCAGGTTGATCGGCTTGGTGATCTCACTGGTGTTAAATATTAATCTAATGTGTATTTGCTCCTTTATGAGTTAGATCAAATATTCATTCATACCGTATTAACGTGATTTTGGATTAGTTTTATTTACTGTATATAACCAATAATAATGATACATGGTGATTTTATCGTTTGAGTTCTGTTTTAATCAAATTGATTACATACATTTCTTACTTTCTACATTTCAAATAAACACTTTGAAACAAAAGAATGCAATCAAGCTCATGATATTTATTAATTAAATTGATTATGATTGTGGAACTTTAGAGTACTCTTTTACGTAAAAGTAAGAATACCGTTAATACACTGTTACACGGATGGTGAGTAATGAGTTACCTTCACGTTACAATCAAAACAAAAAGCTCGAATGGTTGGCTTTGTATCTTTAAGGATTTGTCCGTATCTGATCTTAAGAAAAATTTGGTGAGGCCTTACAAGCTTGGAAATTCTATTTATTACGATGGTAACATACTTTCTTCAAATGAAATCACGCAGGTGAAGATCACTGAAACAGAAAATTCACATGAAGCAGAGTTGAAAGTTGTTCAAGACGAAAGCTTCAGAGGTGTCCAAGAGTTCAATCGTGCAAGTTCAAGCATTGTTTTTATAAGTGCAGGGCATGGATATAGTGACTATGAAATTAATAAGTGTGGTAAAGACGTGACTGGCTCATATATATCCAGTGGACCTGAAGAGGGAACACCATTAACGATGCTTGCCGAGTTTATTAAGCACCCTTGGGTGGTTCGTATCGTCGGTGGTTTGGTTTTTCTCGTTGTAGCTGCATACCTAGGGCTTAAGTAAAGTGCGTTGTAAATAAGGCTATTAAATTCGCTCCTTACGGTCATTGGACCCTCGCCCGTTTATGGCCGCGTTAGCTAATTTCATAATACGAGGTACAAATGAAAGAAGAATTGGAAATAGTCGAGAAGTTATCGAATTCGAAAGTCGTTGAAAAAATATATGATGACGGTTTGTCATCTCCAGTCGTTGAGATCAGTAAGATCGGAACTGACTTAGTAAAAAGTGCACGATTAATTTTAGCTCCTTTACAATTAGCCGCGACGTTTCAAGACCGATTTGAGTTTTTCTTAAAAAATCTCAATAAACGAGTTGAAGCTGAACAACAGGTTCAGCCGCCAGCTGAACTAACATCGGTTTGTATTGAACGGATGAAGTATATAGATTTGAACAACCCTTTATGGGAAATGTTTGAAGAACTGCTAATAAAGTCTATGAGTAAAGAAACTATTTCACAAGTTCATCCTTCATTTGGGCAAATCATCGGCCAACTGTCACCTGATGAAGCTTTGCTAATGTATGAGTTAAGTAAGGGGGAATTTATTATAACTGATCAAATGGATTTGAATCGTCAAGCTAATCGTTTTGAAAATCATATGGTTATAACTAGTACAATACCTAAAGAAAAACTGGCTAATCTAGAAGCATTTAATATTTATTACGCACATTTAGAGTCATTGTCATTAATAAAATGGCCTGTTACTAACGAAGTTCCTATACATATTGAGGGGCAACAAACTGGCACTAAGCGCAATAGTAAAATTCATTTGACGGACTTTGGTAAACTTTTTGTGGCAGCTTGTATTCCAGAATCAGGCTTCAGCACAATCAACTAACAATACCAATAATGCGATTGATCTCATAACATCCCAAGCGTAAAGCTCTGTACACTATGTGATAATTTGTTACTTAAAAGATACCCACGAAATACCACATCTCATCAAATATAGGGCACCCATGAAAATCATCTCTAAACCATCTGATATAGATAAAACACTTGTTAAATTGATGAGGCGATACAATAAATACTATATAGCTACCGCTTGGGCTTCTATGGGATCTAAAGCTTCGAGTGAACTCGTCGTTAACCAAGACCGCATTGCGAAAATGATCGTGGGAACACATTTTTTTCAGACGCATCCCAACTTTATTGAAGCGTTTATGGGTAGCGAAAATGCAAGGTTCATTCTGAAGTCGGATGGTATTTACCATCCGAAGATGTATTTATTTCTAAATCATGAAAACGAGTGGGAATGCTTAGTTGGCAGCGCAAACTTCACTTTATCCGCACTTAAAAGAAATTATGAAGTTGTCATTCATTTTGGAAGCGATGATCATGGGGCAAAAAGCAATCTCAAAGACCTACTAAACATAATTGATGTATATTGGTCCGAGTCAAAAAAAATGACTTCATATGAACTCGACAATTACAAAAACATTTGGGAAAAGAACAAAACTAAGCTTTCCAGCCTTGAAGGTAGTTATGGTGGACAACAGAGTAAAGATAGCATCGTAAAATCTGACGTATTTTCACTTAAGTGGGATGAATACTACAGAAAAGTTAGTAGTGATTCTTTAGGGTCATTCAATGGTCGTATTGATGTTCTTCGCCTTGTAAATGAATACTTTACTAAAAATCATTCCTTTAATGATTTTACTGAGCTTCAGAGAAAACAGGTTGCAGGCATCACGATAGATTCAAAAGTAAATTGGAAATGGTTTGGCAGTATGGTTGGCGCTGGTAAGTTTAAAAACAGAATTAATACTAACAATGAGTTTATTTCTGAAGCTCTCGAACAGATCCCTTTAACTGGTCCTGTGGGCGAAGTAGACTATGAGAGATTTGTGGATGGGTTCAAGCGAGCTTTTCCTGATGGTGGCGCTGGGATCGCAATAGCCAGCAGATTACTAGCAATGAAACGCCCAGATTACTTTGTCTGTTTGGATCGCCAAAATCGTAACAAACTATGTAAGGATTTTGGAATTCCTGCAAATGTAAATTTTGAGACATACTGGCCCAATATCATTGCTCGTATTCTCGATTCTGTTTGGTGGTCGGCTCCAAGACCTACTGATATAAAAGAACGACAAGTATGGGAAGGTCGCGCTGCGATGATTGACGCAATTTTTTACGAAGGTTCAGCATAGACTATGCCACTTCAGAGTAGATCACGGATAGTTCGTACCTCACTTCCGAGATGACGGATAATAACCAGTCTCATCTGTTGCCCGTCATTCCCCACAATAAATATTCGTGAGGGTGATAGGGCATCTACCATCAGCGTGTCAGAATGACTATTTCATTGCGTCTTTCAGGCTCAAATACGCGCTAAATAGATCACGGATAGCTCGTTGCTTACTTTCGAAATGTGAATAATAACCAGCGCTATAACCTTTTTCTCGTAATATTTTTCATCTATCTCTTTTTAATATAAATTATGCCAACTCATCATTCTTGAAATCTTTGTCACTTTTAATGGTGAATGCTTTTAATGCTAAAAAAGCATATTCTTACTTTTTTAGTAAAGGACCGTTGAATGAAATTTAATCGAAAAAAAATAACGACATTGATTCGTTCGGTAATGACTGTTTCAGCATTATTAACCTGTGGATCAGCTTTGGCTGCCGATAATGTGACGAGTAATGCGCTAGATTGGCATGTTTTAGATGGCGTTACGGTTAATAGCACAACGTCTTTGTGTTCGAACTCAACGGTAAAAGTGTGTAACGGTAGTATTTTGAATGCGCTGTATGCCAAAAATAACTTCATGCCGTACTGGTTAAACCCAGTGCTTATCAATGCAATCATGCCGCAATTACAAGCGCTTGCGGATTCCAATACGCTACCAGGTATGAAGCAGCGTCTAAAAGAGTTAAAGAGGTTAAAGGCATTGCCGGATCAGCGTGGGTTTGATCTGTTACTAACCGATACGTATTTGGTTTACGTGGATTATGTGCATCAATTACTGCAAGATCCTCGACCATTATACAATTCACATCAAGTTAAATTGATGCCTTTGACATTAAAAATGGCGCAGAATTATTTCCCATTAACGGCTCAAAAAATCAATTCTCTTATTCCTTCTTCGCAATTTGTTCCAACAATGGGGGTGATTAACCACCTATTAAGCTTGCCAGCTAATCCACTTGATTCGAGTAATGTTCACTTTGATAAGGTTGTTTACCTCGGTGATTCCATCCCTTATGGTCCTAAAGTAGCAACAGTGCTTTGGAATTTGAGGTATTTAACTCAGCCTCAGTATCAACAGATTATTGCCCAAACGACGATTAAAAATATCGGAGTGATGAATCAAGCGATTAAAACCTTTGAAGGGAATTATGGTTTGAAGATGGATGGTATTATGGGTCCTGACGTTGTAAGCCAATTAACACGCCCTTATTCTGGCTTGGCGCGTATTACGGCATTGAACTTACAACGTGAACGTTTTGCGCAATTGGAAGGGAATGGTCCACAAATTATTGTCAATATTCCTGATTTCAAAATGACGTTATACGATAATAACAAGCCTGTGTTTGAATCGAATATTATCGATGGTATGTCAAAACGCCCAACCAATTTGTTCCAGTCATACATTAATACGGTTGTGATTAACCCTTACTGGTATGTACCTGAAACAATTAAAGTTAAGAATATTATTCCAGCGGCTAAAGCGAATCCTAATTTTCTAAAGAATAACCGTATTGATGTTATTGAAAGTTGGAGTAATCGCTCTGTCGTGCCACCACTTTCAATAGACTGGGCAACAGTGAACCCAAAGACATTTACACATCAGTTCCGTCAAGATACCGGCCCTGAAAACGCTTTAGGTCGAGTGGCATTCTTGATGCCTGATTCGTTTGCTGTGTATATGCATGATGAATCACAATCAGAGTATCCATTGTTCAAACGCCATCACCGAGATTTTAGCTCTGGTTGTATGCGTGTTCAAAAACCACGTCAGATGGCTACGATGATTTTGTCTTATCAAAATATGCCGACATTACCATCTGTTGACGATATGATTAATACCAATAAGCACCGTGAGATTGGCTTGGATACGCATGTAAAACTTGATGTGGCTTACTTAACGGCTTGGGTAACACCAACGGGTCAGTTAGAGATGCGTCATGATATTTATGGTTATGATAACCCTCGATCTAAACCGATTCAGAATCAATTTATTTCGATTCCAAACTATCGTACGCATCAACGTATTAAATTGGCATTGAATGGTCAAAGTAGTTAATTGAAACATAGGACACCCATAACTCTTTATGCAAGAAAGTAGAAATAATCAACGTTATTATTTGTTGTAATATTAAAGCTGCCTATCGTTACTCCCGACTGTAAATACTCGAGAGGGTGATAGGAAATCTATTATTAGCGCGTTGAGACTTTAAATAACATAAGATGTGGGTGTCCAGTATCGTTTTGGACACCCATAAATAGTTAGTGGTTTGAGACATAAATGGTTACTGATGCGGAACACGATATCAATCACGTATTGTGAGTCGTTAAGATAGCTAAAGTAGGTTTATTTAGATCAACTCGTGAATGAGTTTTTATCACCGTTATCATTCGCTATAAAATTAATGTCTACCACTTCATTTTCTACAGTAAGTCTCCATAAAATAGTAGGGAGCCTTAATAATTACAGATATGGCTGTCCTATGTTTTGGTTGTCCTCGTTATTTAAATGCTATTGGTTTTTTTGTTATCAATAGTAATCATACATAGTTAACATAAACTTCTGGATTGGTGTGTTAGTCTGCGCTCTTTATAATTCAGTAAGTCGTAATTATGGTCTCAGAGCATTTTAATGGTAAATTTGAAGTAGAGCTTAAATATCGATTGAAGTCTACATCTCAGTTTTTAGCGATATTAAAATCAATGACGTATGAAATTATGCTTCAAGATAATATAGAATCTGATTGTTACTTTGACACTCCAAAACAACAGCTTTTGGCTGAAAATAAAAGTCTCTGTATTCGTGAAATGGCACCGTCAGGTATTAAGCTTTGGATCGTAAAAGGACCAGAAGCTGACCGCTGTGAAGCCGTAAATATTACTGATGTGAATAAAGCGAAAAGTATGCTGACAACAATGGGTTATCAAATTGTATTGGCGATGAAGAAAACCCGCAGTATTTATTTTGTGGGTAAGTTTCATATTACTGTCGATCATCTTGATGGGGTAGGTGACTTCGCTGAATTTGCCATTATGACTGATAATGAAAGCTTACTTGATGGTTATCGGTCTGAATTGATTATATTAGCCAATAAGTTTGGTTTGAGTGCGATAGATCTAGAACATCGTTCTTACCGACAAATGTATTCGGAAAGTTGTACTAAAAATAAATAACACTAATTGTTATTATATGTAGTGAATAAGCATAACTATAATAGGGAATGTATTTATGATTAATGTATTAATATGGTTGAAAAATATATTTTATGTGTTTTTATTCTTATTTGCATCTCTTTCTTTTTCGAAAGAATTTAAAGAATCTATAATTGATAGTGGACATTCTAAAGGATCTGATTATATAGCGATGTTTAATATTAGTTATGAAGATAAGAATAATATAATTAATCATAACTTTAATGTTTTTGTAAAATCAGAAATTGAAGAAAGTTTTATGACTTGTGGTGATGTTCAGTTATGTACTAGTTCAATCATGGTTATACCAATAAAAAATGATGAAGTGTTAATTACATATTCTTTAAATACAATAAAACAAAATAGAAGTATTAGTGTAAATAGTAAGTTGATATTGGCATTAAATGAATATGCGCGATTATACCGATCTCAAACGACGACAAAGATAGATGATATTGCCTTAGCAAATACTAATGAACAAAATGTTAGTGTTATTTTAAAAATAATAAAAAATGAGCAATAACCTAATTTTACTGGTAAATCTATAAATATAATCTCCACGGTAAGATGTTAAAGAAAGTAGATAATAATTACAGCCATTATCTTCATTCCCTACAGTAAATTTCTGTGAGTTGTAGTGGGCGAGGTGTTTTTATTGTTACTGCACAATAGGGTATAACTGAAGAAGCGATTGTCTGTCAATTAATGGCGGATGTTACTTATTGTGGTGAGATATTCAAGGTGTACAGCAATTGGCGCGGCAGTTAGCACAACGAGAGGGCAATGGGTTGCTGAACTTGATGGGGCTTGGCTGTCAGCGTTATTGCGTAAATAAAAGGCCCTTAATGAATAAACTAACTATCCGTTTATGTATTAAGGGCTTTATGTTAGTGGCGATATTTATTGATCAATAGCTTAAAGGCAGCTTTCAAAACCTTCAAAGTTAGGTGCGCCTAAATAAATATCTTTGTTGCCACGCGCGTTAGCATGGGCTTTTCGGAATGGTTCTGACTGTGTCCACTCTTCAAATGCTTGGCGAGAGTCCCATACTGAATGAGAAGCAAACAAGGTATAGTCATCATTAGATGCTCCTTGCAGTAAATTAAATGACTGAAAACCAGGGACAGTATCGAGATAAGTTTCACGATTTTTCCAGATATCGATAAATTCTTGTTCAGAACCTAAACGAATTTTGAAACGGTTCATTGCAATGTACATACGATGCCCTTAGTGATTTTTATTGTAGATAATCTTTATTATTATCATATCAATGGTCGAATTGACCACTGATAAAAATAGAATATGTCTTTGCTAAAAAAGTAATAACTAATTATTACTATCATAATTCAGCTTATCGTAGGTAACAGTAATAAAATTAGCACCCTTTTGAAACTATGGAAATTTCAGGTCCGTCTGTACCAAAATTCTTATTAATTTGTATTCCTGATTTTTTGTCATTGTTATCGCTAGGTTTTCGACAAAAGCCGACATACTGATCTGCACCTACCCATGAGAGTAAATAACATATCGTCTTTTTGATTAATCCTAACTCATGTTTATTACTATTATGGCTTGATGACGAGCCTGTTTGAGATTTTGCTGCTGTACTTAAATCAGTGTATAGAACAAAGCATTGGGTGTTAAAAGCTTCAGTAGCTGACATTTTATTAATAGGGTATTGAGAGAACATCATTAAACCAGCGACAGATTTATGTAAGTTAGCCAAAATATTTACTGATGGAACCATCGGATGCCATTGATTAGCATCTGTTATTACTTGAACAATGTCATCTTTTGTTGCAGTAGGATAGCCTTGAGCCATTCTTATATTACTACCTGCAATTTTAATTATGGCTGAAGTATTATCTTTGCCTGCAAGAATAGCTTTTGTATGAGCTAATTTTGCCGAAGTTTGAGTGTGGATGCTAGTTGATCTAGGTTTGCTTTACGGGCGTCAGAGCTGATCCCCATAAATTTTGGGGCTGCTGTGACAGCTAAAATACCGAGAATAACAATAACAATAACTAGTTCTATTAGTGTAAATCCTTTATTCATTTTTCACTCGTAAAGGTGTTGTGGATTCTTTTTAAGAATACTATTAGAAATAATAAATACCTAATAATAGAGATTGTGATTGTATTTGGGATTTTAACATTCGGTTATGTGATCTATGACTAAGTAGTGAATTCTTTTGGGGTATAACATAATATCAGTTCAAGAGAATAGGCAACAATTGTTATTGTATTCATAGTGTTATGTTAGGTTGTTCTTATTTTCCATCTTGATAGTAATGTTAATGAATTTATGATTTGGAGAGACAAATGAAGGCTGTTTTTTCTGGTAAAGATTGTAATAAAGAAAGTTCTACATACTGGTTTGATGTATCTATCAATATTACGGGTGAAGCCGATGGTCTTATTCTCGGTGTTGTCGAAAGCCAGAATGATGATATTTGTATTGTAGACTGTGAATCACATGGTATTAAAGGGGCATGGTTTGCGCCTTATGTAACAAATTTGCCAGATTATGTATCTAATGTAGAAAGAGCGATGTAGTCGTTTTCACACTTTTTAATGGCATGTTTGATGGGTGGCCTAATGAGCCACCCTTTTTGTTGTTAATTATAAGATGACGAACAATTAATTAAGCTGTTCAATCGGCTTCTTTTTTTTCAATAAATGCGGTAATAATTGCATGGTTGCGACAGAGCCAACAATGACGATAATACCTATTATTGATAATGAAGTGAGATGAGCCGCTTTTATAATATTTGGCCACCATCCCATTGTGACAACAAATGCTGTTGATATAAAACTGATCACTGGGGCAACAGCAACAACAGCACTGACTTGAGCTGCCGGCCAGAAAACTAACGCTTTAGCTAATGCACTATAAGCAATTAACGTATTGAATGCACAAAATAAAGCAATACTCCAATCAAACGTTGTTAGTACGGTAAATTGAGTCAAATCCGTTAATGGTGTTAATAGGACCATACCTATACCAAAAACACACAGTAAAACATTAGAGGTTGATATTTTAGCCATTAGTGATTTTTGTAAAAGGGTATAACACGCCCAAGATAATGCTGAAAACTCAATAATACCTACACCAATTAATACTTTACTATCTGTATTTATATGTCCGCTAATATGGGGATGGAAGAAAAGAATGATACCAACAGCGAGTGTAAATAAACAAGATAGTTGAATCGCCGTTAAGCGTTCTTTAAAAAACAATAGACTGCCAAAGGCAAGAAAAAAAGGAGCAACTTGAAAATTGAGCTGTGCTTCTCCTGGCGATAAATATTTTAAGGCTAATACAAAAGTAACATAGTTAAGTGTTAAAAAAATACCTGCAAATAAAAGTTTAATGATTTCCTTTATGGTTATTTTTCGAAATTGCTGCAAATTATTAGAGGTTAATTGAAGAATAAAAAGGATAATAAAAGCAATAAAGAAACGGAACCAACTCAATGATGTTGCATCAATAAATTTTTCAGAAAGTTTTAGTGCAATAGGCAATATCCCCCAGAATAAAAGTGTAATACTACTGTAAAGTAGGCCAAGCTTATTATTTGTCATAATGATTGTTCTTTATGTAATGATATAAATCTCAAGTAATATAAATGAAGTACCAATAGTATTGTATGACAAATATCAAGAGGGGAATGATTGAGCGTATATCTATATTTATTTAATTGATTTATATATTTATAAATCTCGTCATTTGTGTTTTTTGATGCTATTTTTTGTTTGAAAATTGAGAATTAAAATAGTTAATGCTGATAAGGTTAGGATTTTCTTATAGTTAAAGTTGTTGTTGCCTGCTTTCATCAGACTCGGTATTGGGTATAATTACTTAATCATTAAGGTATTTACATGTGTAAGCATCATTTAAGAGGTAGTTATGTCTAACAAATATGAGTCAATGGTCGGTGATTATTGTGTTGTTGTAAACGCAATTGAGTCTTACGTCGCTTCTAAAATTACAGACTTTGAGTATTGGGATGCTGAAGGTTCTAAGTTTTTTGTAGATACTGAATCAGCAACATATATGTATGACTATGTTGAAGCCGCTATCATTCTGGGTGTTTCAGAAGTACAAATGCAGCACTTTTTTGTGGTGCATTGTTGCCTAGGTGATTATTTAGACGGGCTTATTGGTGAAAAAGATCCTGAAGCTTGGGATATGAAAGATCAACAATTAGTGGTGACTTATACTGATAATTCAGAAGATGTATTTCAAATCTCTGATATCTGTGAATTAATGACTAAAACAGAAGCTGCTGGTTGGACTTATGCTGAGTTAGTGAAAGCTGAGAAAGTATTGCAACAACAAGCAAATAGTTAATATTAATTCCAAAGGCTAGGTGTGTGCTGAAAAGTAGGCACTTAGTTCAAGCTGCAATTATTGATAAAAAGAAAAGACAGGACACCCATAAGATCGCTATTTTGTGATAACTCATTGTTATTTATTCAAATCGATTACACTTTTATAAAGCGTAATGTATGGCTGTCCCATCTTTTTTTGTCTTTTTAGGCTTAACGATAAGCCATAATTGCTTCTTTAATGCTCGTATATTCTGTTTTTTGATCTAATATTTTTAATAAATGGGTTGTTTCAACTAAGCGTCTAAACCTAGGATGCTCAATATTAACAAACAGTAATGTAACGTTTCGGTGGGTTAGTTTTTGATTTAATACTTCAATTTTATCAACTGCTGTTAAATCCATATCACTAATACTGCTTGCATCAATAATCACTAAACGCAGTAAAGTGCGAGTATTAGCTAAATTTAAAATACGTTCTTCAAAATATGAGAAGGTTGTAAAATATAATGGTGCTGAAAAATGAAGTACGGCAATATCTTCTTCGGCTGATAAATTCTGTTCTGGATTTAAACGTGAACGGTGACCCCAATGATCGCAGTCAGGCTCTCGAAATAACTCTTCACAATTTGGTCGAGTGATAATAAATACACTGTGTAGTAATGATAATAAAACGCCAAACATTACCCCAATATCAATTCTGAAAGTAACGATCATTAACATTGTTGCTAAACATAAATAGAATTCTTGACGATTTTGATGGTAAATCCGCTTAATTTCATTCCATTTGAAAATACTCAAACCTACATACATTAAAATTCCAGCTAAGGTTGCTTTGGGAATTAAATGGAAAATGTTCTGAGCATAGAGCAACACAAGGCAAATAACAGCAGCTGAAAATAATGCTGCCCATTTTGAGTGTGCGCCACCTTGTTGAATTAACATGCTACGTGGTGGGCTAGCATTACCAGGGAAGCCTCCGATTAAACCTGATAAAACCGAACCTAAGCCAATACCTGCAAAGTCGCGGTTAAAATTGGGCGTAGTGTTGCGATCTTTAATGGTGCTAGACACCGCTGATGTTTGGACAATACAAATCATGGCGATCAATAATGCTAACGGAAAAATTGTTAATGCTTGATGCCAAGGTAGGCCAATAAAAGCCCAATGAAGTTCAAACCCTGCTGGATTTGATAATGTTGGAATATTAATGCTGTGTGCATTTAAAGCCATTTCAATTGTAATACTGATCGCCAAAGCAATCAGTGCGGCAGGAAAGCGTTTATATTGGCGACTAAACCAAAAAATAAAAGCAAATACGCCACCGCCAATAAAGGTTGTAATAATATTTAGCTGCTCTATGTGTAATGCTAAATGATAAAGCGCTTGAAAGGGTGATGATGAATTATGTGGTAAGCCTAAAATTGAGGGTAGTTGGCTAACAATGATATGTATTGAGACTCCCGCTAAAAAGCCCAACGTTACTGGGTAAGACAGTAAATTGGCAACCCAGCCTAATTTAAAGGCATAGACACACAGTAAAATTCCTCCGACAAGTAATGCTAATAACGAAGCCAATGCCATGTATTGTACGCTGAATAATGTTGCGTAACTTGCAAGACTCACGGCAAAAATAGGTGCGATGGTTGAATCAGCACCACAAGATAAATAACGATTGCAGCCAAAAAGGAAAAAGCCAAGACTGGATACAACAAAAACATATAAACCATAAATAACTGGGAAACCAGCTAAATGTGCTGTTGCCATTTGGGCTGGTAATGCAATAGCTGCGACGGATAATCCTGCGAAAAGATCCTGACGCCACGCCATTATATTATGTACTTTGTTCTGCATTGATAGTTCGCTTTCATATGACAATATATAATCAACGTGCATAATCTCATTATTTTTTAGAATATCAAAACAGATAATGCAGAAGATATCGTTATAACACTTTGAATAAGTGAATATAAATATAGGATAGCTGTAGATAAAGAAAAGAATAGTTATCTTATGTTGTCGGTGTTCTTATTTTATATTTCAGATAGTTAAGGCGTATGTGTGATAAAAAACATCATGAGTATGTTTATTTGTGGCAAAGATTTAAAATATACAATGTGTTATGAATAAAGTGATTAGTTTTATTTAACCACCTTATCCATATAGAAAAATTAAGCTAATTGTGTGTGTGCGATGGGTTTCATTCTGATGATTAATGCGATTAATGGCGTTACGATAGCAAGCACTAAAACGCCATTCCATCCTACATGCTGGTAAAGGTAGCCGCCGACAGCTGATCCTATTGCCATTCCAATAAATACAAATGTAAATAAGATCGAATTAAGGCGTCCTCTAGCTTCAGGTTTTAGGCTGTAAACAATCGTTTGATGTGATACTAACGATGAGTTAATACCAAAATCAAACAAGATGACACAGATAACTAAAAACGCTATTTGGATATGTACGGTCAATAATGGAATAAATAACATCGCGATAAATGAGAATATAACGACGCTTATACTGACTAATAGTATTTTATTTGCGCCTAAGCGATCAGATAATCCGCCAGCTAGAGGTGCTGCGATAGCGCCTGCTGCCCCAGCTAATCCAAAAGCCCCTGCCGTTGCGCTGCCTAAGCCATAATGATGAGAAAGAAATACCGCTAGTGTTGTCCAAAATGCACTAAATGCAACTGATAGTAATCCTTGAGCGATGACTGATTGTCTTAATTGTGGATATTGATGCCATAGTGGTTTTAAGGATCCCATTATTTGTTTATACGTTAATGTGTTTTGAGCGGGCATTGTTGGTAATGAAAAATAAAAATAGATAATCAAGACCATAATCGACGCTGCTGCAAGTTGGAATATAACAGCCCATCCCCAAAATTGACCAATAATACCGCTAAATACGCGCGATAAGAGTATGCCTGATAACAATCCTGTCATTACAATACCGACTGATTTCCCTCGTTGACTTGGTGGTGTAATTGCCGTACTCGCGAGAACGATATCTTGTGCTGAGGTGGCTAAAATACCAATTAATAAGCTCATTATTAATAAATTTGGAAAGGTAGATGTAAGGCTACATAACCACAATGCAGCACAAAGGAATATTAATTTAGAGATGATCAATTTTTTACGATTTACCATATCACCTAAAGGGACAAGAAATAAAATGCCCAATGCATAGCCTATTTGCGTTAGCGTGGGTACGAGTCCGACTTCACTGATTTTTAAATGAAAGGCATGTGATAATAAACTGATAATAGGTTGGCTATAATAAATTGAAGCAACACTAAATCCGGCACCAACGGATAAACCAAATAATTGTTTAAGTGGTAATGTTTCATTATTTTTCAGCGTATTAGCCTTAAGTGTCATTGTTGTATCCGTGTGCAAAAAATGTCTAATAGGAATATGACAGAAGCGATATCTCTTTTATAGAGGGCACCATCGTAAAATTGTTATACACTCAACGTATGAATATACATAATCCTAAAAATCTTGATCGAATTTTGTTACTAACAACGTGGGTGAGAATAGTTGAAGCTGGCAGTTTAAGTGCTGCGGCAAAACAGCTAAAGACGACTCAGCCCACGGTTAGTCGACGTTTACAATCGTTAGAACAAATATTTAAATGCAAGTTAATGTTACGTACTACGCATCAATTAAAATTAACTGATGAAGGGGATACCTGCTATCAATATGCCAAGCAATTGTTAGAGCAGTGGTCGATATTAGAAGATACGGTAGGAAGTGATACTGCGATAATTAAAGGCCGATTAAGAGTAAGAGCCCCACATGCTTTTGGACAGCAACAATTAATCAAACCGTTAATGGAATATTTAACAATTTATCCTGAAATGCGTATTGATTGGCTTTTGAATGATACTTCACCTGATTTTCTTGCCGATAATATTGATTGTGCTATTCATGTCGGGGCGATTACAAATCCAAATGTTGTGGCGAAACTGATTGGCTATGTGCCACGTATTATTGTCGCAGCACCGGAAGTCATAAAAAAATACGGTGATATTAAGAATATTTCTGAGTTACAACAATGGCCTTGGATCGCGGTTAGTACATTTTATAATCATGAGTTAGCACTAAAAAATACGCTATCAAATGAGTTATCGGTATTAGGGCTTGATCCGATTCTATCAACCGATAATCTTTATTCAGCATTGGAATGCATTAAAGGTGGACTTGGTATCGGTGCAATATCGTCATGGTTAGTTAAACCTTATTTATTGACTAGCCAACTAGTCCATATTGCAGAAAATTGGCAAGCAGATCCATTACCTGTTTATTTTGTTTATCCATATTCAAATTATTATTCGAAAAGATTGCGGTTATTTATGGAAATAATGACGAAAGGGATCCAACAAATGATCGGAATAGATCAAAATGATGATCATATAAAAATGTAGATTATTTATAAGATCCTAACATTAATGAGCAATGATAATAATGTTTACATTGCTCATAGAACAATTTGTGTTAAGTCGCCAAGTAAGATGAAAATGCACTAAATGTAATCGACAGTAGTTCTGATGTTATAAATGATTGATTATCTAAATATATTGCATGTTTATGAATGTTATATTTCAATACAGAGTACATTTAATCTGTATAATTATTCGCTCACTTTCATGTACCATGGGAATTAAACCATGCTGTCAGATACACCCCGATTACCAACTGTCACAGAATCATCTTTTTTATTAAGTATGATTACTCTTATATTAATGGCTGGAATATTATATGCAGGCCTTGATGTGCATATCTTATTAATTTGTACCGTTGTTCTTACGATGCTATTTAGTTATCGTTGTGGTTATGGTCTCACTAAACAAATAGATCTTATTGGTGATAGTTTAAAAGAAGCAACAGGCGCAATGTTTGCTTTTATTCTTATTGGTATGATCATTGGTGTTTGGATTTTATCCGGCACTATTCCTGCCTTAATTTATTATGGTCTTAATTTTGTTTCCGCTGCTTATTTCTTACCCGCAGGATTTTTAGTTTGTTGTGCAATCACTTATGCGACAGGCACGAATTGGGGCGCAGCCTCTACGATTGGCGTCGCGTTAATTGGTATGGGGTTAAGCTTAGGTTTTCCTTTGCCTGTTATCGCCGGTATGATCATTTCTGGTGGGGTTTTTGGGGTGAATTTATCACCTGTTTCAGACGTCACTATATTGGCATCAGCCACTGTTGGTAGCCAAGTACAAGACCATCTTAAATCACTTTCTATTGTTGGCTTACCGACAGTGATTATCGCGACAGTTATCTATTACTTTATGGGTAATTACTATATTGGAATGGGGACAACGAGCGTAAATCATATTGTCGAATTACAAAATACAATTAGCCATATTTTTCAGATTACTCCTATTGTTCTATTACCAATAATAATCACATTGGGAATGACTTTATTTAAAGTACCCTCACAGATAGCCTTATTTTGTGGTATTTTTTGTGGTGCGATCATTGCGGTAATTATTCAGAGCCAACCATTAAATCAAATATTCTCATCCTTAAATATGGGGTATCAAATTCCATCTGGCGATCCTCTTCTCGATAAGTTACTTATTCGTGGTGGGATCCAAAGTATGATGTGGACTTTCTCTTTAGCTTTTATTGCATTAGGTATGGGTGGGTTATTACAGCATGTTGGTTTTCTTCGCGTATTATTAAAACGTATTTTACCGCATATTCGTTCTACTTTTAGTTTGGTTGCAACCACGCTTTTTACCTGTGTACTTGGTAATATGGCAACCAGTGAAGTTTATATCTCAATGATTTTAAATGGTTCACTTTATAAAGAAGTGTATGCTGATCGCGGTTTATCCCCACATATGTTAAGCCGATTACTTAATGAAGGCGCAATGACCTCTGGTATGTTGATTCCATGGACAACGGCAGGGGCATTTATGACGGCAACATTAGGTGTTAGTCCCTTTGTATATGCGCCTTATGCGGTATATGTGTGGCTTGTTCCTTTAATTACTTTGATGTCTGTTGCTATTGGTAAAACAGTATTAATTCCAACCTTATCAGAGAATGTATAATGAACAATGTTATAACTACAACATGTGGATTATGCAGTACTGGTTGCCGTATTAATGTTCATTATAATGAGCATAATCAATACTCAATAAAAGGCGATAAACGCGATCCCGTTACGCATGGCGCATTATGTAAAAAAGGGCTTCATGCTATTGATATTATGCTTCATCCTGAACGCTTAACTCAACCATTAAAGCGCACAGGTAAGCGTGGTGAAGATCAATGGATAACGATCAGTTGGCAGCAAGCGCTTGATGAAATTGCTTTAAAGTTTAATCACACTCAAAATACGTTTGGTGACAATAGCTTATTTTTTAGTTACGGCTACTCAAAAGATTTTATTAATACTCAGTTATTGAAATTAGCCAATGCTGCTAATAGCGTTAATATTCATGGTCCTGAAACAGTCTGTTGGGCACCATCAAAATACGGTAAAGAATATACGCTAGGCTATAATCCGGGAGCTGATATTAATCAACATACTGATTGTATTATATTTTGGGGTGTTAATAAGCATAATACCCGTTTTACTGAAATGCGGGCTATTAACCATGCAATAGAGCATGGTGCTACAACGATTTGTATTGATCCTCAACAAACACACCATGCTAAAAATGCAAATTATTGGTTACCGCTGGTGCCAGGATCTGATCTTGCGTTAGCGATGGCAATGATTAAAATTATTATCGATAAAGCGTGGTATGACACCGCATTTGTTGCTGATTTTTGTTATGGATTTTCAGCATTACAAAGCCATATTGATCAATTAGATTTATCTTATCTTGCTAATGAGTGTCAATTATCCATTGAGATGATCACTGATATTACACAGCAATATATCAACGCTAAATCTGCGGTAATAATAACAGGTAATGCGCTTGACCATAATCCGGATAGTTTTCAAGTTAATCGGGCTATTGCAATATTAATGGCATTATCCGGTAATATTGAAATTCAAGGCGGACAATCAAAACCCCAAGGCAAATCATTAGTTAATGGTAGGTGGCCTTATGATCCACAAGATGTTGATCAAATATCGCCAACGATCAGACAGCGCAGTGTTGGATCTCCACCGATCCCTGAGTATTTCAGAGCCACCAGTCAGGGCTTAATGGATGCGATGTTAACAGGTCAGCCTTATTCGATAAAAGCAGGGTTGATTGTTGGTACTAATCCAATGACCAGTTGGCCTGACAGTAATAAAGTTAAGCAGGCTTTTGAGCAACTTGATTTTTTAGTGGTATCTGAATTATTTATGACGCCAACAGCCATGATGGCGGATATCGTATTGCCCGCTGCCAGTTTTTTTGAGTATGCCGGTGTGACTCAAGGACAAGACGGATCGATTCATTATCAGGCGTCATTACAACAGGTTGGTGATGCAAAGCCTGATCATCAAATTATTGCTGAAATTGGTCATGCAATGGGGATCATGCCTGTTTATAATGACAATGATTTTTGGAAATCAGCGTTATCACCCGTTAATATTGATTTAATGCAATTAAAAGCACAAACAAGCATTCTTGCAGCTGTTGAGAACCAACAGACATTATCTTATTTATCGGTAGGTTTTGATACGCCCTCAGGGAAAGTTGAATTATATAGCCAAAAATTGCATGAATTAACCTTGGATCCTATTCCCGTATATAGACCTAATTTATCCGTAACAGATCGCTATCCATTAAGAGTCACTACGGCTAAATCTCGACATTATATGTTTTCTCATGGACGTCAAATATCATCATTAAGAGCGAGGCATCCTTTGCCTATTGTGAAAATTCATTCATCGTTAGGGGAAAAGGAGCACTTAAAAGAGGGTGATATTGCGGCAATAGAAACTGCGCCAGACAAGATTATTTATCAACGAGTTAAATTTGATGATAATTTAAATATTGATACCATTATTGCGGATTTGAGTTGGTGGTTTCCTGAAATGAAAAGTAAGCAATTATCAGGTGCTTTTATATCAAATTATAATGTATTAACGAGTACAGATACCGGTACTCATTCAGATATAGGTAGTTTTTATATTAATGGCTTGCCTTGTCGTATATATAAAGCGACTAATATCGAATTGTCGACGATCTAAATAGAGAAAACCACATCTTATTTTTAATTGATAAGGTGTGGTTTTATTCTCTTTATTGAGCAATAGATACTGTAACCGTAAAATCACCCGTTATTGTTTGTGTGATCGACAATGGGTATTGATTAATCTTACAAATATTATTAATAATCGATAGTCCTAAACCGTAGTGGTTATCATCTGATCTTGAACTATCATATTGATATAAAGGTTGAATTAACTTTTTAATTTCAGTTTCTGAGTAGTTGATCGTCGCAATATTTATCACTTCGATAATGATATTGTGCGTATTATTAAGCACATTTATTTGAATGGTAGAGGCGGGTGGGCTGTAAAATAAAGCATTATCAATAAGGTTAGTTAAGATTGTTTTTAGGCTAAAGTTATCGGCAATAATCACTGTATCTAAGTGTGCTTTAAGCTGTATTCTATTTGCAATATCTTGATATTTAAACGTAAGTTCATGCTGAATGCTATTTAGTAATAAGGTGATATCAATCGGTTCTTTGTAGAGTTCAATCGTTGATGATGTTCGCTGAAGTAATAATAAATTTTCAACAATAACTCGCATTCTATTGGATATCTGTAAAATATCATCAGTAAATGTTTCTGCTAATCTGGCATCATTAGGAAAGCGCTGGTGGACTTCAGTTAACGTAATCAGCTCTGCAATCGGGGTTTTTATTTCATGTGCAATATCAGATGTGATCCGCTTTTCATTTTCAATATTATTTCTGTTGTTCGTAAGAAAGTTATTTAATTCTTTGATGATTAAATCTATTTCTGAATAAGATTTATGTTCATAAAATGCAAAATCGTTATTTGAATAAGTGTTATTGTTGTTGAATTTTTTAATTTGTCTATTTAAGGATTCTAAAGGATATAAACCTTTCTGAACAATTTTTTTAGCTACAATACGCATGATGATCATTGAGAATAAAAAACTGCCGATAAGTAATATATCTAATAGTCCTGTCATACGATCAAGACTTTTGGTCGATGTTGAGACCGTAATATACATATAGTCACTTGATCCATCTTTATTTCTATGAATATATGAAGATAGCAGCGCTTGTCCAGGCTCATTATTCTGCATTGTTACATTAACGAGTTTATAAGAATTAATGGGGATTTTAGTATGCAGTAAATCTAGTTCAGGATAGGGGTGAAGAGATGCTGAACGTTTAATTGTTTGATTATTTTTCCATATTTGATAAACATAATGGTTATTTGAGTTATCACTGGTCGATGCCGTATTCTCATGAGTTGATGTTTTAATTTGATTCGTTTTTTCTTGTAGTTCAAATTTGAACTGTTGCTGAGCCCAATCATCAACACTGACATCAACAAAGGTAAACACAATGATAATAAATAAGCCAAAAATAGCTGAAATAGAATTAATGAGGTTTCTTTTTATTGAGCGCGTTTTCATTATTATTATTTACCCTTCACTATAATAGCCAAAACCACGTTTATTTTTAATTGGAAAGGTTGCAGTGATCATTTTCAATTTTATTTTTTTTCGTATTGTAGATATATGCGCTTCAATAGTATTTTTAGATATATAATCAAAATTATTAGCAATATTATCGCTGATCATTGATGTGCTCATAATTTGATCTTTATGATTGAAAATATATTCAACTATTTTAAATTCATTTGGTGTTAATTCGATATCGGTTGTTTCATAACGCAGTGTCATTTTATTTGAATCTAATATAAAACCATTAATAGTAATGGTGTTTGTGAAGTTATTAATTAAACCACGGCGGGAGATAGCAAGGATTCTGGCGTGTAACTCATCAAAAGAAAAGGGTTTGGTAAGATAATCATCAGCACCTTGGATTAGACCATCAATGCGATCTTGGCGTTGGTTCTTAGCGGAAAGAATAATTATCCGCGTTTGTATTGCTGATTTTCTGAGTTGTTTTAGGATATCCATCCCGTCAATACCTGGCAGCATGAGATCTAGAATAATAATATCGTAGGGATTATTGAGTGCTAAGCTGAGCCCATCAGTACCATTACTTGCTTCATCCGTTGTTATACCTAAGTTATTGAATCCTACAACTAAACTACGACGCAATGCGGATGAATCTTCGATGATCAAGAGCTTCATTATATACTCAAATTTAAAATGTATACCTATACGAGATGTATAAGTATACATTAAATTATACTGTTATCTTAGTCGTTTAAGATGGAACTCGACAGCTTGCGCTAATATCAAGTGTAGGATTGATCACCTTAGACTGAACGCCATAAAGCCCTAATAAACTATGGAACAAATTATCGTGTGATAAGTGGCCAATGTCTTCTTTGCTTCTTAGGCAACTAAGGTTAATGCCTTTTTGTTGAGCATATTGGGTTGGGATCCACAGTAACCATGGCACATGTTTTTGTTCTTTCGGTGCGATTGGGTAAGGTGCACCATGTAGATAAAAACCATTTTCACCAAGAGATTCACCATGGTCTGACATATATAGCATTGCTACATTGTATTTCCCTTCATTTTTCTTCAAGAGCTTAATAACTTGTTCATCGACATAGTCGGTATAGAGAATCGTGTTGTCATAAACGTTTTTAATTTCTTGGTCAGTACAGTTTTCAATATCGCTACGATTACAAGACGGTTTAAATCGATCAAACTGTTTTGGATAACGTTGGAAATACGTTGGACCATGGCTACCAATTAAGTGTAATACTAATAATTTGTTCTTATCATCTTTATTAATAAAATCAGCAGCTTTCTTTAGCATTACGCCATCGTAACAACTTGTTCCATCACAGTATTGATTGTGTTGTGACGTGTCAGTTGTTACATACGGTACTCTAGCGGCAACGCCTTTTGAACCACCATCATTATCAATCCATAATACTTCAGCGCCAGCACGATGGATAATATCAACGGCATTATCTTGGCTGTAAGCGCGATCTTGATTGTAGTGAGCGCGTGTCAAATTAGAGAACATGCAAGGAACAGATAGTGCTGTATAAGTGCCGCAAGATTCAACATTTTTAAATGAAATAATGCCTTCGTTTTTAGTGTAAGGGTTAGTATCTCGCTTATAGCCGTTGTAAGCGTAGTCATAAGTACGAGCAGTTTCACCTAACACCATAACAAATAACGTTGGTTTATGATTTTTAGTTGGCAGTAGTTTTGCATCTAAGCCTTGCTTTTTGTAGGGTAGAGGCTTGTAAATAAACTCTTTGTATAAGTATTTTCCACCAGCGTAAACATGGCCTGGAATGATCATTCTATTTAAATAATGGTTATTACGACCTACTGCGGCATAACTTTTATAGTTAGTGAGTGCGATAATAAGTAATACTGTCATTGCTATGCCAATAAGAATAATTCGAGCAATGATTTCTTTTAAAAAGGTTTTACGCTTGGTTATTTTTACACAAGCGATCCAAATACTGGGTAGTAAACCAAATACGACGATATAGGTTATAGAGTGTAAATTAACATACGACCATGCTTCATCTGAGCGTGTTTGGAAGATACTTTCAATAATGGCATTATCAAATAAAGTGTGGTAATTCACTTCAGCAAACAAAGCCATTGATGATGTTATCGTTAAGAAAATCATGATGGTTTTGAAGATATAAGGCCAGCATAAACAGCTAAAAATAATAATAAAAGCAGCGATTAAAACAATGGGGGCAGTATAGGGAAAAATTGGATTAGAGACGTCATGACTAAGCGAAAATATTTTCGCTAATGTTGGGAAATTAAAGCAAAGGGAAAAATAAAGAGATAGCCATACAATGAAGCTGGTCATCTTTAAGTGGAAAATCTTACGCATTGTTTACTCTTTAACTACTAACGAATATCACTATTATCTACACGTAACTTAAGACTTACTTAAGAATCTCTATTGGTAGCATAAAATAGTAGTCATTGTATTGTTATCTAGATATATGCCATTAACATCACTTCTCATTTTTTATTATCATAGGTAAAAGTTTTATTTATACATTATGCATTATTAATATTATGTAATGATAGTGAACTGCCTTAACGTGCTGCACTCAAAAGGATTAAAATTACTATAAAGGTATATTTTATTTTAAATTATTCTTTTTAAGATTTGTGATGCCTTGTTGTCCTTTATTAGTGAAATTGATTGGTATTGTTGATCACTTAGAGGTATAGGTTTAGAAAATAGATATCCCTGATACATTTCGATGTTTAACATTGTTAAGACATTAAAAACGTGCTCATTCTCTACACCTTCAGCAATAATGGGTAAGTTAAAATAATGTATTATTTTCATCATTGCTTTTAGTGATTTCAGTTTGTCACTATGTATGTCAATATCACTAATAAATAATTTATCAATTTTAACGTAATCAAAAGGATAATCAAATAATCGGTCATTGATATTGTTACCACAACCAAAATCATCGAGAGCTATTTTTATACCTTTACTTTTTAGATAATGTAATATTATTTTAAATTCATTACGGTTATTTATATCGTCATCTTCCAATATTTCAATAACAACATTTATGTACTTATTTAGTTTAATTAACAAATTAATAACCAAAGTCGTTAAACTATGACTATATATATTTATAGATATAAATATATTGTTGTTTTTATGTGATGAGAAATGTGTAATTAATTGTTGCAATAAGCTAATAGTTAAACTTTCAGATAGCTGTTTGTCATCTTTTATTATTGGTATAAATTGTAATGGTAATCGGGTTTCATATTCAGATACAATCCATCGAGCAAGAACCTCAAATCCAATTAAGTTTTTGTTTCTATTAACTATTGGTTGTATAAAAGGTTGGATCTCATCCATTGAAATCGCATTGGCTATTTGTGTTTTTTTAATTACAATGCTGTTCATATTTGACCATTAAGATAAATGATTATGTTTGTTTTTTTCTATGAGTGATTCTAATAATGTAATGTATTGATCCTTTTCTTTTTCTGTTTTTCCTTGAAATAATAAAATAAATCTGTCTAATATTATTGAGTGGGATTCATTATAGAAAAAAGCAATATTTTTGTTAGTTATCAATGAGATATTAAATAATAAATCAGAACGAGGTGTTCGAGATCCATTTTCAATATCAATATAAGATTGTCTTGATATGTTTAATAAATCAGATATTTCTATTTGTGATATCTTTGATTCTATTCTGGCTATCTTTATTTTATGATGCATGAAAATTAAAAGTCACTTCCGTTTTTTAAGGTAATAAGCATTGATAATTCTTTAATTTTTAAATGGTATAACTCTATAAAGTGTTCTACATCTGATAAGTCACCATTTAATATTTTTTGTTGTATAAAATGCCTCATTATTTTTACAGCAATTAAATTTTTTTCATAATGTTTTTCTATCATAAAGTATCACTAATATTTTTTTCTATTTGATTGATTAATAACGATAAAGTGTCATCGTTGATGTTATTTTTAGCAATGATATTTTGTATCTTTTTTATATGTTTATCTTCAGAATAATAAAAATAACTAATTTTTTCCCCTGATAAAATAGATAGTTTTGTAATGATATCTGCTTTAGGCGATATATCTCCGCGTTCAATTCTAATTAAAGTACTTCTTGAAATTCCTAAAATCAAAGCCATATCATTTTGTGATAGTTTTAATGAATATCTAAGCCTTAGTATGATTATATTCATTTTAAGATTATTGGTTAGAAGACTATTCTTGTATTCTACAATATGGTTATGTTTTTTTTAATAAAATAATAGATATTTTTTGTTTTTGTATTAAAAGTAGTACATGGGAAAGATAATAGCTCAAGCGATTTTAAATTCCTTATTAGTATATGTTGGAGCGGTATTAGATTGCATAATTTAATGATTATTTGAATTAATTGTCATTTTTAATAAATATTTATGTATGTTTCCCATCTGTTTTAGTTATGTGTTCTTAATATATTATAATAAGAATGATCGTTATCCATCAGTATATGAAAGCGCTATATTAAATGATATTAAGGTTATTATGTTTTCTGTTATTTATTGCAGATCAGATATTATCGATTTTTTGGTATAAGTAGAAAATTTGTATGAAAAAACGCCTGTCATTATTGACCAAGCGTTTTTTGTATATCAGTGAGAGATGATCATATTCATTAATGTGTACGGCGAGGACCTTTGCTGACTAATTCTTTGCCGTTTTCAAATACAGCATCGCTCACCCAGCGTCCGTAAATAAGCTGTTGTTGGTTATTAAAAACAGCAACAAAGTGACGACCATCTGTGTTGTTAGTTGCCATACCGATACCTTCGACACTTTGTAAGCCAAGGCCACCGTTTTCAACTGAAAGTAAAAAGGCTTCTAGTTCTTCAAGGTTATCGATAACACTTAGTTCATTATTAATCATATCTATACTCTTTACGTGATTACATGTTGCGATAACGTATTTTAAGGAAAAACGACCAATTACACTAGCCTAATTGTGATGATGTTTATTAGAAACCACGTTGATGATTGATTATTTAGTTAGCTCACATCATCGTAATTGCTGAGATAACAGTAGTGCTGCAATAATAAAACCATCTTGACGTTGATTATTGCCTTCAATATAGGCATTTGCAATTGTACTGTGATTGGTGGATAACCATAAAGTACCATCTTGTTTAATGATGGCATTGGCAACGGTGCCATGATTATCGTGTAGCCAAATTTGATTACCACTGCGCAAGATTGCAAATGGGGGTTGAGTGCTAATTTCATTAATCCATAGTTGATTGTTTTTAACGATTACAACACCTTGATTATTCGTTAATGCTTGAGTGATCTTATTCTGATCCATTTGATGAAAAATAATGAAATTAGGTGTTTGAGTTTGATTGGTAGGTAACCAAATTTGATTGTTTTTTATTATTGTGTTTGGCGTAATACTTTTATTGTTGCTATTTAACCAGATATTACTGTCAGCAAAAGCATGACTAGAAAATAGTGCGATGGCCAGTATTGCGAGATATATTTTTTTCATTGGTCTGTTACCTAAATCTAGAATGTAAATAATATACATTATTAGCGTGAGCTTGTGATGGACGAATAGTAGTAACTAATAACTTTTAGTTTCTAGTTTGATGCGGTTATTCATGTTATACAATGAATATTCAATAACATACTGACGACACATTGAGGGAGTAACATGTCTAGTCATAAAATAAATACTCAATTAATTACAGCTGGGCGATCAAAGAAATTTGGTTTGGGGGCTGTAAATAGTGTTATTCAACGAGCATCTTCATTAGTGTTTGATTCTGTCGCAGATAAACAACAAGCCACGATCAATCGTGCTAATGGTGAATTGTTTTATGGTCGTCGTGGCACATTAACTCATTTCTCATTACAACAAGCGATGGTTGAAATTGAAGGTGGTGCTGGATGTTATCTTTATCCTTGTGGTGCGGCAGCGGTAGCAAATTCAATTTTAGCGTTTGTGAAAGCAGGTGATCACCTGTTAATGACCGGCGCGGCTTATGAACCGACTCAAGATTTCTGCAATGTTGTATTAAAAGGACTTAATGTTGACACGACTTATTATGATCCTCTCATTGGCGCTAATATTGCGGAAAAAGTGCAGACTAATACTAAAGTGGTGTTTTTAGAATCACCAAGTTCAATCACCATGGAAGTGCAAGATATTCCCGCTATTGTTAAAGCGGTTAGGGCTATTAATCCTGAAGCGGTGATCATTGTTGATAATACATGGGCTGCTGGGGTGTTATTTAAAGCACTCGATCATGATGTGGATATTTCTGTTCAAGCTGGCACCAAATATATAGTGGGTCATTCTGATGCAATGTTAGGTACTGCGGTTGCAAATAGCCGTTGTTGGAATCAATTGCAAGAACGTTCATATTTAATGGGTCAAATGGTGGATGCTGATACCGCTTATGTTGCGGCTCGCGGTTTACGCACAATGGGAGTACGTTTAAAGCAACACCACGAGAGCAGTATTAAAATTGCAGAGTGGTTAGCACAACATCCTCAAGTTGAACGGGTTAACCATCCCGCGTTACCCAGTTGTAAAGGTCACGAATTTTTCCTACGTGATTTCAATGGTAGCTGTGGTTTATTCTCTTTTGTATTAAAAAAACGTCTTGATAGTCAGCAAGTTGCATATTTTCTGGATAATTTTAAACACTTCAGTATGGCGTATTCATGGGGCGGCTATGAGTCTCTTATTTTAGCCAATCAGCCGGAAGAGCTTAATCGTATTCGTCCTGCGGGTAAGGTTGATTTTGAGGGTACATTGATACGGGTTCATATTGGATTAGAAGATTGTGATGATCTGCTTGATGATCTTGCGCAAGGGTTAATGCGTATAGCGTAAGTTTTATAAATTAAACGCCTTAGCATCAATATATTAAGGCGTTTAATCAATTGATTTTAAATATTTATTATCTTAAATGATCAATGTTGGTCTTTTATGATGAACAACTTATCTCAAGATGCTTACCCCAATGTGGCGGTAGTTGAGCGAATACCTCTGCGTGTTTATGCTCATCAAAGGGGCGGGCTAATACCGTCATTAATTGATCTATGAGTTTATAGTCACCTTGTTGTGCTTTTTCAATGGCTTGTTGAGCAAGGTAATTACGTAGAATATATTTAGGGTTATGTTGCTGCATCACGGCTAAACGTTGGTTATCGTTAGGTTCAAGTAATAATCGTTGCTGATAACGATCTAACCATTTTTTAAGATCTGAAGTGCATGGGAATAATTCACTGAATAAAGAACAGCTGTGAGGTAAGTCTGTCACCGTAATATATGACAATGTTCGAAAGAATAAACTGTAGTCAACATGATGTTGCTGTAACAATTGAAACAGATCTGAAAATAAGACGCTATCGACATCGTTCGTTAGTGTTAATCCTAATTTTTGACGCATGTTATGGCTATATTGTTGTTGTAGCTGGTATTGGTAATGCTCTAAACCATGATCTATCTCAGTTTTATCTAACAATGGTGTAAGAGCGTAACCTAAAGCGGATAAGTTCCATAAAGCGATTGAGGGTTGTTGATCAAAAGCATAACGGCCAGAATAATCTGAATGATTACAAATATAATGAGGGTCATAATCGTCAAGAAAACCAAATGGACCATAATCAAATGTTAGTCCGAGTATCGACATATTATCAGTATTCATAACGCCATGTGCAAATCCCACCGCTTGCCAAGCTGCGATCATTATTGCGGTGCGATGACAGATCTGTTTAAACATCTCAGCGTAAGGGGAGTCTGTTGTGGCTAACTCAGCAAAATGGTGTTCAATCACATAATCGGCTAATTGTTGCAGTTCTGCATGTTGGCCACTATAAAACAGGTATTCAAAATGCCCAAAACGGAGATGACTTTCAGCAACGCGAATAAGTGTGGCGGCTGTTTCTATTTTCTCTCGTGCAACAGGTGTTTTACTACCTATAATCGCTAATGCATGTGTTGTTGCAATGCCAAGGCCTTCCATCGCCACACTGGCAAGGTATTCACGAATTGATGATCGTAAAACCGCGCGCCCATCACCCGTTCTAGAATAAGGTGTTTTGCCCGAACCTTTTAAATGTAAATCCCATTTTATGCTGTTACTGGTAATAACTTCACCAAGCAGTAGCCCACGACCATCACCAAGATCGGGATTATATTGACCAAATTGATGTCCACAATATTTCATTGCTAAAGGTGATAATCCTACCAATGTTGCGTTACCGCTAAAGACATCAACAAAGCTTGGGTCAAGTGCGGTAATGGAAGTAAGCTCAATTTTTTCTGCTACAAGTGGATTAAAATGCACCAGAAAAGGGTTATCTAAAGGCTGTGGTGTAACCCGTGTCCCAAGAGTGTCAGGAAGATCACAATAGCTATTAGCAAATGTCAGTGTTGATAATGTTTTCATGGGCAGACCTATAGCTAAAGAAGAGCGTTATTTAAGCTTATCGAGTTATGATAAATAAACAAGAGATGAAAAGTAGGGGTATTAGTTAAATTATATAAAAGTTTTCTTTTTTATAAAATTAACCGCTGATTTAATAAAATAATAAATAGGTATAAATATATTTATTATTCATGCGATATTCATTGATAATATATTATAAATAAGGCTGTTATATATATAGGAAACTATTTTATAGGATTTCTGCGTTGATATTTCTAGTGATTTATATTTAAATAATGTATGTAATAATTTATTAAATCTTATTTTTCAACAATTAAACTTGTCGCTAACCTTATTTAAAGGCAATTTGTCATACAAATGGTTATGTAAGGAATATTCGCGATGACAAATGAAAAGTTTTTCGAAAATCTATTATCCCATGCTGATGTCATTATTAATGGGTCTCGCCCGTGGGATCTTCACGTTCATGATGAACGGTTATATGATCGAGTATTAACTGATGGGTCATTAGGCTTTGGTGAAAGTTATATGGATGGCTGGTGGAGTTGTGACGCAATTGATGAAATGATTAACCGTATTTTACATGCACGTATTGATGAAAAACTAGATTTATCAACTAAATTGGCTGTTGGTTTAAAAATTGGCGCATCAAAAGTAAAACACCTTTTTAATCATCAAAGTATTGATCGAGTTACTAAGGATGTACCTTTCCATTATGATTTAGGTAATGACTTATTTGAGTCAATGCTTGATAAGCGAATGACATATACCTGTGGGTATTGGAAAGATGCAATCGATCTTGATAGTGCTCAAGAGGCTAAACTTGATTTAGTGTGCCGTAAAATGGGGCTTAAATCAGGCATGCGCTTACTGGATATTGGTTGTGGTTGGGGCAGTTTTATGAATTATGCTGCAGAACATTATGGGGTTATTTGTGATGGTTTAACGCTGTCAAAAGAACAAGCCGCATTGGGTCAACAACGTGCAGATGATTTAAACCTTCCCGTTAGATTTATTGTACAAGATTATCGTCTACATAAACCAGAACAGCCTTATGATCGCGTAGTGTCTATCGGTATGATGGAGCATGTAGGCCCTGATAATTATCCTGATTACTTTCAAGCGGCTTATCGTTATCTTGCTGAGGACGGTATATTTTTACTGCATACTATTGGTAGTCCAGATTCAAAAACAGAAACAGACGCATGGATAAATAAATATATATTCCCTAATGGCGTTGTTCCTTCAATGACTCAAATTGGTTCTGCAGCAGAAGATTACTTTAATATTGAAGATGTTCAAAATATCGGTCCTGATTATGATAAAACATTAGTCGCCTGGAACGATAAGTTTGAGAAAAATTGGCCAGAAATTTCAGAACGTTATGGTGAAAAATTCTATCGTATGTGGCGTTATTATTTACTGTCATGTGCGGGCGCATTTCGTTGTCGTGATCTCAATGTGTGGCAATTTGGATTAACGAAAAAAGGCGCTGAATTACCGTTGTGCGTGCGCTCTAACTAAGGTTATAACTAGAAAGAGTGATTAATGAAAATGCCCTCGTGATGAGGGCATTGCTGTAGATTACGCGTTAGTGATATTGATGGGTTGTTTAGGTTTTGATTTTTTAGGTTCTGGGGTAATAATTACTTCGATATCGACAATTTTTGAACGACTCATAATAATTTTCCACCGTTGAATTCGTACGGTTTTATCTTCATCTGTTTCTTTGGTGATCAAGTTAATTAAGTGTCTTTTTTCTACGGACTCTTTGGTTACTTGACCATCTTTGAGTTGATAGAGTCGTTGTGAGCCTTTTTCCATTAATGTCGCAATTGCACGTAGGTCAAGAATAATTGACTCTCGAGTTTGTTCATAACCACTTAAAAATTTAGTGGGTGACATTCTGGTGGTGCTTTTATAATGCAAAATAGTTTCTTCACGGTGAGAAACATTATGTTTACGTGTTTTACGAATAACTTCGGGTAAACTGTCATAACTAATAAATTCTAACCATTCAAGCTGTTGTCCAATAACATTACCCGTATTGGCATCAAAAAATTGCTTTCGCCAACGTGCTTTGCCTTTTCTCATCCACCGCCAGAGCATGGTTTTTAAGTCATCTTTAAAGACTTCACGTGCCGCATAAATAAAAGAAAGTACAACAATGAATGAGGCGGTAATATCACCCAACATACCGCGGGCTTTTATCAGTATTAAGGTCACGAAAATCATGACAATGCCGGCCGCTGCACCCGTGACAATTTTACGGGTATTTTTACCTAACTCGATTGTCTTTTCACTCATGGTGACAGGATATTCAATTAATCGACGCAATAATCGCATTTTATTCGACATGCGTGTTGGGTCTTGCATTGCTTTGACGGAGTTATAGTTGTTATCGGTACGGTGCTGGGCTTCTTTTTGACATATTTCTAATAATTGCGGTTTAATTTCATTGTATTCAGCACCGCGTGGTAAATGGGCGATGAGTTGTAGCAGTCGTTGCTCTGTAAACCAGGATAAATAGTTATCAATATTCTCATAATATTTAAGTAATTTTTTATCTGTAGGTATGTTACGACGCAATCGTTTTAGAATACGAACGGCTAACTGTGCTGCTTCTTCGATCTCTTCTTGTTTAGATTCATTGCTATCACCTAATAATTGCTGCGTTGTTTTTTCCAAGGCTAACGCATATTGATAGGCATAGAGACTCAAACTTAAACGATATTGCTCGATAGATAGCTTACCTCGACTAGCAAGGCGACTATGCACTAAAGGCAAATGGTTTATATCACTGAAATAAGTACGCTTGCCATGAATGGCATTATGATAAAACTCTTCTTCAGAGATGATGTTGGCATTTAACCCAAGCTCCCCTGGGATAAATATGTACATATCAAGCTGTCGATTAGTTGTTTCTTGAATCACATGAGATATTTTGAGTTTATGCCCATCTTTTTTATCGACAGTAATCACTTTTAGTTAGCCCTCCCAGGCGAATGCTAAATGGCATAAATGAGTTTTCATTGAGATTATATGAGAATATTTTTTTGTCCATTATTTATAAATCACAATTATTGAGACTAATAGAATGAAAAAACATCAAATAATTGCAGATAGGTTGAGCGAAGGATATCAACATCACGTATAATACCAACATCATAAGCGCAACCCGTTCATTATAACGTATTGCCTAGTCAGTGATAGTGAATTAATTATTACGGCTAAAAAATTGATTGATAGAGATATTGAACCAACTGCGCTATAAGCGTGTTGTTGCCTATAGAGAGAGTACCTGATACATGATTAAAATTGGACAATACAACACATTAGAAGTTATCAAATTAGTAGATTTTGGTGTGTTCCTTAATGGTGGTGATGATTTCGGTAATATTTTGTTACCAAAAAACACTATGCCAGCAGGTACTAAGCTCGGTGACAAGCTTAAAGTTTTCATTTACTTTGACTCTGAAGATGAAGTGATTGCAACCACTGACGAACCATTAGTTGAAGTGGGTGGTTTTGCTAAATTACGTATTGTTGGTGCAACCCCTATTGGTGCATTTGCAGATTGGGGTTTACGTAAAGATCTACTTATTCCATTTAGTGAGCAACGTCGTCGCTTAGAAGAAGGTGAAGAAGTGATGGTGCGTGTTTATACGGATCGCGCATCTGGCCGTATCGTTGGCTCAACTAAGTTTAACCGCTTCCTTGATCTTACGCCTGCTAATTATAAAGTAGGTCAAGAAGTACAAGTCCTTATCGCTGAAACAACAGAACTTGGTTACAAAGCTGTTATTGATGGCGAGCATTGGGGTTTATTCTTTAAAACAGAAGCGTTCGGTAAACTGTTTATTGGTAAGCAACTAAAAGCGTATATTCAAGAAATTCGTCCAGATGGTAAAATTAATCTATCACTACAAAAAGTAGGTCTAGGTAAAGTTGACGATTTAGCGGATAAAATTCTAACCTCGTTAGAAATCAAAGGTGGCTTTATTCCTGTTAGTGATAAATCTAGCCCTGAAGATATTTTCCGTGTATTCCGTACCAGTAAAGCAACGTTTAAAAAGACGATTGGTGGCCTGTATAAGAAAGGTTTAATTGTGATTGAAAAAGACGGTATTCGTCTTAACGACAACGATTAATCACTACTAATATCACAATTAGTGAAAATAAAAAAAACCGACATTTAACTAGAAATAGTTAAGAATGTCGGTTTTTTTATGCATTTTTATTATGGTTATATTAATCGTTGTCGTGCAATAGTTTTTCGAATTTGGTCATATTCCAACCCATAAGCACACTATCCCCAATTTTTATAACAGGGACAGAGCGAGCGCCGGTTCGACTTAATTCTTTTCTACCTTGTGGGCTTGCCACATCGACTAAACGAAATGGATAACCTTTTGTTTTCATATACTGCTGAGCATCTTTACAATGCGCGCAATTTTTTTGAGTAAATAGGGTAATACGTTTCATAATAATTAATTCATTACTCTATTAGCCACATACAGGACAGCTTGGCTGTTGCATTAGTTTCATCTCGCGCCAACTCATGCTCATAGCATCGAGCATCAAGATCTTACCCGTTAATGGCGTGCCAACATTGGTGGCCACTTTTATTGCTTCCATGGCTTGTACTGCGCCAACAATACCGACAACAGGTGACATAATTCCAGCCTCAACACAAGTTAATGTTTGCTGACCAAAAAGGGCACTCAGACATTGGTAACAAGGCTCTCCATCACGATAACTATAAACACTTATTTGGCCTTCCATTCGAATAGCCGCACCAGAAACTAATGGTGTTTTAGTCTCAAAGCATAAGCGATTTAGCTGGTTACGGGTATCAACGTTATCACAGCAATCCAACACTAAGTTGTGCTGTTTAATAAGTGGTAGTAACTCTTCATCGGTTAATCGTTTAGCGATAGTCTCAACGGTTAAATAAGGGTTTATTGCCGTTAATGCTTGTTTGGCCGATTCAACTTTGAGCATGCCGACAGTCGCATCAGTATGCAAAACTTGGCGCTGTAAATTAGAAACTTCAACTTTATCATCATCAATCAGGGTGATTTTCCCTACACCTGCAGCTGCTAGGTATTGCGAAGATGCACAGCCTAAACCACCCGCACCCAAAATTAACATCGATGACGCTTTTAATGCTTCTTGGCCTTCAAAATCAAATTGGCGCAGAATAATCTGACGGTTATAACGCAGCATTTCTTGATCTGATAATTCAGCGTTGGCGTGTTGTTGTGTTGTCATAAGTGAAATTACCGTTATTAGCTATTTATTCGAGCACACGTTATTTAAGATCACACTCAGCGGTTAATGTATTAGCCCTTTATTTATATATTACTGAGCGGCTAAGACATTAATCATTAATTAGTACATGGTGTGGTTAAACATTTCAATGGTTACTAATTCACCCGCTTCAACACGACCACGATCTAGCTCTAGCACTACGAAACAGTTGGCATGGTGCATTGAACTAAATGCTCCCGAACCTTGATTGCCAGTTGTTGTTACTTCAAATTGACCATCGTTATTAATGTTATAAATACCACGTTGGAAGTCAGTACGTCCTGGGCGTTTTTTAAACATTGAGGTTGCTTTGGCTTGTAAACGAACAGGGGGTTGATATTGGCTATGGCCCGCTAGTTTTGCCAGCATAGGCTGCACTAATTGATAGAGGGTCAGCATTGCAGATACCGGATTACCAGGAAGACCACAGAACAATGCATTGTTGATCGTACCAAACGCAAATGGCTTGCCCGGTTTCATGGCAATCTTCCAGAAACCAATTTTGCCTTCTTGGTCTAAAATGTCTTTGGTGTAATCTGCTTCGCCAACACTAACACCACCCGATGTAACCACAACATCAGCGTCTGTTGATGCAGTTATAAAGGCTTGGCGTAGTTTCTCTGGACAATCAGGAATAATACCAAGATCCAACACATCACAACCGAACTTCTCTAATAACGCTTTCATACCATAACGGTTGCTATCGTAAATTTGACCCGCTGCAAGTACTTCACCGACAGGGCGTAATTCATCACCAGTTGAGAAAAAAGCCACTTTAGGACGACGATATACAGCAAAAGAAGCAATACCTAATGATGCGAGTAATGGCATTTCACGTGCCGTTAGACGTGTACCTTTTACTAATACTGTTTCACCGTAATGGACATCATCACCAACTGGACGAATGTTGTCGTTTGCTTTTGGCTTGATCGTAAACTGAATGCTATTGCCATCAACATGTGTTTCTTCTTGCATGATAACAACATCAGTTCCTGCTGGAATTTCAGCGCCTGTCATAATACGAACACATTGACCTGCTTCACACGTGCCAGTAAAAGGAATGCCTGCAAATGACTTACCAATCATGGTTAAAGTATCGGTATGCTCAAGATCAGCAGCGCGAAGAGCATAGCCATCCATTGCTGAGTTAGCAAAAGGCGGTACATTAATAGGGGAAAGAATATCTTCAGCAAGCACCATACCCATAGCATCAGTTAATGCTACCGTGGTGATTGTCGTTAGTGGTGAAACTTGAGTCATAATATTATCTAACGCAGTTTCAACAGTCATTAAACCCGGTACGTCGCAGCATCCCATAATCGTGTCCATTTTATTTATTAATGATAATGAAAGTGAGCAGGTCTGAAAAATTCTCAGTTTGAGAATGTCTGTTTTACTGAGTTTTTTACTAAGTATTGTTCAGATTGCTAATTAATGTGTAGTTTACCCTTTATTGAGTACCGCTGTAAGGGATTGAATATACTAAAATACACTTGAAGTGCATGACCATAAGAAATTTGGTGGTGAAATTATTCTCATTTGGAGGTATTCTGCTAAGGATTTTAGCGCTGGCAAGGTCAGAAGGGTATGTCTTTTTTATTCTACCTAGGTCAGCTGGAGGAAAAGAATGACAGCATTAAGTGTATCTGCAATACAAGTACGTGACGCCTTAGCCGCCCGTGATCTAGAAACCCCGATGACGGCTGATGTTGTAAGTCGAGAAGAAAAGAAAGAAAAAATTGAATACCATATGCGTGAGATCTTATCGTTATTAGCGTTAGATCTGACGGATGACAGCCTGGTGGAAACACCACATCGTATTGCGAAAATGTATGTTGATGAGATTTTTTCAGGTTTGGACTACACCAATTTCCCTAAAATTACAGTGATTGAAAATAAAATGCACTGTGATGAAATGGTACGCGTAAAAGACATTACATTAACCAGTACCTGTGAACATCATTTAATCACCATTGATGGTAAAGCGACGGTGGCTTATATTCCTCGTAGTAAGATCATTGGTTTATCTAAAATTAATCGTATTGTGCGCTTCTTTTCTCAGCGTCCACAAGTGCAAGAGCGTCTAACGCAACAAATTCTAGTCGCATTACAAACGCTACTTGAAAGTGAAGATGTTGCGGTTACTATTGATGCTACCCACTATTGTGTTAAATCACGTGGTGTAATGGATGCAACTAGCGTAACAACAACAACCGCTTTAGGTGGGATTTTTAAACGAAATCCAGCCACGCGTGCCGAGTTTCTAAGTGGCATTCGTTAAGCATTATTTACCGCTATAAATGATTGTTATATAAATGCCTATCGATAGTTTATTGATCGGCATTTTTTATTTTTATCCTAGAGATAATAAATGGACTTAATTAAGCTATCCCGCATTAGCATGAAGCATCTTATTACTCTACATGTAATGCTAGATACTCTCAGTGTGACTGCGTGCGCACAACGACTTTGTGTCAGCCCATCGTCAGTCAGTAAAACATTGAGTCAATTGCGTGACACGTTGAATGATGAATTATTTTATCGAAATGGTAATCGATTAGTTTCAACACCATTAGCTCGTCGTTTAGGGCCAATGGTGCATCAGATGATCAGTGATATGAATCAGATCATGACTCAGGAAGAGTTTGATGTTGCTAATTATGCCGGCAGCTTTTCATTGTCGATGCGAGAAAGCACCTTTGAATTAATTGCAGCACCTTTGTGTGAACATATATTAAAACTTGCACCGAATATTCGGTTAGATATTTGGTCTAAAGATAATATTGGTGTCAGTGGTTTAGCAAAAGGGGTATTGGATTTTATTATTTTGCCTCATGATCTCAGCCAGCCACCGAATATCGATAACAACTTAGTTTGGGAAACCTTATTTACTGATGAAATGGTGTGTTTAATGTCACCTGAACACCCGTTAGTGACACAATCACTGACGATTGATGATTATTTACAGTATGATCATATTGGTATTGTTGATAATGATCTTAGTGTGCCATTTTTTGAAATACAGCTTATTCAGCAACATCGTAAGCGGAAAGTCATGGTGAATGTGGCTGATTTTGGTGCTGCGGCGACACTGTGTAAAACAACTGAGTTATTGTTTACTTGTTCAAAAAAATGGGCAGAAGTGGCAGCGCAAGCACAATCATTGATCATGAAAGAACTACCGTTTAATTATGGTCAAGTAGGGTACAGTTTAGTGTGGTATCAACCAAGCATGAACGATCCTGCGCTGCGGTGGCTGTATCAGCAAATTACAACGGTCGGACATAAAATCGGTCGTTATACATAAACCATTGGCAGAATTAGATTAGTGATATTACGTTCGGTTAGCTGCATTGCTAATGTTTCAATATCGGCTTGATTACAGGTTACCCAGTTTAAGGATTCACCTGTTACGCCATGATGTTGAAATGCATTAAGCTTTATACGAACGTCATTATTTAATGTTGTTAAGTAAGCTGCAACGTCATCGATATATTGTTCATAATCGGTGATCTCAGGGATTTGCAATAACCGTACTTCATATAATTTTTGGTGTTGACTTAACCAAGAAATACTCGCCAATACTCGGTCATTATCACGGCTGGTTAGCCACCGATGAGTGGTATTGTTCCATGCTTTTAAATCAATCATCGCCCCATCAAGATAAGGGGAGACTGATTGCCATCCTGTAATGCTTAAACTACCGTTACTGTCAATCATACAACTGAGATGTTGCAAGCTGGGATCGGATTTTATTGCTTTAAAGAGGGTAATTATATACGGTAATTGTAATGTTGCTTCCCCCCCCGTTACCGTAATGCCATTAATAAAGAATAAGTTATCTCTGATCAATTCCAAGGTATCAGTGACTGTTAACGTGTATGTTTTTGGTGTTGATTGTTTATTACACGTGGTTAAGCATGCATCACACTCAGTACAGGTCGTCATATTCCATACTACAAACGGTTTATTGTTTTGTGTGATAAGTTGCAATGATTGCGTTGGGCAGCTTGGTACACAATCACCACATTGATTACACATATCAATTGTTTGTGGATTATGGCAGTTTTTGCAGCGGTAGTTACACCCCTGCAAAAACAGCACCATACGATTACCTGGCCCATCAACACATGAGTAGTTCAATATTTTGCTGACGGTAGCAGAAATCATAGTAGGTATTCTTCATTTATTTTGATGGGTAAACAGGTGACATTTCACGGCTAACAACACGTGGTTGGCGCTCTAGAATATGTGTGTTTTCTGATGCTTCAGTTCCTAACCAGGTTGTATTTGTTCGTGAACCTTGTTGTTTGAATTTCGCAATATCAGATAACTTAACCATGTAACCAGTCACTCGCACAAGATCATTGCTGGCCACGTTAGCCGTAAATTCACGGAAACCTAACGCTAATGCACCTTTACATAATTGCACTAATGCGAGTGGATTGTTCTTGATAGTTTCTTCAATCGTTAAAATTTCACTGATACCCGATGTATAGTATTTATGGTGTGCTGCTAGCGCCTTAATATGAACCACTGGATCCGGTTCGGTGCCGTAAGGAATACGAATGCCTGGTGTAACGTCGTGATCGCAACTAATACCCCCTTGCGAGTGTAATAATGCTCGACCATTGAAACCGTATTTCACTGGGGTTGTTGTTACAATGTCACTTAATGTTTCACTGATTTTTAATCCGATGGCATTCGCATCTTTATTATGGCCATATTTTGCCGTTGAACCTGATTTCTCCATCAGTATATTAACGGCCTCAGCCATACCGAAAATACCAAACATTGGCGCAAATCGATCTTCATAAATTAAACCTTCGGTGGTTAAAAAACCGCTAAAGAAGTTTGATTCTTGATGTAAGAAAGTTGAGCGTGCATCAATAAGTTCAAACATCAATGCACTGTAATATGGCAGGGTTGCTGTTAGAAAGTCATCAATGCTATTACTACGTAGCGCGACTTCTTTTAAACTCATACGTACTAATGTGTTTGCACCACCCGCAAGCGGAAGAGAGTTATAGCAACTTACAATACCGAATCCTTGTTTGCCAAAAGCATCTGAGAACATTGGATAATTAGCAATATGCGGCTTACTGCACTCACAGATATTATTACAGGCTTGTTGTAGTAGGCTCTCTGGCGTGATTTTTGGATCATACATAAAGGTTAAATTAGGTGCGACTTGTTTAAGTTCGGCATCAATAGTTAAAATCAGACGGCAAACAATGTTGTCTGTTGGACCAATGTTGACGTGCATAAAGGCATCAGGGAGGGTGCGATCTAGCATGATCCAGAAGTTTTTTAGCTTACGGTAAAGAGCCTCTTCGCTAATGTCGCTAACAAAAGGCAGCAAGATTTGATCGAGTTGACCAAGGTAAACGGGTATATTAGTGACTGACGGTACATTATGATAAATAATAGTCAGTAAGTTGATGGCTTCATCTAAATTTGTCGCAGGTGCCAGTTCTAGATATTCTGAACCGTGCTGTAAAAATTTAGCATAATCTGGAAGAACATATCGAGGCTTGAAAGGAGCATTACCTTCAAACATGTCACAAATAATCCCAGCATTTTTTGCCGCTGCAACATTGGTAGATATTGGCATATAATCTACGAGTGCTTCGGCCTCTAATGACAGAAATAATGTTTTTTGTTTTGTACTTAACGTTGCATCAGTAATGATATTTTTAATTTTAGTTTGTGATGTCATTGTTATGTTCTTCTTATATCCATAGGTTTTATGTGGCTAATTTAACGTATAGCTATTGTTTCCAGAAGTGAAAAAGAAAGAATATTGCTTTTCTTAAATGGAAATCCATGAAATGTGATTCTTTGAATAAGAAAAAAGGGGTAATTAAAAATTGCTAGTAATATATTATGTAAGGCAAGTTCGAAAGCTTAATTATTGAGCTGATAATCTACTGAAAAATGAGATTTTTATTTTTTTCACATTGATATTTATTTTTAATAAAAGAATGTTTTTTTAGCTGTGAAGTGAAATATTTTTGTTTTATTTCAGTTAAATCAACGGATTATTTTAATTTTCTGGTAGATCTTAAGATAAAAAATCATGATATGGCATAATTAATTTTTAAATTTTCATTTTTTGAATTGTATCATTTGTCAAAATTTGTCTAAATATACCCAGTTAGTTTTTTATGAACTATGGATTGCCGTCATTGCATATCAATAAGATAAGCTGTAATGCTAGGTATGGTGTTTTTCGTTCTATTTTATAGGTAAGGATCGCTTTGACGATGTTTAATCCTCAACGTGTTGTTGCTAAACGTGTAAGTAAACTTTTAATGTTATCGCTGATGGTACCCGGCAGTGTTTTTGCGGCTGAGGTTAGTCCTGCTGTGCCACATAATGTCGCTGCTGTTGCACAAAATAATGTGCCAATTGTAGGCGCTAGTACTATATTGCCTAAAGTCGCTGTTGATGAGCGAAAAGCACCGTTAACAACGGGCAGTGTTGATTGGTCTTCATTGAATAATCAGCATTTACAAAGCACAAAGATGTTATGTGGTGATACGACAAGTAACGTTTGTTTCGCATCGCAAATAGAACAAGCTTATGCACAAAATAAGTTTTATCCTCTTTGGAATACGGTAGCATTACGTAATGAACTAGCATTGCAACTACAAGTGCTTGCTGACAGCAAGATGCTACCAGGTATTGCACAGCGTTTAGCTGAAATGAAGCAACTTGAACAAGACGGTAATCTACGTGGCTATGATTTATTAGCGACAGATACTTACTATGTTTATCGTGCCTTCCAGAATTATATTGCTCAACATCGTAGTGTTTTATTCTTGTCTGAGCCTGTTAATATGACCCATAGCATGTTGGAATATGCGAAAGGTGATGATGCATATCCAATGACAATGGCTAAATTAACAATGTACCGTCCTACATATGTTGATTTTGAACCGACCATAAAAGTTATTCAAAAATTTGAAAATTTAGCACCGCATCTTTTAACAGCAGCAAGTTTTAAAAGTGTATATCGCCAAGGTGCTGTATTACCAAATGGTCATGAAATTGCCCAAGTTTTATATCATTTAGGTGATATGTCAAAGGCAGATCGTGATAATTTGCTAGCCCAGCCAACAATTACTAATACAGGTGTAATGTTTAATAGCATTAAGACGTTCCAAAAACGCCATGGTTTAAGTGTTGATGGTATTGTTGGACCTGGTACAGTTAAACAGTTAGTGATGCCTTATAGCGATATTGCGCGTGTTCTTGCATTGAATACCTTACGTTTATCTGCTTTAAATCGTCATAACGATACGCGTGCTCATATCTGGGTAAATATTCCAAACTATAAATTGGAAGTATTTGATAACGGTAAAAAAGTCTTTGAGTCTAAAGTTATTGTCGGTCGTGATACGCGTCCAACAAACTTATTCTCATCTGCGATCACAACCATGGTCGTTAATCCATATTGGAACGTGCCAATTACAATTAAACAGCATGATGTAATTCCGAAAGTAAAAATTTCTCGTAATTACTTGAAAGCGCATAATATGCAGATTCTAAATAGCTGGCGTGATCGTACTGTTATTTCACCAAGTAGTATTGATTGGGCGACAGTAAACCCAAAAACATTCCCTCATGAATTCCAGCAAGGTCCTGGTCCTCATAACTCATTGGGTAATGTGAAATTCTTAATGCCAAATGATTATGCTATTTTCTTACATGATACGCCTGCTCATGGTCTATTTAGCCGTAATAAGCGAGACTTAAGTTCTGGTTGTGTTCGTGTTGAGCGTGCTGATGATTTAGCAAATTATGTTATTAATTATCAAAATCGCAGTAATATTGCACCCTTTAAAACAATGCTAGATACCAAGCAACATAAAGTAGTGAGCTTATCTAAGCGTATTGATGTTGATTTTGTATACTTAACAGCATGGGTTGATCAAGATGGTCACCTACAAATGCGTAATGATATTTATGGCTATGACTCACCACAAGCTAAGCCAATTAAAGCTAAATTCATTACGATGAAAGATTTTATTAAACACTAAAGTAGTATTGATTGTGTAATATGTAAAAGCCAGCACTTAGATGCTGGCTTTTTTATGTGCGAAAGTTACTTACTCAAGGTAGAATTTAGTTATTATTTTAAACAACATAGTTAGGGTGTCGTGATCTGCGGCACAATGGGAACGTAATGTTAAAAGCTATTTTTTTAGATATGGATGAAACCTTATGTGCGACATCAGTTGCAGATAAACAAGCATTGGCGACGTTAAAACATTATGTTCAATCACAGTTTCCGACATTGAATGCAGATGTTTTTTGCCAACGTTATATCGCTGGAATTTATAAACAGCTAAATAGTGAATTTCCGCAATTAGTGGCGCTATTAGATAATGAATTACTGTTTCGTCAAACATTAGTACAAACATTATTTACTCAGCAACAGATAACCCTTTCTTTTGAGCAAGCTGTCGCTATTCAAGCAGCATTTGATAATGGTCGTATGGCTGGATTTGATTTCTTTCCTGAAGTTAAAGCGATGCTCGCAACGCTACGTCAGCAGTATAAGCTGGTGGTGATCACTAACGGTCCTGTTTTTTCTCAGTATCCTAAACTTGCAGCTACAGCAATGGATCAACATGTAGATCATATTATTATTGGTGGGGAAGAAGCGGAAGAGAAACCTGCATTCAGTATTTTTAAAAAAGCATTAGATTTAGTGGGTTGTGAGCCAAGTGAAGCTCTATATATGGGAGATTCATTAGCAGCTGATATTGCTGGTGCAAATGGGGCGGGTATTGCTAGTGTGTGGATTGATACTGGCAAGGAGAGCGATCATGACAAGCTTTCGCAAATTACACCATCATATATTGTGATGCAACCACAACAGCTCTTGAATGTGATAACGCAACATTTTGCTTAGTAAATAGTTAACGATTATAAAGTAAACAATAAAAATGCCACTGGTTATCTATTTTAGTTAACAGTGGCATTTTTTATTTAATCAGTAATTAGCAGTAATTATTGTTCAATTGTTTCAATATTACGTGTTTTCCATAATGATGCACTGATAGCAATCGTAATGGAAAGAATGATTACGCAAAGTGAAATCAAAGTTGGAATCGCATACGGTGAACCAACAAGTAACATTTTGATACCAATGAAGCTTAATATAAATGCCAACGCAACACGTAAATAACAGAAGCGGGTTAACATGCCTTCTAATACAAAATACAGTGAACGTAAACCTAGTAGGGCAAACACGTTAGCAGTAAAGACTAAGAATGCTTCTTGGGTAACAGCAAAAATTGCAGGAATTGAATCCAGTGCAAACATTACATCTGTTAGTGAAATAACTGCGACTACAACTAACAATGGTGTTGCTAACCAGCCTTTATCATCTTTAACAAACATTTTATGATCATGATAATCATCTGCGACTCTAAAGAAGCGTTTTACAATACGTACAGGCGCTGAATTTGAGAAATCTTCTTGTTCTTCTTCACCTTCACGCCAAAGCTTAAAGCCTGTGTAAAGTAAGAAAACAGCGAAAATATATAGGATCCAGTGATAGTCAGCTAATAGTTTTGCACCAACGCCAATCAAACCTGCTCGTAAGAAAAGAGCACCAACAATACCCAACATTAGGATACGAGGACGTAAACGTTCTGGCACCGTAAATTGACTAAAGATTAAGGCAAAGACAAATAAGTTATCAACACTTAGAGATTTTTCTAATAAGTAACCAGTAATAAACGATGTTGCTGCTTGTTTATTTGTATATGTGCTTTCTGGTGCCATTTGTGGCCAATATAGATAAATAAAGCCCATAAAAATAAAAGCCAAACATACCCAAAAAACACTCCAAAGTGCCGCTGTTTTAATTGATATTTTACCGCCACGTGTTTGGTACAAATCCAATGCAAACATTAATACTGTTAATACAGCAAACCCTTCATAACTAAAAATACTCATAGAGTTCTCTCTTTTATATAAATATCGAGTGCATTAATTTATTACTATTAGTCTTGTTGTTTATTTAACGATATTTATGAAAATCGAGTCAAATAAAACAGTACTCATAACAATGTATTATTGCACAAAATAAAATACGAAAGGTATGCCATAGGCGAGCCTAAACAAAACCTTCCGCACATTAAAAAAACCCATGCAATTATGTTGCATAGGTTCGATTACATTTTTATGTAAACGATAATGGCATTGGTCTCGTCAAAATGGTGCTAGCAGTAGTGTCTATGGTAGACAAAAGTTACTGCGAGCAAATCCACTTACGGCTGCCGGAAGCGTATGGCTTCGAGATGACGACAGGCGAACAATTGTGACTACTCCCCAAACGAGGCAATTTTAGACTTGTAGACGGTAAGTTACCAGTCGTTTTTATAGTTAATTTGGGTCAATATCTTAAATTGTCCTAATTTAGCGCAATAAGATGTAAATTAGATGAATAAAATATCGTTTAATTGTTTTGTTTTATTGCACTTATAGATAGTGCATTGAAAGAAAACTAAAAAAAGTATTCGGTAGATGGTGTATTGGGTTGAGTTGTCGTCGTATAGAGGCACGATGTAAATTATGACTATTAGCTATTTTTTACAAATTGAAATTGATTTTATAGATTATGTATTTTTTAGGGGGTATTGGTTGCTTCTTATATGTTAAATAATTGTTTTTATGGTATTTTTTATGTGTGAATTTGTAGGTGGCGCGTGATATTCGTCACATATTTTAATTGTGATATATACAACTAAAATTAGTATAGACGTATAGTAATTACTCGCGTTAGGTTATCTAGCGGTGTATCAATTGTATTGAGCACATACGATGTTTCTGACTAAGGATAGCTATGGAAACAGTAGTTGAGAAGGTTATAGAAAAGGATGTGATTTTTGATTACACAGAATTTCTATCTAAATCATGCCAGCAACGTTTGTCATTTATGGATGCCATAAAATATTTAATCCCATCATTTGAAGTGATAATAAACACAACAGAGAATAATCATTTATCTTGTGCTGAGCAATTAGAAGCTAAAGCATTAAAAGTGTTATCAAGTCATGCTAGTGATACTAATAACTTAATTTTATTATTATATTTGGCAAAACAAGAAGGCATTACACAGCTTATTGTTTATATGCCATATTCTCTTGATGAACAGCAATTAACTGAATTGAATAATAGAATAGAAGGTACTATTGAGTTTATCAAAGGTAATAGTGAACATTTATTGTTTATTTTAAATTAAAGTGATTTATTAAAAAAGGTGACGATTATCGTCACCTTTTTGTGCATTATTTTTCTTATGTGATAGTGTGTTTATTTACCAGAATAACCATGTGAATATAGTTAAGAATATAATACAAACAATATTTAAATAAAATCCGACTCGCATCATTTCACTTTGTTTTATATAACCAGTACTAAATACAATCGCATTGGGTGGTGTAGCCACGGGTAACATAAATGCACAAGATGCACTAATAGCAATTAATGCCGCTAATACAACAGGTGAGACTCCTAATGCTTCTGCAACCGTTGCAAAAACAGGAACTAATAAAGCAGCACTCGCAGTATTACTTGCAAACTCCGTAAGAAAAACCACAAAAATAGCCACAGCAAGAATAGTAAGTAATAGCCCTGCTTGGTGCAACATATCACTTAGCGCGGTTGCAAGGAATACACTTGTTCCTGTTGCTTTAAGAATATTACTTAAGCAAATACCGCCACCAAATAATAATAGCACGCCCCAATCAGTTGAATTTTTAATATCTTTCCATTCAACAACTCGTGATACTGCAAGCATGATAATGGCGCTTAACGCGACTAATGTATCAAATTTAGCATATCCACCTAAAAAAGCATTCACAGGCTTACTGAAAATCCATAAGGCCACGGTTACTATAAAAATAAGCATAGTAATTAATTTACCGTTACTCCATTGAATTGGATTGTGATTAAGTTCAAATTGGTGGTTTAGATCTGGTTTTAATATTACATACAATAGGGCAACGGTAACCGGTAATAGAATAATGGTAACGGGTACGCCAAAGGCCATCCATTCAGTAAAACTTAAACCCACTTCAGCCGCTGCAATAGCATTGGGTGGACTGCCAACAATGGTTGCGATACCACCAATACTGGCACAATAAGCCGTACCTAATAATACAAAAACATAGGTTTTATGGCCGCTTTTAGTATTCACTTTACTTAAAACACCAAGCACAAGTGGCAACATCATTGCTGTGGTGGCGGTGTTGCTGATCCACATCGATAATCCTGCAGTTACACCAAATAACATAAATACAGCAACAGACATACGGCCTTTGGCTGCAATGAGTACTTTATCGGCTATGACTTGATCGAGTTGTTGTTTATGTAGTGCTGCAGCAAGTGCAAATCCTCCTAAGAATAAGAATATTATTGGATTAGAAAAGCTAGTTAAGGCTTTTGACGTATCAAAAACACCAAATCCCACGGCTAAAAGTGGAACGAGTAGAGCAGTAATACTGACGTGAATGGCTTCTGTTAACCACATTATAGCAATGAAAAATAAGATGCTTAAGCCAATCACAACATTACGTTCAAAAGGTAATGTATTGAGAAGAATGATCATCAGTAAACTATTGCCAAGTAGGATTAAGCTATTTCTATTGAATAACCAATGTTTGAGCGTGAGTTTGAGGGTTGTCATAGGTGAATCTTCCATATATTGAGGCTAGATTATTTTTATAGTTAGCTTTAATAAGCGGAAATGATAATACGTTGTGTAGTGGTAGTATTAATGTGATAGAAGTATGTTAATGCGGTATGATTGTTTGTTATTTATTAGCGTTGTGATCTTAATGTGATTTTATGTTTCTCTGGGTAATATTTTTTGGAGAATATTTATTGCGGCAATATCGATTTTTATCATTATATAATTTTGTGAAAAGATAAACAGTGCTGTATATTTTAGTTTATGTTAACATCTCAAATGCAACGGAGTGCTTATTGTGGTGGCTAATAAACAATGAAAGAAAAAAAGATCTGCTTAACTAAAAAAATTCATAAAGAGGCTCAAGAACATATACGATGTGTTCGAAAGCGAGTACTTGATAAAATGAAGAATAAACAACGGGTTAATTAATATTTTTAATAAAGCCAATTAAAAGCCAGGCGCATTATAATGTGGCTGGCTTTTTTAGTGGAGCATGATTATGGCCGGGAAATTGTATTAATAGCTGAAGATGGTGTGATTATCTTAGAATTTTTAGGTGCTAGATCTTCTTTAGTTACTGAAACATCTTTAATTGTAGATTGAATAGAGTGTTCAGTCTCAGGTTTTAATAATGGATCAATAATCGGTTCTTTCGGACCTAAAAATTTAGGTTGTTCGTGTAAAATAAAGAGATCAATCATTGCTTTGACACGAGCAAAAACTTCACGTACTCGAATTTTAAAACTAGCCATACCACGTTGAGGTTCTTTAACCGCTAAACAGGTGGCGTTTATATTATAGTGATCAGCAATAAATAGCGCTCGTTCACAATGAAATTGCTGGGTAATAATAACAAAACGGTTAGTATCAAACACTTCTTTGGCTCGAACGACAGAATCAAGCGTACGAAAGCCAGCATAGTCTAATACAATCTCATTTTTAGCAACGCCAGCCTTTAATAAATCACGTTTCATTGTGCGTGGTTCATTATATGAGCGATGTGCGTTATCACCACTGACTAAAAAGACATCAACTTTATGCTTGTTATAGAGATCGACCGCAGCAGACATGCGATAGGTGTAATAAGGGTTGAGGGTTTTAGCGATGTACTTACTGGTGCCTAAAACTAATCCCACTTTATACGCGGGTAGTTTTGCTGGGTCATGATAAATTTGACTTTCAGTTTGTGCTGAAACCCAACGATCAAGTAATAATAACGTTGCAATAAAGATGATAAAGAGAACTGCAGTAATGCGAATAATGTTGAGCAGTTTCATAATTATCCAAACTAAAAATATAATGCTTTATTAATATCTTACCTTAATAAATGATGTTTTTGTTTAAAAAAGCGAAAACAGAAGAGCGAATAGAGCGAGTTTGTGGGTTTTGTGCGCAATTTCATGCATTAAAGTGCTTTAAATGAAAATCCGAAGTGTTATATCACACTTCGGATTTTAGAAATGAATGAATACTTAATTAAAATGAAGTACGTTTATAACGACGGTATCCTGATTTCCAGAAATTAGCGTCAATTTTCTCACGAATACGTTCATCTGAATGTTTAGGCGCATTATGCTGCTCGACGGCTTTTTTAGCCACAGCAAAAGCAATTTTACGTGATACTTTTTGAATATCTTCAAGTCCGGGAAGTAGTGGGCCTTCACCGTGAATCGCTAATGGTGAGTACTCAGCTAAAGCACGGCTACTTTCCATTAACATTTCATTAGTAACTCGACGAGCATTAACGGCTAGCACGCCTAAACCAATACCAGGGAAAATGTAAATATTATTACATTGAACAATTGGGTAGGTTTTACCTTCATAAACAACAGGAGCAAAGGGTGAACCTGTTGCGACTAATGCGTTACCTTCTGTCCAATGAATTAAGTCAAATGGTGTTGCTTCAACTCGACTGGTTGGGTTTGATAGCGGGAAGATAATAGGACGTGGGCAGTGAGCATACATTTCACGGATCACTTCTTCACTGAATAGTCCTGGTACACCAGAAACACCAATCAGTACGGTTGGTTTTGCATTTCGCATAACATCTAATAATGAAATGTTGTTATCCGATAGTTCCCAATCTTTAATATTGGTGTTCTTTTGGATCAGTGCTTGCTGGAAGTTAAGTAGGTTTGGCATGTTTTCAACTAACAAACCCCAACGATCCACCATATAGACTTGGCTACGTGCTTGAGCATCTGTAATACCATCAGCTGTCATTTGCGCGATAATAGCTTCTGCAATACCACAGCCAGCAGAACCTGCACCTAAGAAAGCAATACGTTGATCAGAGAACTTAGTGCCAGCGGCTTTACATGCTGCTAATAATGAACCAACAGTGACCGCCGCAGTGCCTTGAATATCATCATTAAAACAACATACTTTATCTTTATAACGCTCAAGTAATGGCATCGCATTTTTTTGAGCAAAATCTTCAAATTGAATTAATGCTTCAGGCCAACGATGTTTAACGGCTTGAATGAAATCATCAACAAAGTTGTCATATTCAGCGCCCGTAATTCGAGTATGACGCCAACCCATGTACATTGGATCAGACAGTCGTTGTGGGTTATTAGTACCTACATCAAGTACAACCGGTAAGGTGTAAGCCGGGCTAATACCACCACAAGCGGTGTAAAGCGATAGTTTACCAATAGGAATACCCATGCCGCCGATACCTTGATCGCCTAGGCCTAGAATACGTTCACCATCGGTAACCACAATGACTTTTACATTTTGGCGTGAGGCATTGTTAAGCATGTCTTCAATACGATCACGGTTTGGGTATGAAATGAATAATCCACGACCGCGACGATAGATATTTGAAAAATCTTCACAGGCAGAACCAACCGTCGGTGTATAAATGATCGGCATCATTTCTGTGATGTGATTTTCTACAAGGCGATGGAAAAGTGTTTCATTAGTGTCTTGGATATTACGTAAGTAAATGTGCTTATCCATATCATTATCAAATTTCTGATATTGCTTATAAGCACGTTCTGTTTGTTCTTCGATTGATTCAATAGCTTCAGGAAGAAGACCTTCTAAGTTGAAGAACATACGCTCTTCAATAGAGAATGCGCTACCTTTGTTTAATAGTGGCGTTTCAAGAAGTATTGGGCCAGCATAAGGAATATATAGAGGTCTTTTATTGTTATTCATACGATAAACTCTGTTGCGATTAAGCCAGAAAATGGACTAAGAATTACTCTGCTGTTAATGCTAGAACTTCATCGCTAAGAATTCAAAGGGTAGAGTGATTTATTTCGAGAAAGGGATCATGTTTCTGATGTTTATTTTGTTAATAAGTAAAAATATGACGGTGTTTTATGATAACCAATCGTTTTTAAAATAAAAGCCCTTGAATAAGAGCTTTTATTTTCAAGATGAGATAAGTGTCATTATTGCTAACACAGCAGGCTCATCTTGTGACTATTTTTTGCTACACGTATCAATAATGCCAAGGGAACTTACTGAAATCTTTATCGCGTTTTTCAAGGAAGGCATCACGACCTTCTTGCGCTTCTTCCGACGCGTAAGCTAAGCGGGTTGCTTCACCGGCAAATAATTGCTGACCGACAAGACCATCGTCTGGCAGGTTAAAGCCGTATTTAAGCATACGCATTGCAGTTGGCGATTTACTGTTAATTTCTTTCGCCCAACGTAGTGCTTCTTCTTCAAGCTCAAAGTGATCAACTGCTTTGTTAACCATACCCATGTCATAGGCTTCTTGAGCGCTGTAGTTAAAGCCACAGAAGAATATTTCACGTGCACGTTTTTGACCGATCATTTTTGCAAGGTATGCAGAGCCATAACCTGAGTCAAATGATGCTACATCAGGGTCTGTTTGTTTAAATACCGCATGCTCTTTAGAAGCAAGGGTTAAGTCACAAACAACGTGTAAGCTATGACCGCCGCCAACAGCCCAACCAGGAACAACCGCAATCACGACTTTTGGCATAAAACGAATAAGGCGTTGTACTTCAAGGATATGCAATCGACCCATACGCGCAACATCAGCCGTACCAGCATCAGCGCCTTCGTATTTATAGCCATCTTTACCACGGACACGTTGATCGCCACCTGATGAGAAAGACCACTGTCCTTTATGAGATGGACCGTTACCTGTAATTAATACACAGCCTACATCTGACCATTGACGAGCGTGATCAAGCGCAGTGTAAAGTTCATCGACAGTTTTAGGGCGAAAGGCATTTAAGCAATCAGGACGATCAATGGCAATACGTACTGTTCCATGCGCTTTAGCACGATGGTAAGTGATATCTTCAAAGTTAAAGCCTGGAACGGTTTCCCATAATTCAGGGTTAAAAATGGTTTTGCTAGTCATACGGCACAGCCTCCATAAGTTGATGCTGTAAGGCTAGGGAGTTACAGCAAAAAGTCAATTATTGTAGCGGTAAACTGACATATTTACTGAAATTTAGTGTTGATTGTTTATGGAATCAACAACTATGACGGCTAGCCAATGACAACATCGTTGAATATTGTCACAATGACAACGTCAGAATCAGTAATAGATTGAATTATGTACGCTTCATTGCCTATCGATAACCTTAAATCCGATTTTTTAGCCGCATTATCTCAGCAACACATTGTGGTAGAGGCTGAGACTGGCTCAGGAAAGTCAACCCGCTTACCGTTGTGGGCTGCTGAGTTAGGTCGAGTCTTAGTCGTGGAACCGCGACGAGTTGCTTGTACTTCATTAGCTGACTATCTCACCACAAAAATCGCGAATCCACAGCAAATTTCAGTGGGTTATGCGATTCGTTTTGAACAACATTTTAATGCTGATACACAAGTCGTTTTTGCGACACCGGGAGTTGCATTACGCTGGTTAAGTGATGATCAGTTAGCCTTATTTGATACTGTGATCATTGATGAATTTCATGAACGGCGTTGGGATACTGATTTACTGTTAGCATTATTAAAGCAGCGGCAAAGTCATCGTTTGGTGGCAACATCTGCCACTATGGATAGCGAACGGTTAGTGGAATATTTAGCGGCGACGCATTTGCATGCTACTGGGCGTAATTTTAAGGTAGATGTTTATCATCAAGCGAATGATAGCCAAACCATGCCCAGTGATGATCATTTAGATCAACGGATTGTTAAATTGATCAGTCAGCATTATGCCGATCATCAAGATATCTTAGTATTTTTACCCGGTAGAAAAGAAATAACGGCGGCTACGCAAGCATTGAGTCGTTATTTTGCTGCTGCCATTGCCGCCGATGAAATGGATGTGATCCCGCTACATGCTTCTGTTACCGATGATGAACGTCAACGGGCATTAACCGCAAGCAATAAGCAACGTATTATTTTAGCGACCAATGTTGCTGAAACATCACTGACGATTCCGGGTGTTACGCTCATTGTTGATTCAGGGTTAGAGCGCCGTACCCACCAGCGTAATGGTCGTACGGTGTTATCACTACATGCAATTTCAAAAGCCAGTGCTGAGCAACGTAAAGGCCGAGCGGGTCGTGTGAAAGACGGTGTTTGTTTACGTTTATACGGTAAAGCGGCACCACTTGAGCGATTAACGCCCGCAGAATTACAACGTGAAGAGTTAGTTGAACCCTATTTAGCCGCGTTGTGCTGCGAAGCTAAATTTTCACAATTAGCATTTATTGATCCTTTGCCAGAAAAAACGTTAACGAGTGCGTTTCAAACTTTACAAACGATGAAAGCGGTAACGGATGATGAAGTGGTGACCGATTATGGTCGACGTTTATATCAACTACCGATTGACAGTTTATTTGCCCATTTGATTACCGCAATGCCTGAGCGCCGTCATCAAGAAGCAATGGTTGACTTAGCTGCTGCATTATCGATTCCGCAAAAACTGTGGCAGCCTCCTAAATCAGAACAAGATCAACAGGCGTTATTTTTATGGTTAGGGCAACAATATTGCGATGCGACAGCGTTAATTAAAATTGTAAGGGCAGATGTTGTACCCGAATGGCTAACCGTTGATGACAATATGCGCGCAGAAGCACGACTATTGGCAGCAAAAATGCGAGAGGTGCTGCAATTACCTCAACTTGAGGCTGCTAGTGCTTTTCGTCGTCAACCGTGGATAGATGCTGTTATTACCGCTGTGCCTGAACTTGTTTATGTGCGTCGAGAGCGGCGACGACAAGCTTTGGGTAATGGTTTTAATGAAGTGACCTTAAGCCGTGATACTTTATTTGGTATTGAACATGATCAAGCAACAGAAGCTGCGATCGTGTTTGATCAGTTTGCGTTACCCGGTAAGGGCATTAAGCAAAACCTCGTGTTAGCAACGTGTGTTGCACCTGTGACGTTGTCACAAATGGTTGCGCTTGATCTTGGTGAAAACCAGCAAGGGCAAACCCTTGAAACCAGTAAGGGTCATTTTCAAACCGCGATTAAACGAGTATATGCAGGGCGAGTAATCGATACACAATGGCAAGATGTTAGCGGTGGTGCGGCAGGTACTGCGATTGTTGATTTGATTTTAGCGAATGAAGTATTAACGGGGTTGGCAACTCGAATTGTCACCGATATTCAACAATGGAATTTGTACCTTGGATTAGGACGTTATCAAGCGGATATTTGTCAGCGAAAGCCTGAAATTGTTGATGCGGCAATGTGGCTATTACAACAAATTGAAGATCTTGGGATTGAAACGATTGATGATATTGCTTTGTTCAGTGCTGATGATTTTGTGTTTGATGGCATTCCTGAATGGGAACGGGAAGAATTTGATAGTCAATATCCACACAGTGTGAATTTAAATGATTTTGAGATGCGAATTGAATATCAGATCAGCCGTAAAACGGTGATTGCGCATTATCTTCAAGGTAATCGTAAACAAGATCCTAAGCGGTGGGAGTTACCGCGTTGGCAAGGGTGGCGAATTAAATACAAAAAAGCCAGTCGAACAATCGATATTCATTAATGGTTATTTAATTTATCTGTTTAAACAACAAGACCACGATAGCGAATATCTACCGTGGTCTTGTTTTGTTAATGATCAGATTAGAGAGTAATTCATGCTAATCATTGATTGGATTATGACGTTAGTTTACCTGCATTGAGTTTAGCGCGAATATATTCAGAGTGATCTAAATAGATCAAGTCAGACACTTGTCTGATCACTGCTTCCTCTTGAGGATCAATTACACCATCGGCATAGGCTACTTGCCACATTGCTTCAATTAATTGATAACGTTGTGGTTGTGATAACTCACGTAACTTATTGGTGAACTCATATAAAGACACTGAATTCTGGCTTTGCTCTTGTGCTTGGCTAAGTAAGATTGTTGCCTGTTCTTCTGTGGTATCAAGCAGTTTAATTAACAGTTGCACTTTAGCTTGTTCTTCTCGTGGATCACGATCATGGTCGGCATTTGCCACTTCACATAATAATGAAGCCATCGCTAAGTTAAGTGCTGGCGTATCTACTGCGCCCGCACTTGCACTTTCATTCATAACTTGTCTAAACAAAGTTCGTAATGTTGAAAACATTGTGGCCCTTATTTTGATGATAATTACGTATAACTAATGTCTAAGTTTATATCGATATACGATATAAATAAAAGTCACTAAAAATACGTTTGCAGTTTTATCTGTTATATCCACTTGCGACGATAAAATAGTGCCAGTTGTAGTATCAACACTCCGGCTAATAATCCACAGAAGATTGAAAATGACAAATGATCCTCAGCTCCAGGAATACCATCAAGATTGACGCCAAATAAACCAGTAAGAAAGCCAAGTGGTAAGAAAATTGTTGTGATCAAAGAAAGAAAATAGAGCCGCTGATTTAAAGTTTCTGATTGTAGGCTCATTAACTCTTCTTGGGTCACATTAGCGCGTTCGCGAATAGCATTAAGATCATCAAGCGCATGACTGATTTTTTCATCAACTTCATGGATTTTTTGACGTTCAGCTAAAGATAGCAGTGGAGTATCGATAGTAATTAATTTGGCTAATGCATCGCGTTGTGGTGTCATTGAATGGCGTAACTTTACCGTTTCACGACGTAATACAGCGATATTATTGCGTAATTTCATATCGCTATCGGTCATCACTTGCTCTTCAAGCTCTGTTAATTGCTCATCAAGAGTATCAATAACCGTCATTTTATGACTTACCAAATGATCACATAAGCTTAAAATAAAGTTACCAATAGTTGTGGGTCCAAACCCCCCATTAATATGATCTGCGATACGCGAGATAGCGACAACTGGCTGATTAGAGGTGGTAACAATTAGGTTTTTAGTAAAATAGCCACGAATAGAAACCATGCTATCTGACGGTTTGTTTTGGGTGTTTTTATCAATATCGATGCCGCGTAATGCCAAGAAAAAGCCATCTTTGGTTTGATTTAATCGTGGTCGTTCTCGATCATTGGTCAGGGAATCTTTTTCGATGTCAGGCAGCTGACTTTGCTGGATCCATTGCTGTGCTTGTAGCTGGGTATAGTTGAGATGTAACCAAAGGAGACCATCCGTGGATTGCCAGTTATTAATTTTATCAAGGGTCAATGCGGGTTTGGAATGATCGCCATTAAGTCGATAACAGTAAGCAAAACAATTTGGCATGGTGGATCCCTTTAATAGCACTAAGTACTTAAGTCTTATTTATTTTATACCTATAAGCTTAACCGATATAAGCTACCGATAGAAAATAAAATATTTGATGGTTATTAATTGAGCAGTTGACGCTTAAGATTCACTCTGAAACCGTGATCTGAACTGACGCGGGCTAAAAGAACTCCAGCTTTTAAAACGGGTACTAAAATTGGTTGGGTTTGGATAACCACAAAAATCACTGATATGTTGAATTGGCCATGAGGTGGTGGTTAATAAACCTGCGGCATGTTCCATACGTAAATGTGTTAAACGCGCCATGGGTGCTTGACTATAATATTGCTGACATAAACGGTGTAAATGTGGCTCAGAGCATGGATATAAAGCCGCGAGATCCTTTACTTTCCATGGATGATGTAATTGTTGTTTTGCGTGTTGAAATACACGTTCTAAACGTTGTAATGCTAATGGTGAATGAGGCGAAGTGCGATGAGTAACCAATAAGCACAGTTGTTCAGTGATATTACTGGATAGTTGATCCGCAAGGGGATAGCTCAAACAGAGTGCTTGGTGAAGACAACCGATAGTTTGAAATAATAATGGGCCTGATTGGGTTGGATAATAAGTTATCTCATGAGGGAAACGTTGATCCCAATAACTTTGTTGTTCAAGCATTACCCACGCCATATCCCAAATAAGATCAGGATTCTCGTTGGGATTGATATCAAAGCCGTTCTCATACCCAGGTGGTACATAAATCACATAGTCAGGTTGTAAATCCCATTTTTTGGCTGGAGTGCTAAGTATACCGCGGCCTTTGAGGGTAAATAGCAACATGTGCATATCAGGATTACGGCGGTAAAGAGTAAACGCTTCTTTGCCATAATTAATGCCGCATTGAATGATGTGCTTTTGTTCGAGGGCTAATGATTGCACTTGGTCAATAATGACTGATTGGCATTGTGGTGAAATATTTAAATGTTCAAACCATGCCATTAAAAAGTCCTTATTTCATTAAAGTTGATAGTTTGGCAAACGTTTTTGATGGCTTAGAATAACCGTAAATTAACAATTTTAGGTATGATCATTGTCACAAGGTAACCGTTAATTGAGTATTTAATTATGACAACATGGCGCACATCAGCAGATAGAAATTTTTGGCAAAAAACATGGCGGTTAGCATTACCTGTTTCTATGCAGTCAATGCTATTTGCATTACTGGGTTTAGTTGATGTGCTAATGGTGTCAAAACTGGGTGAATCACCAGTCGCGGCTGTGGGTATTGGTAACCGTATTTTCTTCTTTAACTTATTGCTGGTGGTCGGTGTCAGTGGTGCGGTTGGAGTATTAGCCGCTCAATATTTTGGTGCTGGCAGAATGGACGGTGTGCGTCGCACCTTATTGCAATCTTGGGTGTGTGCGATTGTTTTTACGTTACCTTTTGCGATTATCTATCGTTTATTTCCACAACAAATTGTAAGTGTTATTAGTGATCAGGCTGATTTTGTTATGCATGCCAAAGACTATTTGTACGTTTGTGGTTGGAGCATCATTTTTACTGCGATTGTTGTGCCATTAGAGGCGGCTTTGCGTGCTGTTGGTGAAGCAAAAATGCCCACCTATGTTGGTTTGGTGGCGGTATTATTAAATGCGACTTTAAATGCATTATTGATTTTTGGCTTATATGGCTTTCCTGAAATGGGCGTTGCTGGCGCAGCATTGGGAACAACAATCTCTCGTGGTATTCAAACGGTAATTCTTTTGGTAGCAACGTATTATCGTCATCGTGAAATCTTACCTCTAGCGATTGATATTGATACAGCTAAAACACCACAAGCACGTAAACGTTATTTAACCATCGCATTACCGATGATCATTCATGATGCAGGTTGGGCTATGGGGGTTTTAGTTTACAGTTTTATTTTTGCCCAGTTAGGTGTGACAGAGCTTGCAATCATTAGTTTGTTATCACCGATTGAAGGGGTACTTATTTCCGCCTTTATTGGTTTTTCTGTGGCCGCTTCAACTATTTTAGGGCATGAATTAGGCGCTGAAAATTACCAACGAGCTTGGCATCAATCATGGCTCTTTATTGGGCTAAGTGTGTCGATGGCCTTTGTGTTGGGTATTACGATTTGGCTAGCAAGTGACACGGTAAGTCTATGGCTACAACGGGCAGATACACCAAACTTAGCCATGTCGTTAAATGTAACCATGGTGCTTGCTCTTGGGCTATTTTTGAAAGTGTTTAACATGGTGGGTATTGGCGGTGTATTACGCAGTGGTGGTGATATTAAATTCAGTATTTTCATTGATTTGTTTGGACAATGGGGCATAGGAATTCCATTGGCTATCTTCACTGGGATATTTCTTGGTTGGCCTTTGCATTGGGTGTTAATAGCTATTTTGGCTGAAGAAGTGGTTAAGGTGGGTTTAACGGCTTATCGTATTCGCGGACGGAAGTGGTTAGCTAATTTGATTAATGATACCGACCCAGTATTAATATCGGCCTAGTTGTTATTGCTGTTTATAAGCAAGATATAGCCCATTTGTGTGTACTCATAAATGGGCTTTTTTTATGGCAGATTAGGACGTTGTTGGTAATTGTCTTTTTAGCGCGCTGCAATGGCCTGATTTTGTGATAGAATTAACAAAAATTTTGTAGTATTTCTATACTCAACACATGCTTAAGCTTGCAGGTTGGGTTTTACTTAGTCATTGAAAAGTCAGGAATAACATTGAGTCAGTCTAACCAAACTCAACCAGACGTTTTGAATAATGAAAAAACGTTAAAAGCCGCGATTAAAGATTGCATGATGCGCGATCGTTTTCGATTGCACAAACGTGTGCAAGGTGCGGCACGAATTAAAAATGAAAAAGCCAAGCACGCGGTATTTGATGAAATTGCGTTAGATATTGCTAAATCGATGCAAATGGTGGAATTACGCCGTAATCATCGTCCTAAAATCATTTATCCTGCTCAGTTACCTGTTAGTCAGAAGAAAGACGACATTGCAGAAGCCATTAAACATAATCAAGTGGTTATTGTTGCCGGTGAAACAGGCTCGGGTAAAACGACTCAGTTACCGAAAATCTGTTTAGAACTGGGCCGTGGTACACACGGTATGATTGGTCATACTCAGCCTCGTCGTCTTGCTGCTCGTACTGTTGCAACACGTATTGCCGAGGAAATGGAGTGTGAGCTTGGTTCGCATGTCGGCTATAAAGTCCGATTTAATGATCAGGTTTCTGATCGTAGCCACGTTAAGTTAATGACTGACGGTATCTTGCTGGCTGAAATTCAGCATGACCGTTTTTTAAGTCAATATGACACCATCATTATCGATGAAGCGCACGAACGTAGTCTTAATATTGACTTTATCATGGGTTACTTACGCGAATTATTGCCTAAGCGCCCAGATTTAAAAGTTATTATTACATCGGCAACAATCGACCCTGAGCGTTTTTCAAAGCACTTTAATAATGCTCCGATCATTGAAGTTTCAGGTCGTACCTTCCCAGTAGAAGTGCGTTACCGTCCTGTTATTGAAGATGGCGATGACACTGATCGTGACCAACTTGATGCGATTTTTGACGCGGTTGATGAACTGTGCGATGAAGGCATGGGCGATATTCTGATCTTCATGAACGGTGAGCGTGAAATTCGTGATACCGCCGATGCATTAGAAAAACGTAATATACGTCATACCGAAGTCTTGCCGTTGTACGCGCGTTTATCTGCTAACGAACAAAATCGAGTATTCCAGTCACATGCTGGTCGTCGGATTGTTTTATCAACCAACGTTGCTGAAACCTCGTTAACTGTTCCTGGGATCAAATATGTTATTGACCCCGGTACTGCACGTATTAGTCGTTATAGTTACCGAACTAAAGTACAACGTCTGCCTATTGAAGCGATTTCACAAGCCAGTGCAAATCAGCGGATGGGTCGTTGTGGTCGTGTACAAGAAGGTATCTGTATTCGTTTATATTCTGAGGATGATTTCTTATCACGCCCAGAATTTACTGATCCAGAAATTCTACGTACTAACTTAGCGTCAGTTATTTTGCAAATGACGGCGATTGGTTTAGGTGATATTCAAGCCTTCCCATTTTTAGAAGCTCCTGATAACCGTAATATCCAAGATGGTATTCGTTTGTTGGAAGAATTAGGCGCTATTAATCCTAAGGCAACCGATCCTCGTAAGCGTTTATCAAATCTTGGACGTCAGTTAGCACGTTTGCCGATTGATCCTCGTTTAGCGCGAATGGTATTAGAAGCACCTAAAACAGGATCATTACGTGAAGTGATGATCATTGCTTGTGCGCTATCCATTCAAGATCCGCGCGAACGTCCATCCGATAAAAAGCAACAATCAGATGAAAAACACCGTCGTTTTTACGATAAAGACTCTGATTTTGTCACGTTTGTAAACCTATGGGATTACATTCAAGAACAACAGAAAGAATTATCCAATAACCATTTCCGCCGCTTGTGTAAGAAAGAATACTTAAACTACTTACGTATTCGTGAGTGGCAAGATATTTATTACCAAGTTAACCAAGTTGTTAAAGAGCTTGATTTAAAGATCAATGGTAATGAAGCCAGTTATGACGGTATTCATATCGCACTGTTAAGTGGTTTGCTATCGCATATCGGTATGAAAGATCAAGAGAAGAATGAATATCAAGGTGCGCGTAATGCACGCTTTAATATCTTCCCAGGATCGGGCATTTTCAAGAAACAGCCTAAATGGGTGATGGTTGCCGAACTGGTTGAAACCTCACGCTTATGGGGACGCGTTGCGGCAAAGATTGAGCCTGAATGGGTTGAACCTTTAGCTGAGCATTTAATTAAGCGTAGTTACAGTGAACCTCACTGGGAGAAAAAATCAGCGGCTGTTCATGCGTTTGAAAAAATCACCTTGTATGGTATTCCAGTGGTTAGTCAACGCAAAGTTAACTACGGTAATATTGATCCTGCGTTATCTCGTGAAATATTCATTCGTTCAGCATTAGTTGACGGTGATTGGGATACTAAGCATAAGTTCTATCAGCAAAACCGTAAGTTATTGCGTGAAGTTGAAGAACTTGAGCATAAATCACGTTGCCGTGACATCTTGATTGATGATGACGAACTGTTTAATTTCTATGATCAGCGGATTGATTTAAGCGTAACGTCAGGTCGTCATTTTGATGGCTGGTGGAAGAAAGCCTCTAAAGAAAATCCAGAGCTGCTTAACTTTGAACGTGAAATGTTGTTCCGTGGTGATGCAAGCCATGTTACCGATCTTGATTATCCTAACTTTTGGCACCAAGGAAACTTGAAGCTTAAATTAAGTTATCAGTTCGAGCCGGGTGAAGATAACGATGGTGTGACGGTGCATGTACCACTAGCGATTTTAAACCAAGTGAAACCTGATGGTTTTGATTGGCAAATTCCGGGTTTACGACATGAGCTTGTGGTTGCGTTAATTAAAGCATTACCGAAACCGTTACGCCGTAACTTTGTGCCAGCACCTAACTATGCAGATGCTTTCCTTGCGCGTGTTAAGCCAATGGAAATGCCACTACTCGATGCACTTGAGAAAGAGCTAAAACGAATGAGTGGTGTTACTCTGGTGCGTGAAGATTGGAAATTAGAGCAGATCCCCGATCACCTTAAGATTACCTATCGTGCCGTTGATCATCGCAACCGTAAGTTACGTGAAAGTAAAGATATCTATGGCTTAAAAGAAAACTTGAAAGAAAAGGTACAAGAAACCTTATCGCAAGTGGCTGATGATGATATTGAGCAAGAAGGTTTGAAATCATGGACCTTTGGTGCGTTGCCTGAACGTTATCAACAAAAGCGTGGCGGGTTTGAAGTTAAAGCATTCCCTGCATTAACCGATAACAAAGATTCTGTTGGTATCAAACTGTTTGAAACTGAAGAAGAACAACATAATGCCATGCAAGCGGGACAACGTCGTTTGATCTTATTAAACGTACCGTCACCGATTAAATACTTGCATTCAAATCTACCAAATAAATCGAAGTTAGGTTTGTACTTTAATCCGTACGGTCGTGTGCTTGATTTAATTGATGATTGCATTGCGTGTGGTATTGATAAGCTAATCGAACAAAAGGGCGGTTTAGCTTGGCAGCCTGAATCTTTTGAAGCATTAAAAGAATATGTTCGTGCAGAACTTGGCGATACGGTGGTTGAGATTGCTAAGCAGGTAGAAGAAATTCTAACAACGGCATTTAATATTTCTAAGCGTTTAAAAGGCCGTATTGATTTACGTATGGCGTTTGCTATGTCGGATATTAAAGTACAAATTGAAAGTTTAATATTTAAAGGCTTTGCAACTGAATGTGGTTGGAAGCGTTTACCTGATATTTTACGTTATATGCGTGCCATTGAACGTCGTATGGAAAAACTGCCGATTGATCCTAATAAAGATCGGGTTCATATTCTAAAAGTTGAGTCAGTAACTAATAATTATAAAGAGTTATTGAATAAGATCCCAAAAGGGCAGCCAGTACCTGATAAAGTCAAAGAGATACGTTGGATGCTTGAAGAACTGCGTGTGAGTTTCTTTGCTCAACAGTTAGGTACGCCTTATCCTATTTCTGATAAGCGGGTTCGTAATGCAATTAATGAGTGTTAATCACTTAAGTAAGTTGTAATACAAAACGTATAAATAAAAAGGCCGATGCGATAACCGCATCGGCCTTTTGTTTAGATGAATATTACTCATTAGTGAGTTTGAATTGCTGTTTTATTCTTTGTTGATGTTGATGTTGATGTTGATGTTGATGTTTTAGCCGTTTTTTTCTCAAAGCGAGAGATCCACAAGTAAGCTAATCCTGCAAATACGGCGGTCATAAATACATTGATAAAGAATGCCTTAACAAGATCAACACCGGGAGGGAAAGCAGACGCTGTCATGCTGACCATAAAGATAACAATTAATACTGACACCATGCCCATACCAAACAGTCGAGAGCCCATGCGGAAATCACGCGGGGTATCATCATGCTTAAGACGGAACACAAAGTAAGCCACCATGATAAAGATTGGCGGTAGCATTGCCGTACCCGCAGTTAAGTTGATTGCGGTACTCATCATTTCTTGTACAGATTCAGAGCCAAAACCGTTAGCAATCAGCATTATTAATACAAATCCAAACTGCCACCATGCTGCGCGTACAGGTACACCGTATTTATTTAATTGCGTTGTTTTCTCACCGTAAACACCTTTAGGAATTTCAGAGAAGTGAATTTTAACTGGTGCCGCTGTCCACATCATCATTGCACCAAACATTGCAATAAACAGTATTACGCCAACAAAACGTCCGACTAACGGTGCTGAAAGGTTAAAATAGTGAGCCATACCCGTAAAGATCTCAACCATGCCGCCAGAGTAAGAGAGATCACCACGAGCAACAAATACGTTGACCAATAACGAACCAATCGCATACATGCTACCAATGATCACACCTGCGGTAATGATTACTTTAATAAACGATTTTTGGCCACCTTTAACATCGTTCAAATAAGCGGCGGCTGTTTCTGCGCCACCAGCAGCTTGGAAAATCCAACACATAATACCTAAAGTTGCCCAGTTAATGGTTGGCGTCATTGCTTCTAATGTGATCGGTTCTGCTGGTGGCGTGTCACCATTTAATGCCATTAAGGCACCAATAACATAAACAGCAAAGAGAGCGAAAACACCATAAGCAACGATTTCTGAAATTTTACCTAACCACGACGCCCCTTTGGTGGAGATGTGCGTAGCCGCTGCAAATAATACAATTGAAATCATTGACGTTACCATTGGCGAGAACGCATATTCATAACCGAGCATCGCATACGAAGCATAAGCAATAACGTTAGGTAATAATGAGATAAACCAGAATAGATTCACAAACCAGTATAAGAACGAGCCCATATAAGCGGCTTTTGTACCCAGTGGTTTTTTGATCCAATCATACATACCTGATTCAGAGTTCTTATTCGCAGAGACAAATTCAGCAATAATGAAAACAAAAGGAATGAAATAAACCAATGTAGCAAAAAGAAAAATAGGTGCTGAGCTTAACCCTAATTCAATGTTGTTGTTAACGATATTACGGACATTGAAGACGGCTGCAAATGTCATCGACAATAGAGCAAACTTTCCAATCGTACCGCGCATAGATTCAGACATAATATCCTCCATGAATCAGATCGATGATAACGTAAACTAGAAATAAACGTGTTATCAAAAGATGTGAGAAATAAATGACCAACTCAAAGTACTAAAGCTATTGAGTCAGTTAACATGGGAATGGATTTTAGTAAAACTTTTACTAAAATATAGTAATGAAAACGTTTTCCTTTAACTTGGTCACAGTTTGTTGTCCATTGGGTGTCGACAATGTGATCTTAGTTAATAGTTGTATTGGATTATAAATCATGCAAGAAAACGCACTAAAATGATGATTATTAGGTGTGTTTTTTATATTTATTGTTTTATTTCAAGTTATTAGAATAGCGGTGATGAATAATTGGCGAGGCATTATGCGAGGTAAAATGGAGATAATAAAAAAGAGCGATAAATCGCTCTTTTTTGAAAAATAGTAATCTAGTCGTGATTAACGTTCCCAGTATGCTTCTTCAAGGCAATCTTCATGTTCAGGTAAACCATGAGAAAGGCGAGGAGCATGCTGAGTAAGCACTTCATAACTTACACGGTTTGAATATTGGCAAATTTGTGAGAACGAAGAATACGATAAAAAATTGGCAGTATGTTTAGCTGAGTTGGGTACATTAATTTTATGGAAACGGTTAGCTGACATATCATGTAGCAGGGCAGATAGTGCTGCATCACCCGCGCCATTAGTATTTTTTATCTCCATCGGACCACCAAGGTAAGGTGAGATGTGAGAGTAAACACGAACCGGATTAATACAATCAGCTTTTGCCATCGGACGACTGAATTCATATTTATTAAATTCAGGAATACGGCCTGGTAATAATGGCAATGTCGATTCACGTTTTAGTTCGTCATCAGTGTAACCTGCCATGTAAAGACCAACAGGTCCTGCGGTACACAATACCATATCAACCCATTCTAGTGCTTTATCAGCAGCCATTAATGGGTCTTTTTCGCCTGTAAGCGCTTCTGCTTCTTCTTCGTTCATTGCGATACAAGTAACGTGTTCTTTAATGAATTCAATCCACCATTCACGTTTATCTTCAATCACGTATTTAGTACCAAGCGTCAGTACCACTGGCACATCATTCTTTTTCGCAAACTCAATCGCTTTAAGTGCTGCGTCTTTCATTGGGTCGGTTGGTTTACCGCGAACCAAATAAGAAGAAAGAACTAATGCAGAAGCTTGCTTAAATGCACATTCAGGAATGCTATCAGGGCTGAGTTGGTTCATTTGACCTTCATTGATAGCAAACGTACGTTCACCATCTTTGGTAATCAATGTGTAGCAACGACCAATAGGGCCACAGACAGGTTGAAGGTAATCAAGATCAATACGGCTAGAAGTATTGCAAAGGTAGCGGTAAGCGTAAGATCCAATTTTAAGATCTTTACTCATCACACCCAATAAGATTGATTTATCATCAGCAAGAACAGAGTAGTTATGTAACGTATTACCAATGGTATCGCCAGGGTATTCATGGCTGATTAGTTTACGTTCTTTTAGTTCTTGGTATAACAATTCTGCTTTATCTTCATCAAGAACTAAAGAGTGGCCTTTACTTAGAGCATGTCTGGCTAAGAAGTCATCATCGACACGGGCTTCAATATCAACAATCGTTTGACCTACGCCAACAAGATGTGATTTAGCTAATGGGTTTTCTTGTTGAATTTGAACAACCAATGGATCGCGAGCATTGACAGGGAAGTAATGCTTTGACTTACGTTGACCAGGAAATTTCATGTCTAAAGGCTATAGAAATAAGGGATTTTGATTCATTCTATCATAAAAATGAGAGATAAATCCCACTTCTTTGATGTTCTTACATTGAAATTGATTATTTTGCCGTTTTTTTAAACGACTTGTTCAAAAAGCTACGGTTAGATGCTAATAAAGTAAGTTTGATGGTGCTTTTATTGTTCAATTGGCATGTTTAACTATAAATAAATAACACGGTCTTTATTGCTATTACTGGTTACGGAAAGAGATAATTATAAAAAAAGCCGCAAAAGCGACTTTTTTGTTTAGAAACGATAAATCTAGTTTAAGCGTTTGAGTTCTTGTTGAGCACTTGTACCACCAACAGGACGATTTACTGAGATAGAACGGCCTTTTTTCATGCCTTTTTCATAATCATCAGTGAGTGATTTCATTGCTTCTTGAAGTTGTTTTTTAAAGGTTTCACGATCTAAATTTTCAAACTGCTTATCAATGTAGTTTGCCATGCGCTGGTCATGGTCATCATCAGTATTCAATACGGGTAGTTTTTCTAATGCGCCTTCAAGCCAGCCTGCGAGAAATGATGATACTCGACGAGTCACTTCTGGTGTGCTCGTGCCTGTACCTGCAAAGCTATTACGGAATTGACCTGTTTGCTGGTTCATTTCACGGTAAACAATATCAAAGGCAAAGGCAGCAAAAATTGCCCGTTCAGCAGCACCAATAAACTCAGCTTGTTTTAATCCCTTGTAATTAGTAAGAACACACTCAACCCCAAAACGACGATTAATACCACGAATGATTTTTAGAATTTGAGAGCTAATATCCGTTGGTAATAATGTTTTTGACTTGGTTTTGCCCATCTTAATGAATTCAATATCATCTTTTTCTAGACCATATTTGAGCATGAGGCGGTGAGCCATACGAATGGCTTGGGCTGCTTCGTTCACATTTGCTGAATTACCCAACTCAAGACATTTTGCAATTTTCTTGAGGGCCTTTCGCTTCTGTTCTGACATTAAACATTCTCATGACTAAAATAGGGCACATATTTTACCGCTTTATGCCCTCAGACTACAAGCCTGTAATTGTGATAATGGTGTGAATTGCAGTTAATTGCGATAGGAGATTGATATTTAGTCAGAAATATCCCGCCTAAAGTGTAAAAGTAAATGACTTTAGAGGTAGTTATTACGACAAAGCGGTTATCTTAAACCTGGTTAGTTGGTAGATGATACAGCGGTTATGAGTAAGAGCAGTAACGAGAAAGAGATGCACCTTAGTTTGTGCACTTTATTGGATATGAAGTGTAACAAGATATTTGATTGGTAATGTGTTTTTTATTGGTGAGAGTAGAATGCTGCGAAGACTTAAAGATATACTTAGGTGATTTTTTAGTTGCATTATTTATGTTTTACGTATTTTTTAAATAAAAAGAATTAATTAAATGATAAATAGAAAAAATATTACAGAAGTTTTCACCCCTAGACAAAGCGAAGTTAACGATGACATGTATGTGGAACGTCCTCGTCATGAAAAAGCTCTCAAGCGTGCATTAAATAGGAATTCCCATTCTTTGGTTTTTGGTGAAAGTGGTAATGGTAAATCTTGGCTTTACAAGAAAGTTTTAAGTGAAAACTCAATACCGCATGTAATTGCCAACTGTGCTAATGCCTCAAGACTTAAATCTATTACTCAAGAAATATGTAATTGTATAATTGAACCTGGAACAGTGAATAAGCTTGGTTTTAATGAAGAAAAGGTTGCTGAGATAAATGCTTATTTTGCAAAAGGAGGACTTAAACATAATAGTAATTACGATATTGCTCAGGAAGAACCTCTTCTTAAAGCGTTTAGAGTTTTCCATGAAAGTAATGATTCTAAAAAAATAATTGTTTTAGATAATTTGGAATCAATATTTGACTCAGTAGAATTAATGAATGAGCTTGCTGATATCATCATATTACTCGATGATGAACGCTATTCTACATGTAATATTAACTTTTTAATTGTTGGTGTTCCAAGTGGTGTACTTCAATATTTTAGTGAGACTAAAAATGTTGAATCAGTCTCAAATAGAATAAATGAAATAGATAAAGTAGTTGGATTAGATTCAGGGCAAGTAATGGAAATAGTAAAAAAAGGCTTTGATCAATTAGCTATTAAGATCACAGGTGAAAAACTGATCCAGTTGGCTAGGCAGGTTTATTTTATTACATTAGGTATACCACAAAGAGTTCATGAATATTGTGAGAGTCTAGCATATGAAATTGAAGACAATGATTGGAAGTATGAACGTTCTCTTTGGACAAAGGCAAATCTTCAGTGGTTAAAGCAAGGTTTAAGACAAAGTTACAATGTAATTGATTGCCACTGGGGAAATAGGTCCACAGCCGTAGCTAGAAAAAATCAAGTAATATATTGTATTGGGAATATATCAACACATCAATTTGACTCTAAAAAAATTGATGCCATGATAAGGGTAGAATTCCCATCAACAATACCTAAAACAAATATGGGAATTGGTAGTATTTTAAGTAAGTTATCAGAGGGAACAACACCTTTATTAAATAAGAGTGATAACAATTATTCTATACGAGATCCTCGATTTTTAATGTGTATTCGTACAGTTATATATAAAGATGCATCAAAGCAGACAGTTATTAAGAAAAACTTTAAAGTATAAAAAACAATGGACAGCCATAACATTGCACATCAATCATAAGTAACTACACTTAAGTTTCAAGTTACTTATGGTAAAGCTAATGACAATCTCAAGACGGAAATTGATAGAACCTCAAATTACGCCTTTTTATCATGTAATTAATCGTTGTGTACGCCGTGCGTACCTGTGTGGCGATGATCCGTATAACGGTAAAAACTATCAACATCGTCGTGGTTGGATAGTAAATAAAATCAAACAATTAGCCGCTGTGTTTTGTATTGATGTGTGCGCTTATGCCGTGATGAGTAATCATTATCATTTAGTGTTAAAAATAGATACGGAACAACAACAAAAGCTAATCCCTGAAGATGTGATATCACGTTGGTTGCAGTTATTTAGTGGACATCCTATCGCTGTCAATTTTTTAAAAGAGGGTCAAATAGCCGCAGATAAACAACAAGCATTATCAAATTTAGTGGCTGAATGGCAGCAACGATTAGGCAGTATTAGCTGGTTCATGCGCTGCCTTAATGAAGAAATAGCGCGAAAATCGAATAAAGAAGATCAATGCAAAGGGGCGTTTTGGGAAGGGCGGTTTAAGTCTCAAGCACTACTGGATGAACAAGCATTATTATCGTGCATGATGTATGTTGATTTAAACCCGATAAGGGCGGGTGTTACACCGTCACTCGAACAGTCTGATTTTACCTCTATTCAGCAACGTATTCGTGAACATCATCAAACGAAAACTCCCTCTAAACCATCCTCATCAAATCACAGTCATTTTCAATTATTACCCTTTGTTGGCGCAGAACATCAAGCTAAAAAAGCAGGTATAAACTTTGCTTTTGCCGATTATCTCGAACTGATTGACTGGACTGGTCGGTGTATTCGAAATGATAAAAAAGGTTTTATTGCACCTAATCAGCCCAAGATTTTACAGCAAATGGGAATAACACCGGATGCTTGGCTTGAGCACAGTGAACAATTTATGGAACATTATGCCAATGTAAGCGGTAGATGGTCCCGAATGTGCGCCTTCAAACAACGTATTGGTGGGCATTGGTGCAAAGGAAAGTCGGCGAGTCACCAGTTACACCCTAATTAGAGATAGCTTCTTATAATTAGATGAAAACACTGCAATAACCGTCAGGATTGTAGACGTTGTCGATCTTGAAATATGGAAATAAGACAGGTTTAGTGGAGAATATAAGATATTAAGCGGTCATTTTAATAGCTAAAGCACTTGTCGTTGGTGAAATGGTTTATTTTTTTAGGGGCACTATTCAATAGTAAAAGATGTGGCTGTCCAGAGTGCTCTTATGAAGATAATTTGGAGTGACTTCTCAAAACGCCGTTATTTTTAAGAGTATAATGAAATTATATCCAGTGGTTTTGATGGGTATATTCTTGATTCAATATGGAGAAGATATAATGGCAACAACGGGAGAAAAACCGGGTAAAGGTGCTTATTATTGTGAAAAATGTGGTCAACGAGTTGATTTAGATGATCATACTGACACACTCCCACCTTGCCCTAAATGTGCTCATACCAAATACAAAAAGGGGTGATGATGACAAAAAGTACCCATGTGGTTTCAAACTCTGACGGTGGTTGGGATATTAAACAAAGTGGAGGATAAAGATCTTCAGGTCATTTTGAGACGAAGCAAGAAGCTGTCGATCGTGCAAGAACGATTAGTTTGAATCAAGAATCAGAATTAGTGATTCATAATAAAGACGGTAAAATTGCAGGAAAAGATAGTCACGGAAATGATCCATATCCACCCAAGGGGTAAATCATATTAATATTAGTTATGACACTCGGCATTATTATGTCGAGTGTTTTTTGGTTTATAACCTGATATTTAAGGATATTGGTGTAGTTATAGCTATGTATTTAATAGGGATTGATTGTGAATATGTTAGAAATGTCATTTTCTAAGTGTCGAGCAGTTAAAAAATATAAGGCTGGTATCTAACTCGTCAATACGGTGATCTATTATAAATAGAATATATCATCTAATTAATCGGTATATAGAATATTGGACAAGTTGAATTATCAATGTTAAGTATAGTTACTCTACGATAAGGATATCGTTTATGCGTTTTAACTTATTGTAAAGAGTAATTATATGAACAAGAAAGTGATACTTTTTGATATAAATGAAACGGTTTTAAATTTAGGGGCTCTAAAGCCAATATTTAAGTCAGCTTTTGGTAGCGAAGATGCGCTGTCTCTCTGGTTTTCAAAGTTACTGCATCTTTCTACGGTCTGTATTACGACAACAGTTAAAAGCAATTTTGCAGAGCTAGCCCGTATTACTCTTGATACGGTTGCCGCTAATTATAAGATTCAATTAACAGAAGGCCAGCGAGCCGAGTTACTTGGCGCTTTTTCAAATTTATCGCCTTATTCTGATATAAAGCCAGCACTTAGTAAGTTGCGCCAACACGGGTTTAAAGTTGTCGCTTTATCTAATTCATCATTAACCCTCATTGCAACACAAATGGAATATGCACAATTAACTGACTATTTCGATGACATTATTTCTGTAGAAGAGACAGGAAGTTTCAAACCTGATCCTACCGTTTATAAATTTGCGGCTCAAAAATTACAACAACCGATAGACCAATTATGTTTAGTCGCAACTCATGACTGGGATACACATGGCGCTTTATCGGCAGGCTTGAATGCCGCTTATATTGATAGAACAGGTGTGCCGTATAATCCGTTGTATTTAAAACCAAAAATGTATTCAAATTCAATGATGGATCTTATTGATATGATCATTGCAGATAAACAATAATGCGACCAACTCGACTATTAGTAAACAAATAACAATTGTTAGGAGTTAACATGACAAATCAATACATTCCACCTAAACAATGGCAATTTGATAATAACAATGGTGGTCAATGGGCACAGATCAATCGTCCCGTGTCAGGTGCGACACATGATAAGGCACTACCGATAGGTAAGCATCCATTGCAGCTTTATTCTATGGGGACACCCAACGGACAAAAAATAACGATCATGCTTGAAGAGTTGTTAGCGGCGGGTAAATCTGACGCTGATTATGACGCGCATTTGATTAATATTTCTGAAGGTGATCAATTCTCTTCTGGCTTTGTTGATATTAATCCTAACTCAAAAATTCCAGCATTAGTGGATCATTCACAAGGTCAAGCGGTTAATATTTTTGAGTCTGGTTCAATCTTATTTTATTTAGCTGAAAAATTTGACCTGTTCTTACCTCAGTCAATTAACGATCGTACACAAGTAATGAACTGGTTATTTTGGTTACAAGGTTCAGCACCTTATCTTGGTGGTGGTTTTGGTCATTTTTATGCTTATGCAGATGAAAAACTAGAATACCCAATTAATCGTTTTACGATGGAAGTAAAACGCCAATTAGATGTGTTAGATAAACAGCTTGCGTCTCATCAATATATTGCAGGTGATGAATACAGTATTGCGGATATCGCAATGTGGCCGTGGTATGGCAATTTAGTATTAGGCCATCTTTATAATGCGAGCGAGTTTCTTGATGTAGCAAGTTATACTCATGTTCAACGCTGGGCAACAATGATACTTAATCGTCCTGCGGTACAAAGAGGACGCATTGTTAATCGTACTTGGGGCGAAGTATGGGAACAATTGCCTGAGCGTCATGATGCTCAAGACATTACAATCGTGTTATTACAGAAACCTTAGTTAATGTTAGGGCAGTCATTACAAACAATGGCTGTCCTAAATTCAGTGGTCATAAATTCAGAATTTGGCACAAGAATGCGAAACCAATGTCTGTTATGTTGTTATTTAACCGCTGGTATTGTTTCAGGTTTAACGATTGAAGTAACGGCTGGTTGCTGACATAAATAAGCATTAGCAAACATGGTTACTGAAGTAGAAAAACCAAGTGGTTGATAGAGATACACGGTATTTGCACCTAATGCCGCGGCTTTAATACGCATTTGGTTTATTGTTCCCCAGAGCATGTCTTTATCCGCATGGAACCAATAGTCATAAAAATGACCTTCTGAACCATATACAATCCCTAGGCGTTGACAATTTTCAACAGCTTTCACATCATCCCAAATAACATCAACGTTGGCTGATTCTGTAGTAGGGAAAGTAACACAACCACTTAATAACAGTGTTGAGGCTAACATTGAGCTAACCATTAGTTTTTTCATGTAAAGATCACGGATAAAATAAATATCGCGTGAGTGTATTTAAAAAAAGATCATTAGCAAGAGAATAAAATCAATATTCAGACTACTGCAACATTAATTAATGAGTAGTTTAATATTATGCGCAATGTAGTCTCGGTATTGATATTTTTACCTCCCCAAGAAAGATATTTAAGCTGATGAAATCATTTATCGATTAATGATTGTTTAACGGTATTTTTAAGTGACTGCATAAATGTTTTAAAGTGGGGCATAAAGTCAGCAAAAAGTGGATGTTTGCGGTTTATCATCATAACCGGGCCTAATAATCGCAGAGCAACACCGACTCTTGTTGCTTGCGTTGCATCTAACTCACAGCCTTTCTTCAAGTTTTTAACTATCTTAAACAGATCTTCTCTATCTTGAAATTCAAATTGCATGGTTTGGGCGGTAGATGACGGAGACTCTACTTCTTCAATGGTAATACGATAGGTTTTTTTATTAGACATAATTGTACTCTTATTTGAAATAAACATGAGTATAGTTGATGTTGTCAACTATATGATCCTTGGATATAGCGGAAATATAATGGTTAATAACAAAACGCTAGATAATTTATTTCAATTGGTACATGCGTTAAAACGTCAATTACATGAGCAGATTGAACAACTTAATCTGGATGTTACACCGATGCATGTTCGAGTAATTAAGATCATTAATAAAATGACACCGTGTACCGCTATTGATATAGCAACAGTGTTAGAACGAGATAAGGCACAAATCACACGGTTAGTTAACACCTTAATAGATAAAGAATTTATTACTAAGGTAGCCCATCCAACAGACAAGCGAAGTTCGTATTTATGTGTTACTGATCGTGGCATAGAGATTGTCGCAAAACTGGTGGTTATTGATAATACGATGCAGGAAAAAATAACAAAAAACATTAGTCTAGATGAGATAGCGTTGTTTCAACAGTTAGCCGATAAAATGACGGATAACCTTCGTTACAAATAACCTTGTTGTTCGGTGGCAGTCTTTGCATAATACTCAACGTACTTTAACTTATAAATAGCAGATAAATGACTTCTTCATACCATAATATTGATGTGCCTTTTAATTACCGCCATACCTGCTGGTTTTGCGGTGAGCCGTATTTTGATAGCCATGCTTTTATGGCTGTCCCAAATTATGATAATCAAACCTTACCGATTATGCTGCCGTGTTGCCAAGAGTGTTTTACTTTTGCTAATGCGGTAAAGGTCAGTAGCTTAGATGTACTGCGCGATAAAGTGAAACAGCAACTGCATAAGAAATACCATAAACATCTACAAATTGGGGTTAACTGGACCAAAGAAGAACTTGAATCGTCTGAAATGGAGGGTAAAGCTCTTGAAGGTTTTCGTTTTAGTGGTTGGAAGATGTTTGAAATCGCTAAAGATCGAGTCAATTACGCGGGATGGCCAATCAATATTGATGGCTTGCCTTGCTATGATGTGACGACGACATTTCAATTTGAATATGATGGCATCATTTATACGAGTTTAAATCACGCAGTGACTCAGTTGGCTGCGTTGTATGCTATTCCTCAGCCTTATTTAGAACAAGTGATAGAGCTGGTCGGGCGTGAAAAAATGACTTATGCCTTACGCTTTTGTAAAACGACTTATGGTTATTCACCAGCAGAGCGTGAGTCAAGTATTGGTAGTTTACGGGCGTTATTGGCAGAAGAGCAGGCTAATGCACAAGTATCACATCGTTCGACGAAAGAACTACGTAAAGTCGCGTTGGCTGATATTAAACAATTGATGCTGTACCGTACCATTATTGCACCGCCTGCGATTCAATGGGCATTAGAACGCGGTATTCAAACGCTAGTCGAGTTAGCTGATCACGAAGACGTATTTTTTGAATATTTCGGTAAAGATTCAGAGTTAACGGCATTTACTTATTTTAATGGCTTGCAAATTTATTTCGAAAAGCGCGAATTAGATCCCGAGTGGGCTGAGAAATCGGATCCCAATCGAGATCTATTTACAAAGTAACGTGTTTAGATAGCGCACTATAACTTTTTATATCTTAAAAAAAGATTACGTACCATAGATATAACGATGGATACGCTTAATTGCTGAATTAAAGCTATCGACATCGTCATTTTCCGTGAAAAAATTTAAGTATTTATTCACGGAATCTTGATCTTCAAAAATGTAAATATTAATTCGTGGGTGAGAATGGTGTTCGCCATGATCGGATAAGCGAATTTTAACAAAGTAGTTACCTTTATTTATTGTAAAGTAACTGGATTCAGTGGTTAATGAATCGATGTGTTTATAAGTGATCAGTCCTGTATATTGTGCTTGATCTAATAAATCTATCAATTCATGTTTTTCATTATTGAGTAATTTATTCATGAGATAACCTCGTAGTTGAGTGTTATTCTCATTTAAGTGTAGAAGAGTTTAATGATAATAAGGTTGGATCTAAATATTTAGGCCAACCTTTGCTTTATTTAGTGATTAGTTATGACTTGCCCACACCATCGTGCGACCTTTGTCATCAAAAGCAACCACGTTATAGCTGTCTTTCTTATCACCATATTCCATACCAGGTGATCCCATTGGCATTCCTCCAACAGCCAAGCCTTTCATTCTTGTTGGCTTGCTCGCTAAAAATCGTTTGATATCAGTCGCAGGAACATGACCTTCAAAAGTATAACCTTCAATTTGAGCGGTATGACAAGATGCATACTCAGGTAATACGCCTAGTTTGATTTTTGTGGGTGTGAGATTTTCTTGGTAAACGTTTTCTAACTCAAAGCCATTATCTTTCATATGTGCGACCCATTCTTTACAGCAGCCACAATACACTTATGAGTATTTCGGTACTATGGATAGATTGAAAACTAAAGCTAGTTAATAGTGCTGGTTGGTGTTGAGACTGTGACGAGCAATCATCGCTATTACAATCATCGCTACAAATTGAATTGTTAGCAGATGTTGCTATATATTGTTCAACGCTAGCGTTATTCTTGCAACAGGGACTCTTTTCCATGCAGCTACAATATGGCATTGGCATTATTTTTGTGGTGTGTGCATACGCTGTATTGGTTAATACAGTGAGGATTAGCACGCTATGCACAATAAAATAGAACCAATGACGTATCATTTTGATGATTAACTTAGCCTTTATGATTTTTATGCATTATAGGTTTAATCTGCAATTCAACAATGAATAACTTGTAATAAAGTATGAAATATACCTATATTATATTGCTCGTATGAATGACTGACACATATTCTTACAGCTAATTTATGGATAAAAAAATCAATTCGTTTAAATTTACCCTTGCGCACTGTGATGAATAACGTTGGGTTTATTTAATGTATTGAAAGCGCCTTTAGGAAAAGAAATGCAATATACTGAAAAAGATCGTCGAGTTTTGCACGATACATGGATGAGCTACAAAGCAAAAATGCGTATAACTCAAATAGAGATGGCTAAAAAGCTAGAGTTAACGCAACTTGAATTTTCAGACATTCTGCGAGGGGATTCTGTTATTCGACATCAGTTTGTTAATGATTTTTGTGGCATTTTAAATATTGATCCAGTTTTAATACTTCCTTCGTTGCGTGAAGCGGTACAAAAAGGATCGCTAGTAAACTCTATTGTTAAGAATACGTTTATCTTTGATGGCGAAATTAAGAAAGTAACATACGTTGGTAATCAACTTATTGTTGAGTACGAACATATTCCGAGTGTTAGTTAGGTTTGCCATAAGATTATTTATTTTATAAAAAAGGCTCATCGTATTATTCGATGAGCCTTTTTTTTATTAGTGATTATATGTTATTTTCTGTTTTTCTTAGTATTTTCATTCCATTCAGGAACAAAGAAATAAAGCACTGCGGCTGAGAGTATTGACCCCATGACATCAGAAGGGAAGTGCATACCTAGCCATAAGCGGCTAATACCGACACCTGTTGCCCAAATGATTAAGCCACTTGCGATAAGATATTTACCTTGGCGAATAAAAAAACCACCCCAAAATAAAACACAGATAGCTGCAAAAATAGTGTGACCAGAAGGGAATGAGTAGTTTGTTTCACCTTCCCAGCTGCGTAAACGCCAAGGGCTGACATAGGCAGACGCTTCTTTTACGACATTATCTTTAGCTGCTGAATCTAATGCATAGAAAGCAGTAGGTGAATCGACCAAATGTAAGTGTTGTAACTCATAGGTATAAGGGCGAGGAATGGCTGTTTCATGTTTTAATACTGTTTTAGTGACAAAACTTAACACTAATAAGATACCAAATTGAATCCATACTTTAGTGATGGTTTTCTTTGGTAACCGCATAAAAACAGGGGTAAGACACAATAATGCGGAGGTGATAAGGAAAAACGGACTGCCAGCACTATCGGTTAATAAAGCAAATGTAATACCCGCCGCACTACTTACTGGCGTAGTTAACACAGGCACTGGGAATATATGAATTGCAATAAATAGCAATATTGCAAATAAGCCTAATGCAATAAAATTAGGTAATTTTTTAGATATAAAAGTCATCATCGAGAGAGTTCAATCTTATCATTATGTAATAATTAAGTAAGCCATAAAAAATAAGACTGTTATAACGTGATATTTTTCATGGTTTAATATCGGCTGTTTCTTTTCGCATAAATTGTATCAAATGTCATTAATAAAATCGTTGGATAACAACTTCTATGCTTATTTGTCAGGTAATGTTTATGTTTTTTATTTCTTAAACAATAAGATAATAATTTATACTCATAAAGTTTACAAATTTGGCGGTTATTTAGATGTTAAATTTGTAATTTATTATAATTAATTTTCATGATATTTCTTAAATTGTGAAGGTTGTCACGTGAAATAACGCAAACATTAAGAAAACTTAATGTTTATCTTGAACTAAGTTTTGCGAACTACTGTATGGTTAGCACATGCTTAAACGACATATGTTGTTTATTAATTTTAATGTGATGATATGGAGAAGGGAATGAGTATTCTTGGACATTTCCAAAAGTTAGGAAACGCGATAATGTTTCCAATCGCAGTATTACCTATTGCTGGTATTTTATTACGTATTGGACAACCCGATCTATTAAACATACCTTTTATTGCAGCAGGTGGTCAGGCGGTTTTCACAAACTTAGCGCTTTTATTTGCTATGGGTGTTGCTGGTGGCTTCTCAAAAGATAACTCAGCAGCAGCGGCAATTGCGGCAGCGGTTGGTTATTTCATCATGATGGCTGCAATGAAAACGCTAAATGCTGATGTCGACCCAGGTGTTGCTGGTGGTATTATTATTGGTGTATGTGCCGGTCTATTGTATAACCGTTTCCATGCAATTAAATTGCCAGAATTCCTAGGCTTCTTTGGTGGTAAACGTTTTGTACCTATCATCACAGGTTTAGTTGCATTGATTCTTGCTTTTGCCTTTAGCCTTGTTTGGCCTCCAGTGCAAGATGGGATCAACCATTTAGGTAAGTGGATTCTTACTAGTGGTATGCCAGGCGAATTTGTATACGGTATTGCTAACCGTCTATTGATTCCACTTGGTCTACACCACATTCTTAACAGTATGGTTTGGTTTGTGTTTGGTAACTATACCGATCCAGCTACAGGTCAAATTGTTACAGGTGAAATCTCACGTTTCTTTGCGGGTGACCCATCTGCAGGACGTATTTTAAGTGGTTTCTTCCCTGTTGTAATGTTTGGTCTTCCAAGTGCAGCATTGGCTTTCTATGTAACAGCTAAGAAAGAGAATAAGAAAGTAATTGGTGGTATGTTGTTAAGTGTTGCATTAACTGCATTCTTAACCGGTATTACAGAACCAATTGAATTTATGTTCATGTTCCTAGCACCTGGTTTGTACTTAGTACACGCTATTTTGATGGGTGTGAGTATTGTTGTTGCATCAATGCTTAATATTCACATGGCATTTAGCTTCTCATCTGGCTTGATTGATTACATCTTGAACTATAATGCTCCAGCAGCGCATAATTCATGGGAAATCATTCCAATGGGTTTCGTGGTTGGCGCTATTTACTTCGTGATCTTTGTTGGTGCGATTAAGATGTTCAATCTTAAAACACCGGGTCGTGAAGATGCACCTGAAGAAGATTCAAACCCTGATACAGACAGCAAAGCTGATTTAGCAGTACAATACCTAGCAGCACTAGGTGGCAAAGATAACTTAACTGATATTTCTGCTTGTATTACTCGTCTTCGCCTAGGTATTGTTGACCGTACAATCATCAATGACGCTAAACTAAAACAGTTAGGTGCGAAGGGTGTTGTAAACGTAGGCTCAAATAACCTTCAAGTTATTATTGGTCCACAAGCTGAGATTATTGCTAACCAAATGAAAGCACTTTAAGTCTTCATTCGTTAAGTAAGAGAAAGTATTCGCGATTTCATAACTTCCCCCTATGGTCGCGTTAAACGGTCTACCTTCTGGTAGGCCGTTTTTTTATACCTAAGAATAAATGTGTACGGTGTATAATATTAAAGAGTTACGGGTAAAGCATTAATGAGTGATTAGATCTAGGTTTAGGCATGAAATGAGAATATTAGTAATTGAAGATGACCTCACAACCCGCGAATTTATTGCGAGGGGATTACAAGAGCAGGGTTTTGTAGTCGATGAAGCGGAAGATGGTCAGCAAGGTTTAATGATGGCAACCCGTTATGAATATCAACTTATTATCTTAGATCGCATGTTACCGCAATTAGATGGTTTGAAAGTGCTAGGAGCATTAAGGGCAGCGGAAAACCACACGCCAGTGCTGATATTAAGTGCAATGGATAGCGTTGAAGATCGTGTTGTTGGCTTAACGTCGGGAAGCGATGATTATCTGACGAAGCCTTTTGCGTTAGCTGAGCTTGTTGCTCGCGCCAATATTCTTGTTAAACGTAATCAATTAGTCGCAACGGTTTCGTCTGAATATAGCTATGATGATTTACGATTAGATATTAAATCACATCGAGTCTGGCGAGGTTCTCGACTGATTAATTTACAGCAAAAAGAGTTTTTGTTACTGCAATACTTAATGGAACATGTTGAAAGTGTTGTCTCTCGCATGAGTCTGTTTGAATCGGTGTGGAGCTACCATTTTGATCCTAAAACCAATGTGATTGATGTTCATATCGCTAATTTACGTAAGAAATTGGAATCAGATGGTGAGCCAAGTTTAATTCATACCGTTCGAGGGGCTGGTTATGTCTTACGCCGGGTCTGAAAACCTGTCGCGATCAACTATTTTTAAAGTGTTGATGTATTTTATTACCTGTGTCGCTTTTATTTTTATTTTATTTATCAATCAGGTAGTGGTTAGTTCTGAAACGTTTTACCACCAGCAATTAAAACGTGATTTGGTTAATGAAGCTAATTTGTTTTCGATGATAGTTAACAAAGGTGATAGCGCTGAATTATACCGAACGATAGCGCAACGCAAGCAAAGTAATACGACATTTAGTTATATTGTACAGCCGGGAAAACGCATTAATAAGGAACTGTTACTTTATCCAACGGCGTCATTGATGTTTGGTCCAAGTAAAACTGCCCAATTATCTCAGGTGGTAACATTGCCTTTAGGAATGGAGTTAGTCATAAAGATTAATCCCCAATTTATGCAATCGTACCGAGAGACGGTTATTCCAATGTTACTTTCTGGAATTGCTATCCCCGTTATTATCATGCTGGCAGGAGCTTCATTATTTGCCGTTGTAATATTGAAAAAATTAGCGCGGGTTAATCAGGGAATGAATCGGGTTATATTAGGTGAAAAAGGGGTTAAGTTACCCGTTAGTACCAATGATGATGAGTTTGATGTGTTAGCCATGCATCTTAATTTCATGATAGAACAGGTAGAGAAAAAAGAGACGTCGTTAAAGGCATTGTCGGTTGGTATGGCTCATGATTTACGTACGCCTATTGCCCGCATGAAACTACGCTTAGAACGGTTATTAACCCAAAATACAGCCCCATATACAACAGAATTAGAAGCATGCCATGATGACTTAGAAGTATTGCTTAGTATGTTTAACGGTATGTTGGAAATTGCTAATTTAAACAGTGGCAAGCAGCATATTGACAAAGAATGGGTCGATTTGTCTCAAGTATGTCGTGATGTGGTTGAGTTCTTATTACCTATTTCAGATGAGAAACAGCAGCAACTGAGCTTTAGAGAAGATCAACCATACCGATTACAAGGTGAGCCTAGTTTATTATTTAGGGCTGTCTATAATTTGGTTGAAAATTCAATTAAGTACACGCCTGAGATGGGTGTTATTGATGTTATTGTTGATCATTTTGGTGTGGTTGTGATTGATAATGGCATGGGGGTATCAAATGAAGATAAAAAACGTATTCGTGAACCTATGTTTCGCGCTGATCGTAGCCGTACCCATCAAGGTTTTGGATTAGGATTATCGCTAGTTGAAGCGGTGGTTATTCGCCATAATGGTGAGTTAGTTTTCAGTGATAATCATCCAGGATTACGATCACGATTGTATTTACCTCTCGCGTCTGAAGTTAGCAGTAAAGATCAATAAAACATCACTAAATATCATTACCATCAAAAAAGCCCAATCGATAGTCGGTTGGGCTTTTTCTTAGTAATACATTCTTGAGTAATAATGAATGAGACTGATTAACGATGACTTAATTAACTATTAATTGTTAATGGCGTTAAATTTGTCTTTGCGCTCATTAAAACGTGACACTAAGTCATCAATACTATCTTGGCAATAAGGCTTTAAGCCACTCATTACCATGCGCTTACTGCCTGTACCTACAATTTCCCCATTTTCTTTAAAACAGAAATGAAGGGTTACATTCCCGCGCTTTCCTTCTACTTCAATAATAGAATCGGTTAGCTCAACAGTGGGCGCAGTAAGGTCTAAACGAGTGAAATCAAGTTCCATGCATTCATAGATCACCAATGGGCGTGTTGGGTTGATCATGATGTCTTTAGATTTCATCAATGGAACCATGATGTGAGGAAAGTTCATTCCCGAAAAGTGCACATAGTTTTTAGTGACTTGTGAAATTAGCACTTCATCTTTTGTTGTTTCGCCACTACGTTTAACATCCATGTAAACTTTACCCTTACAGTCGATCACTGCTAGCTCTGTAGGGGATTTAATATCTATAAGTAGGCAGCTTGATTCATTGATCATGCCTGCAAATTCGAAGCGCATTTTTTGGCTAAGGCCAACATTCGCTAAAAGAACCGAAAATAGCAGATCGCCAGGTACACAAAAACGCTTGTTATCTTCATCGTGAATAGGGTTAAAGTCACCGGCTACGCGTTTTGCAAAATGACTTGCTTGTGCACGAGTAAAAGATAATTCACCGCTGTTATCTGAATAATATGAATCTAAAAACATGTTTACTTATAATACCTAAAAATAAGACTGCCGCTATTCTACAACATAAACATCACTTTAATGGTCTAGCCAGATGATATTAATGTAAATATATATATTGATAAAATTCATACTAATAATAGTTGGCATAAAAAAGCCCAGCGAATATTGTTGGGCTTAGTCATATAAATGAATGCATTATTGGTTATAAGCGTACTTCAAGTGGAATCACGCTAACATTATCACCGATTTGTGCATATTCTTGCTGTGGAGGAATTTCAATTAGGCAATTAGCTTCACTCATTGAACGTAAAATACCTGAACCTTGTGAACCAATTGTTTTTACGGTAAGACGACCGTTAGCATCCCACTTAAAATAACCACGTAAATATTCAGTGCGTCCAAGACGAGAACGCAGAGGTTCTGCTGCAATGGCAGTATATGTTTGTGGTTGCCAATCTTGATAACCTTGTTGTTTACGAATCGCGGGCTCTACAAATTGTAAAAATGTCACCATAACAGCGACAGGATTTCCCGGTAAACCAAAGAACGGAATATCATTAATATGACCAAAGGCGAGTGGACGACCTGGGCGCATATTGATTCGCCAGAAATTAATTTCTCCTAGCTTATCAAGAATAGTTTTAATGTAGTCAGCATCACCAACAGAGACACCCCCTGAAGAGAGAATCATGTCAGCTTGTTGGCTAGCTTGGTTCAATGTCGCTTCAAGCGCGGTTTTACTGTCTTCAATAATACCTAAATCAACTACCTCACAACCTAGACGAGTCAGTAAAGCAAATAAGCTATAGCGGTTAGAATCATAAATACAATTTTGTCGTTGTGCTTCACCGGGAGCTTGTACTTCATCACCGGTTGAGAAAATAGCCACTCGAAGAGGAGTATTGATGGTTATTTCATTGAGCCCAAGTGATGCGACCATGCCAAGCTCTGGTGCTGTGATGGTTTGTCCTTTTGCGACGGCAACTTGATCAATCGCAAGATCTTCACCCGCTAAACGGACATTTTGACCTACTTTAATCGCACCCATAGCCAGATTAAACGTGACAGTGTCACTATCTTGATGTGCTTGTTCTCGCATAATCACGGTATCAGCAGCTTGAGGAACGGGTGCGCCTGTCATGATGCGAACCGCTTCACCTGCTTGTAATGGGTGTGGATAATGATGCCCAGCAAGCACTTGACCGACAACGGTATAGCTACTGAGATCAATATCTGCACCACGAATAGCGTAACCATCCATTGCTGAATTAGTATGTTGTGGCACATTTACGGGTGAGAGAATATCAGTATGTACGATATGACCCAGTGCGTGTTTAAGCTCAACTGTTAGTGGGTTATCAATGGTCTTTATTTGCGCAAGAATACGCTGGCGACCTTGCTCAACCGATAACAGACCTTGTAGCTGAACATCATCACAACTTGCTGTTTTTATTGGATGTTGTCGTGATTGAGAACTGTATTGCACCACGAAATCGGTTAATTGTTCGAGATCATCAATGCTTATTTGCGGTAAGGTCGTATCGGCTTTAATGTCACTCGCAATTGCAATAATATTGTTATCGTCTTGAAATAACCACGGTTTATTAATCACTTGACGGTGTAATTCAATTTTAGGGAAATCGAGTGATTTAAAACCTTCTACTAAAATCAGATCAAGCTGAGTTTGATCTAATTGGTTAATTAGATAGGGCAAAGTTGCTTCAGTTGTTGGTGTTTCACTGATTAATGCTCGGCGATAACGCGAGGAGATAAGCATTTGGCTTGCACCTGCTTTGCGTAATCGGTAGCTATCTTTGCCCGGTTCATCAAGATCAAAATTATGGTGTGCGTGTTTAATAACGGCAACGCGTAACCCACGCTTGACCAATTTAGGTAACATGGCTTCAAGTAGGGTGGTTTTTCCGGTGCCACTGAATGCAGCAAAGCCTAATAATGGTACTGATGCGTTAATTTGAGTCATGGCGTGCTCCAAATTGTGATAATTCATCAGGGGTATTAAGGTTAATAAAAGCATCAGTTTGGTCACTAAAATCCACAGTGATCATATTGCATTGGCGATAAAGTAAAATGATTTTACGATCACCATTAGCTAAGAAAGCTTCTAACTTAGGTAAGATACGGCGATGAAGTAGTGTTACAACAGGTTGAATGTAATCACCATTATGAGCAACCGCTATATCAGTGTCAGGTTGACATGCCGCTGTCATTCGAGAAACTAAATCCTGGGGGAGTTGTGGGCAATCACAAGGTACAAATCCAATCCAATCGTTATTAATGTGGTGCAAAGCTGCATGCATGCCACCGAGCGGGCCGGGATAGTTTTCAATGCTATCACCAAACACATCACCATATTGGCTGTAGATATTCTGATTACGGTTAGCATTAATGCTGATATGAGATGTTTGGGGTGTCAGTGTATCAATAACATGTTGAATAAAGGGTTGACCTGCAAGTTCTATCAGGCCTTTATCGTTGCCTCCCATACGGCTGGCTTGGCCACCCGCTAAAATGACCCAATGGGTTTGTTCAGGCGTAGGCATAATTATCCTTATTGTTTTTGATATCTGTAACGAGTTGAAGATCGGCTCGTTCAATTAATTGGGTGTCATTGATTGTCCATTGACGGCGACAAAGTGCAGTGAGTGCATTTTGCTGGTGGCTGGTGATCACTAAACTGGTGCCACGTGATAATAAATCTTCCGCTAAAATGACTTGGCGATTGATGGATTCTTGATCCATGCTGGCACTGGATTCATCCATTAATAATACGCTAGGTTTAAGTACCCATGCGCGTGCCATTGCGACGCGTTGACGCTCACCACCAGATAAAACCGAGACATGTTCATTTGCTAACGTTTCAAGGCCGACCATGCGCAGCGCATTAATCGCTTCGTTTCGACGTTTTTGGCGATCTTTTATCGCAAATCTTAATCCATAGCATACATTATTAAATACTGTTGCATCAAACATGTATGGTGTTTGATGGAGGTAGATGATACTCCCTTCATAGCATCCGCTAAAGAGACGTTTTAAAAAAGTATGCTGATGAATATTAATACTGCCAGTTGTTGGTTTTTGTAGCCCAGCTAACACTTTTAATAAGGTCGTTTTACCTACGCCGTTATCACCCGTTAAATAAATGGCATCTCGAGGGGCTAAATTCAATTGAGGAATGTGAAACAGCAATCGGCTTTTAAAACGAACAGAGAGGTCGAGTGCCTGAATAGAAGCTGGAGTCATAAGAGGCTTCGCTTAGTTAGTTCGCAAATGGGCTTTGCCACGCGCGATAGATAAAATAAAGTTTAGACCTAAAGCTAAAATAAGTAACACCATTCCTAATGCGACCCCTTGAGCAAATGCACCTTTTGAGCTTTCAAGTGCAATAGCTGTTGGAATATTTCGCGTTGAATTTAAAATATTGCCACCCACCATCATTGAACAACCAACCTCAGTGATCACGCGACTAAAAGACGCCACAACAGCGGCAAGTAATGGAAATCGGCTCTCCCACATTAAACTGAGTAAAGCTCGTGGATAGCTAGAACCTAATGTTAATGCGGTTTCCCATGCACGACGATCACTGTTTTGAAATGCGGCATGCATCATTGATATTAGTAACGGAAAACAAATCAGCACTTGGCCTAATATCATTGCTTTTTGAGTAAACAACATTTGCCAATCGCCGAGGGGGCCTGCACGTGAGAGCAACATATAAAGCAGTAAACCAATGACGACGGTAGGCACTGATTGTAAGGTATTAATTAACGACAATGTTAGCCAACGCCCAGGAAATTTACCGTAAGCTAAAGCAAAAGCGATCAATAACGAGGGGATCATAACTAATGCAATGGCTAAAATAGACACGGAAAATGATACGCCAACAATGCCCCAGAGTGAGCCATCGCCACTAAAGAGAAGTTGAGTCGCTTGTTGCGTTGTCTGCCAAATATTCATTGTGGTGTATGTTCTAACCTAAAAAATACGCCGATGAATACCATCATTCACATTATTAACATTAAGTCTAAAGCGTTATGTTATAACTGTGATCTCATTATAGTTAATGAGTAAATAAGCATTTATCGGCGAAGTGTTACATTAAATTAAGATGTTATTTTTATTGCGTTTGTGCATCAGCAACGAATAATTGCTTACCGTGACGTTGGTAGTTATTAATCAGTTTCTGTGCTTTAGGGTTAACTAACCAATCACTGAATGTTTTAGCACCTTGGTAGTTAAGATCAGGGTAGCGGCTTGGGTTAATCAAAATAACTTGGTAAGGGTTAAATAAACGCTTATCACCTTCAACCATGATTTCAAGATCAAGCTTGGTTTCATAGGCTAACCATGTGCCACGATCAGTTAATGTATAAGCTTGTAGTTCTGATGCCATGTTTAGCGTTGGACCCATACCTTGACCCACTGCTTTATAGCCACCGAAATTAGGCTCCATTTTTGTTTGAGCCCAGATATTAAGTTCTTTTTTATTCGTACCTGAATCATCACCGCGAGAAATAAACACCGCATTATCCGTCGCTATTTCTTTTAATGCGTGTGCGACATCTTTATCACCTTTGATTTTCGTAGGATCATTTTTCGGGCCAACTAAAACGAAATCGTTGTACATTAATTTACGTGGTAATACGCCAAAGCCTTTTTCAACAAACTGTGCTTCTGATTGTGGAGCATGCGTCATAACGAGATCAACATCACCGTGTTCACCCATGCGCAATGCTTTACCTGTCCCTGCGGCTAGCACTTCGACGGTATAACCGGTGTCTTTAGTAAATACAGGCAATAAGTAATCCAGTAATCCTGAATGATAGGTGCTGGTGGTCGTCGCTAGACGTACCGTCTTATTCATTGCTGTTTCTGTGGTCGCATAAGCCATCGTTGCCGATGCGCAGCCAAGAATAACTAAAGTTGTTTTTAATAAGTTCATCAACGTTCCTGATCGATTGGTTTGCATTAAAAAATGCTGAGATGATAAGTCACAAGTCTTTGGCGCTGAATATATGCGGCAAAATGACCCATCCTCCCGCAATAAAGAGCACTGCCCAGCTATAAGCAAATAAAGTGCCACCTTTTAAATGTTGATAAAAAGGACTTATTATGTGATTTTGGTATCAAATATTACGTAAAATAGGTTAAAGATAACCGAAGTTGTACTTAATGATAAAACAATTTTGACTTAATGATTCATAGTGAGACAAAATGTCGCAAATTTTAGTTTGGTTAAAATGTCTCGGTATCTATGTCTGATTTTAGTTTGTCTTCATCTTGGACTGCGGTTTCTGTATTAGTGGTTGATGATGAGCCAGGAATGCGCACGATTTTAAAGAAAGCGTTAAGTAAAAAATTTGCTCAAGTTGATACCGCAGGAAGTATTGAAGAAGCTGAAGAGATTCGTAAGCGCTGTCATTTTGACCTGTTAATTGTTGATATTAACTTGCCGGGTCGTTCTGGTATTGAATGGCATGAAGCGTTTGATCCGACAACACGCCGTAGTGATGTAATTTTTATGACTGGTTATGCGGATTTAGAAATGGCAATCCAAGCCTTACGTGCTGGTGCGTCTGACTTTATTCTAAAACCGTTTAATCTTGATCAGATGATGCAATCAGTGAATCGCTGTATTGAACGTCGGTTAGTGGAACGTCAAAATTTCGCATTGCAACGTGATGTTGAGCGTAGTTACCCCGTGAATATCATTGGTGATGCGCCAGCGACACAAAAGATGAAAAAGCTGATCGCTCAAGTTGCACCGTCTATTGCTGCGGTATTAGTGGAAGGTGAATCGGGTACAGGAAAAGAATTGGTTGCACGCGCTTTACATCAATTAAGTAAGCGTACTGGGCCTTTTGTTCCTATTAACTGTGCCGCCATTGCCCCTGAACTTTTAGAAAGTGAATTGTTTGGACATGTCTCTGGTGCATTTACTGGCGCGAAGAAAAGCCGTGAAGGTCTGTTTCGGGTTGCCAATAATGGCACGTTGTTTCTCGATGAAATTGGTGAAATGCCATTAGCTATGCAGTCATCATTGTTACGCGCCCTAGAACAAAAAGCGATTCGTCCTGTGGGCTCTGAGCGAGAAATTCAAATTGATGTTCGTATTGTTGCGGCGACTAACCGTAACTTAAAATTGGAAGTTGAAGAAGGGCGTTTTCGTCGAGATTTGTATTATCGACTTAATGTATTAACCATTGATTTGCCATCATTACGTGAACGTGTAGAAGATATTCCGTCATTAACCCATCATTTTACACAGCAACTCTCAAAAGATTTAGGTATGAAAACGGTTAATTGGACCCATGAAGATATTTTGGCAATGCAAGCCTATTCATGGCCCGGTAATATTCGTGAATTACGTAACATGATGGAACGCTGTATTTTGCTGGGTAAGCCACCAGCAGATTATTGGCGTGAATTACAAGGTGATGCATTACCTGTTTCTGTAACCAATACGCAGGGAGTGACAGGCGAAGAATTAGATATAAATGCCACACATCCGCAACGACCATGTCAATGCCATGAAGACGGTGAAGATCAGTATTGTTATCCTGTTACGTGGACATTAAAAGAAGTTGAAAAAGCACATATTATGCAAGTTGTTGATGCTAGCGATGGTAATAAATCAGCAGCAGCTCGTCAGCTCGGTGTGGCAAGGAAAACATTAGAGCGTAAATACAAAGAATGGACTGATGAATTATGATAAAAATAATCTTATGAAAGTAAAAGCATTTATCTTAATGTGGCTCTGGCGCTTTAAAACCATGGTGCGTTATCGACTTTTAGTGCTTACATCTGTGCCTATATTTCTTACATTATTAGCGCTAATTGCAATTACCTTTTATTGGACGATAACCTACACTTGGCAAAATGCATTAATGAATGTAAGAGCTGATTTAGCGGTGGCTCATCACAGTATGGTGCTTTTAAAAAAAGAACAGCGGATGGAGTTACAAGCATTGGCTAATTCTTACGGTTTTCAGCGACGGTTACGTTTTAATGAAACGGCATTAGATGAGTGGGTACGTCAGCAAGATAAAAATCATCAATTAGATTTTGTGGTATTACATTCAGTAAATGATATTGGAATGTTTTCAGCACAAGAGCAACAGCTATTACGTGCAGGAAAAGAGCAGACTTTTTTTCAAGTACTAAACAGTACAGCGCTTTATGATTTAAATCCTAATTTACCTGCAAAAGCGCAATTACCGTTACTTAAAGAAGGCACGATTGAACAAAAAGGACTGGTTAGTCGTAGTTTAGTCCCTATTTTTAATCAGCAAGGTTCTCTTAAATGGATTTTAGACGGCGGTATTTTATTAAACAATAGTACTTCGCTGGTGGATCGTATTCGTAATTTAGTTTACGCCGATGGTACGTTACCAAAGGGAAGTCTTGGTACTGTCACTTTGTTTATGGGTGATGTACGCATTAGTACTAATGTGCCATTAGACAGTACTAATCTTATTGGTCGAGCGGTAGGAACCCGTGTCTCGAAAGAGGTTAAACAATATGTCTTGCAACAAGGGAAAACGTTTGTTGATCGCGCCTTTGTGTATGATAGTTGGTATGTTTCTGCTTATGAGCCGTTACATGCGAATAACGGTAACGTGGTCGGAATGCTTTATACGGGCTATTTGCAATGGCCATTAATTTATCGGCATCTAACCAACATTATTGAAATGGGGATTAGCATTATGTTGGTATTGTTATTTACCAGCATTATTGTTTATAGAGGTTCGCGTGATTTATTTTTACCAATAGAGAAAATTTACCAAGTTGCAAAAGCGGTACAAATGGGGTTAAAGCGACGTGTTGGTAAATTAGATTTGTGCGAAGGGCATGAATTACAAATATTAGGCGCGCAATTTGATTCTATGTTGGATCAACTAGAGCAACGTAACGGACTTATTAAGTTGACCGCGAAAGAGTTGGAAGACAAAGTTGAACAGCGCACCCAGAGTCTGCATCAAAAAACAGAAGAACTAGAACGTCATATTCAGTTATTACATCAAGCACGTTCTAAGCTGGTGGCCACAGAAAAACTAGCCGCACTGGGTGAGTTAACTGCGGGTATTGCGCATGAGATTAATAATCCGGTTGCTGTTATTTTAGGAAACATTGAATTAATTCAGCTAGAGCTTGGTGATAGCACGGCTGATGTTCAAGAAGAGCTGGCCGCCATTCATCTTCAAATTGATCGTATTCGTAATATTACTCGTAGTTTATTGCAATATAGCCGTCAAGGTGGTGTGCAAGATGAAGTGACATGGCATCACTTAAACTTGATTGTAGAAGAAAGCTTAACACTTGTGCGCTCTGGTACTAAAAAGATGGATGTTCAATTTGAGGTTAACCTTAAAGCTAAATGCAGTGTTGAAGCGAATCGTCATCAACTCTTGCAAGTGTTAGTTAATTTACAGATGAACGGTATCCATGCGATGGATGATAAAGGATTATTGAAGATAGCTACCGATGATTGGATTGATGAACAAGGTGAGGTATTAGGGGCGATGGTTGTTATTACCGATCATGGTTGTGGTATTTCAGCACAAAATATGAAACGTATTTTTGATCCTTTTTTCACGACCCGTCGTTCAGGAACGGGATTAGGTTTATCGGTCAGTCAGAGTATTGTGGCTAATGTCGGTGGAGAAATAACGGTTGAATCTGTTGAAGGTCAGGGTTCAACATTTACTGTGTATCTTAAACATAAGAAAGAATCGCCGAGTGAGCTGGATCTTCATGTGACAGTGTAACAAAGAAGAAGGTTAATGAATAACAAAAAGCCCCTTGGTAACTGCAATGAACAAGCAGTTACCAAGGGGCTTTTTTGTCGCGTTACATAAGTTACATAATGGATAAACCAAGGATAAGAAACAGTGATGCGGTAAGAGATATTCGGCTAATAAGTCCTAGTGAGGAAGGGATAATCATTTCGGTATGCGGCATATATGCTCCTTTTTCTTTAAGACCTTTTAAAGCATAGCTGATTTTTTAATTTTTTGTGAAACCTTAAGCATAAATTAACTTATTGAATCTTTGTTGTTTTTAATGTGGCGTATATTGGGTGAGATAGTCTGGTAATACGTTTTTATATTCAACTGGCGGTTAATTAGCGTTCTATATTATTGGAGATCATTTACATGACAAAACACATAGCTAACTGGAAGTTAATTAAACAAATCGCTATTGAATGGATGTCGAAAAATAAAAATAAGGCAATCTCACTGGAAGATCTTGAGAAACTGTTTATAGCAAAACATCCAGAGAGAAATCCGGTAAATGTTTCACTAGATACAAGAATGCTGACAGTAAATTCTAATTCACGCCTCAGTTATTTATATATCTTTGGATGTCCGAGTTCTGGGAAAAAAATTCGAAATCCACACTTGGAAAATAATAAGGAAGCAGAATACCCACGTAAATCATCCGAAAAAAACGAGAAAGATTTTTTCTTTCATATTGAGACGGAGGATTCATCATTATTTGAGCGCTACAACTCAGCAAAGCATGGAGAGTGGGAAATGAAATTGGATAGTAATAATATAAATAAGTTAAAAAAAATAGAATAGTCATAAGGTTAAAAAAAGCCAGCATCACGAATGCTGGCTTTTTACGATATGAACTAACAACAATAATTAATTATTTGGTTAATTCTTTCAGTTTTTTATGTTGGTAGTATTTAGCATCAGCAGTAATTGATGTGCTCTTACCTGTTTGTAACCATTGCTTAATACGGCCAGCATCACCAATTGGTGTCATTTTGCCTTGTGAATCAAGCATCACCATTAGGATCTTCTTACCATCAATCGTTGTCACCATCGCTAAACAACGACCCGCTTCATCAAGAAAGCCCGTTTTGCTTAGATTAACGGTCCACTTTTTACCACGTACTAGCGCATTGGTATTGGTGTAACCTAATTTATAACGAGGGTTAGTAAAGTAAGCGGTGTGAACTGCACCATTAGTGCTGTAGTTACGAATGGCAGAATACTTGTAAGCAGCGCGTACCATCTTAGCAACGTCTGATGCTGTTGAGCGGTTTTTAGGGTTAAGACCTGAACTATCAACAAAGTGAGTGTGGGTCATACCGAGTGCTTTAGCTTTAGCATTCATTGCGCGAATAAACGCGTTGTAACCACCTGGGTAGTTAGCAGCAAGGGCAGCAGCGGCTAAGTTTTCAGATGACATTAATGCAATGTGCATTGTCTCGCCACGGCTTAATTGTGAACCAATACGAACGCGAGAATATGTATTGTACATATGCTCTTTATCCGTTTTAGTGAACGTGATTTTTTGGTTCAGTGGTAACTTCGCGTCTAATGTTACCATCGCGGTCATTAGTTTTGTTAGTGACGCAATTGGCATCACGACATTAGAATTTTTATGATAAAGCGTTTTCCCTGAGCTTAGATCAATTACATAACTACTCACAGAAGCAGTCTGAAGATTACTTGGTTTGAGTTTGCTGGTGTTGATACTTGCGAAAGAAGAAAAGCTGACACTTGCAAGTGTAAAAAATAAAATTAAAGCGTTGCGCACAATGGCTCCTTGGATCCCATTTAAGAGGGAAATAATTATCCTGATATTGTCATCTTTTCGATTGTGGTTAAGCAAGTCATGTTTGTGTAAATCCTATTTGTAATCGTTCATAAAACCAGCAGTTAAACCGAAGTTGCTAATGAAACACGATTCAATAAAATAATTGTTTAATATATTCACGATAAAATTAATTCTAACGCATTTAATTACCTCTAGTGATGACGTGAAATGAGGGGCGTTATTTTAAAGACAAGCATGATGAATGAAAATGGTTGTTATGGATGCATTTTTCTTGTTATTTATTGTCGTGTTGATTATTTGATTTCTTTTTGTGGGCGGGAGATCTAACTAACTCGATTAGAATGCAATCATTAAGGTCATAGTTCTATGACCTTTGATTTTTACTTGTAAATTAATTAGCACTCCATACTTGTTGGCCTGTACGGATAAAATTATAGCCGCCTAATTGGTCACCATGTGCTTGAATTTCACTATTGGTTAATGATTGTAATAGCTGTTGTTGTAAGGTACGGAAGTAAATATTTTTAGGGATCACCAGTTCAAATGCTTCTGTACATAGCGGTATAAAACCTAATCCAAATTCTCCTGCGGTACTTTGACTCGCGCAACCAATATCTGCTTGTTCTCTGGCAATAGCAGAAGCTAATTCACGTTCACTGTTACAACAATCAACTTGATTAAGCATCGCCATATTATAGCCATGACCATGGATCCATTCTTCTAATGCTCGCATACTTCCTGCGCCTTGTTGACGTAATGCCCAACGCCAACGTGGTGACAGTAATTCATGCAATTGAATAGAGCGGCTATTAACGGCATCTGCCAATGTAGGACTTACGACTAAGCCTTGTTTTCGCTCAAAGGCATGGACTAAGACCCAGTTTTTATGCCCAGGATATTGTTGCAATAAGGCCGGATGTCGCAAACTGGCTTCTTCTACATTTCCCCAATGGATAGCACAGATATCAACATGACCTTTGCTTAACATCGCCAGTCCTTGACGTGTTCCTGTTGAGGTATAACCAACAAGGGCAGTACTGCCGAGTTGATTTGCCATTTTACCGACAATGCATTGTAGTAATGGATCATCAGAGCCTGCAATCAGTAACCGATCGTTTAAAACGCCATTATGGCAAGATTCTAACAACCACTTATCAAGCATGGCTTTAGGAAATAGCCATTTACCTGTTACTTTCGTTGCAGGCAGTAGCCCATCATTAGCTAAGGCATACACTTTCTTTTCATTAAGGTCGAGATATTCAGCTACCAATTTGGCATTCATAAATTCAGGGAAATCAGCCATTAGTCTTGATTACCTTTACTTTCGTGACCTTTAACATCCAGTTCGATGTTGTCGCTACCATTATAGATTTGAAAACGCAGTCCTTTAGCGCGAGCAATCATGGTAATACCGAGTTTCTTAGCAAGATCGTAGCCCATTTGAGTTGCACCCGATCGAGACAACAATACAGGAATACCCATTTGCGCGACTTTAATGACCATTTCAGAGGTTAAGCGCCCCGTGGTGTAGAAAACCTTATCTTCACCCGTTTGTTGTTGTAGCCACATTTCACCGGCAAGGGTATCTACTGCGTTATGACGACCTACATCTTCCACAAACGATAAAATCTCTGTGCCTTTACACACGGCACAACCATGAACAGCGCCGGCGGCTTTATAGGTTTCATTATGATGGGTCAATGCTTCAAGTAAACCATATAACATCGATTGTTTAATTTGTGGCTGCGGCAGGGTTATACCTTCAAGCTTTTTCATTACATTGCCATACATGGTGCCTTGACCACAGCCAGAGGTAACGGTTTTCTTTTCTAATTGTTGCGCTAAGTTTTCAGTATTTTCATGTGTGATGACAACTGCGGCATTGGTTTCCCAATCGATCATTACAGATTCGATCGCGCTAAGATCATTAATAAAGCCTTGGTTTTTTAAATAGCCTAATACTAATGCTGATGGACGTTCACCTAAGGTCATAAGGGTTACTACTTCAACCCAATTAAGGTACACCGTTAACGGATGCTCACAGGCAATCTCTTTTGTGTGTCGATCTCCATACTCATCAATAATGTCTACTGACATCGTTTGCTGCACTGTCGCTTTGGTTTTTATGATTTTAGGCAATGTCGCCATTTGAGATCCCTGCGTAAGTGTGGTGTGTTTAATTATGGATGTTGAAACCATAAGTTAAGCAAAGATTGTTCCAATATTACGTAAATTAACGCATTCATTATTAATCAGTAGATATTGATAAAAATACGTACTTTTAATGTGGTTTCTTTTTATTGGTCTAATATTTGCTTATAGCTCCTTAATACGTGAAATCTTAATAAGTGAAATGCCGTTTCACATCAACAGTTTTCAATAACAAGATAAAGGCGGAATAGAACCCGCCAGTAGGAGTGAATGTGCCAAAACAAGCAGAACTTGAATTAAAGAAAAATGAACATGTTTGGCCAATTAATTTTCGCTTGCAAGCTGAAGAACGCCAAGTAGGTCGTTGGACAACTCATGCATGGACAATTGAAGATATTTGTTTGTATGAAGAAGATCTTGCTGTTGATATGACAATTGCTGATATAGGGGCTGGTAACTACATGATGCCTCTAGAACTTTTTCGTGATGAACGGATGGAATATCGGTTTAACTTAAATTCGCAAAGCCCACATTTATTCTTTATTTGTGCTGAAGAGGACGAGCAATTAAAACCTGTTTTAGTCACTGCTGCGCAAGGTGTCGCGGCACGTTATATGGATGGTGATTATGTGGTTCTACATATAGATATTCCATTAGCGATTCAAGCATGGATGGAAGCATTCTTAGGTCGGCATGGTGAATTGTTTGAATTTAAACGTAAACGTGGCGGCGATAAGAAAAAAGGACGTTCAAGTGGCAACTAATTTCTTTCAACGTTGGTCAAGCCGTAAGTTAACCCCTGTTGATAATACAGAAAGCACTAATACAGAAACGATGACTGAGACTGAAGCAGTTGATGATCCACTGGCTCTTAATGTTTTAGATACTGCTGTAGAGGACGTCACTAATACCCGTGATAGTGAACAAACATCAATTGTTTCTTCTGCGACATCAGTTTCCCCAGCAACATCACCAGATGCTATAGCAGAAGAGTCTGTTATTGAATTGACGATTAATGATGCTGATAACGTGACTTATGACTCGGGAGTTGCGTCATTTATGCAACAACAAGTGACTAAGTCCGTGAAAAAGGCGGCATTACGTAAATTGTTTCATTCTGAAGAGTTTAATTATATCAGTGACATGGATGATAGCACTGAAGACTTCAGTAATATGCAAGGTTTAGCACCAGAAATTGCATCACAAATGCGGGGTTGGATTAATACCGTCACGGAGACAGCAACTGAAGCACTCAAAGATGATGGAATAACAGCATTAACATCAACGGCTGAGATTAATACGGCTGATTCTACAACCGTTGATTTGCCAGCTAACCATATAGCCATAGCCAGTGAGGATACAGCGAATGATGGGCTCGTTAATCATGTAGATACAACACATATCGATGAAGAGGTTATCCCTACGGCTGATTTATCGTTAACGCCTATTATTGATCGTGACATTAAAAGTGATGAACAGAAATCCTAACGCGAAAAAATAAAAGCGTTTGAGAATTATTAATACTAATCATAAAAACAGACTGGGACAAAAAGGGAAGATCAATAAAATCGTAAAGAGAGACAATTTGGCGCGTTAGTTCGCTACAGGTAAGACAAAATGTCTCATTTGTTTATAACGCAATATCCTTGTTATGATTTTAGTTCCTTTTAGGTCATTTTATTCCGTGAAAAGTTGGATCGGTTATTGCTCTATATAGAGTAGAAGAAAAGTCATTATTTTCTAACGACACTGATTAGCGGTAGTGAGCAAACAGGAATAACAATGTTAAAAAGTACATTAAATGCATTTACTGATATTAATGGTGTCGCACGAGCTGCTGCCATTACAGGAACAGTAGAACTTGCCAATCTTATTCCGCCAACAGTGACGTATGAAAGTCGTGGTAATTTATTGATCATTGGTGAAGCTGAACAACTACTTCACGTTGCCGATCAATTTGAAGCACTAAACAGTGTGACGTTACTGGCGACAGATTCAAAGACATGCGAAACCAAAACAGCGCATACCTTGTATTACAGTCAATCAATTACCGTAAAAGGATATCTGGGTGCATTTGATGTTCATTGCCGTATAGGGCATGACGCGACAGCCCTTGATATTAATGCACTTGAAACGAACTTAGCGAAAATAGCTATTGGACGTCAATGCTTTGATATTGTGCTTGATATGACAGCAACTGGGGTTATGAATGTTGAAATTCCAGCAGCGGGTTATTATGCCGTTGGTCAAGGTTCTGCATCTCAAGCATCAAAAAAACGTGTTGCTGAAAAACTAGCGACGCTGGTGGAAGATCTCCCTTCTATGATAGGGACATTTGATAAGCCTAAATATTTTCGTCTAAATCCTGATTTATGTGCGCATTCATCACGAAGTGTAAAAGGTTGTGATCGTTGTATTGATGCGTGTCCTGCGGGAGCATTAAGTTCAGACGGTATTGCAATTGCAATTGATCCTTACCTTTGTCAGGGAGTAGGAACATGTGCGACGGCATGTCCAACGGAAGCGATCAGTTATGCCTTACCTGATCCTCAAATTACGCAAAATTTTGTTCATAGTGTTTTAGCGCGTTATAAGCAAGAAGGTGGTCAATCTCCGACACTGTTACTTTATGGTGATCGTGATACAGCTGCGGTTAAAAAGGCTCTTGCTGTATTTCCAACGTCTGTTATTACGATTGCATTAGAAGAATTGGCAACTGTAGGGATTGATACTTGGTTTAGTGCCTTAGCTTATGGTGCACATCAAGTTCTATTAGCAACCAATACTACATACATTCCCGCAACGATTGATGCTGTATTAACTAATGAACTAACGATTGCTCAAAACTTCTTAACTGAATTGGGTTATGACGCTGATCGTATTTGTTTATTTGATTTTGCTGATAGTGCGAATTTTAAATGTTATGAAGCAGCCCTTGTTGATCCGATTGAAACGGCACTAACAGGCACTAAGCGTGAAAAACTATTTACTGTTTTAGAAGCGCTTAATCAGACAAGTCCAGCTCAACCAACCCATTCAGCTGTAGCGGCTAATGCCCCTTATGGCTCTGTAACATGTAAGACAGATGATTGTACATTATGTATGAGTTGTGTAGCGGTTTGTCCAACCCGTGCCTTACATGCCATTGGTGATCGCCCAGGCTTACTATTTGTAGAACAAGATTGTATTCAATGTGGTATGTGTGAAACCGCATGTCCTGAGAAAGTGATTACCCTAGAAGCCGGTTTTAATTGGGATTGGCAAACACGTAAAGCCGATAAACTTGTTCATGAAGAACCTGCTGCATGTTGTATTAGTTGTGGAAAACCTTTTGCCCCAGCATCTATGGTGAAAATGTTGACAGAAAAACTTCAAAGTCATTCACATTTTCAAGGAGAAGCTATTCGTCGTTTATCTATGTGTGAAGATTGTCGTGTTCGCGATATTTTCGAAAAGATGGAACAAGATCCACAAAGTCAGACAAGGGTATAAGGTCATTATATGGAAAACGCAGCTATGAATGCTCACACTAATCCTGCTGATCAAGATGATTTGCTACGTATTGAAATTTATAACATGTTGGCACATTTATGTCGTCAAGCCCCTGAACAATCTGCGCTTGAATTTCTTGCTGATCTAGATGTTGATACGGCGCAAACATTTCAACGTAAAACCATGGCTTCAGCTTGGCCTTTATTAAAATTAGCGGCTCAGAAAACGACATTATTGAGTGTTGAAGAAGAATATCAAGATGTATTTATTGGTATTGGTCGTGGGGAAGTTATTCCATTTGGATCATGGTATTTAACCGGGTCTTTAATGGAAATGCCTCTGGCTTATTTACGTCAAGACTTAAAACAAATGGGTTTTGAACGTGCTCAATCTGTTATTGAACCAGAAGATCATATATCCGCATTGTTAGAGGTTATGGCTATGCTGGTGGAAGGTGGTGATGAACACCTTCAACAGACATTTTTTAATCGTCATCTTTCCCAATGGTGTGAAAAATTTTGTACCGATTTAAAAGCGGCTAAAAGTGCTGTGTTTTATACCGCTGTTGGTGAATTAGCTTGGCAATTTTTGACAATAGAAAAGACCCGTTTTTTAGAGTCCCAGTAAAAAGATACTCGCGATAATAAAAAATCGACATCTGTTCATAAGAATGTCGATAGAGGAGCAAACGCAATGAGTGAGCAAAAAACAAATGATAGCCGTCGCCAATTGTTAAAAAACATTGGTTTAACGGTAGCGGCTGGTGCTGTAGTAGCGGGAACGACAACTGCCGTTCAAGCTTCAACAACAGACACCGAAAAGAAAGATCCTAAAACAAAAAAAGGGTATCACGAAACCCAACATATTCGTGATTACTACAATACCCTATAAGCGGAGCCTGAAATGAAACTGACTAAACGTTCCGATAAAGTGAGCAAAGATGAAAACCAACTAGGTATTTCTCGTCGTTCTTTTATTCGTAATTCTTCTCTTGCTGCCGCTGGTGGTGTTGCAGGTGCAAGCCTTTTTGCACCTGGTTTTATGCGCAAGGCAGAAGCTTTCCCTGAAGCTGATTACAACGCACCTAAAGTGGTTAAACGTACCATTTGTTCTCACTGTTCTGTTGGTTGCGGCATTTATGCTGAAACGCAAGATGGTGTATGGACCCATCAGGAACCCGCTTTCGATCATCCTTTTAACGCTGGTGGACATTGTGCAAAAGGGGCGGCATTACGTGAGCATGGCCATGGTGCTAAGCGCGTAAAATACCCAATGAAGTTGGTCAATGGTAAGTGGAAAAAATTAAGTTGGGAACAAGCATTAGACGAAGTTAGCCAGCAGGTACTTAAAATTCGTCAAGAATCAGGTCCAGATTCTGTTTACTTTTTAGGTTCAGCAAAGCACAACAACGAACAAGCGTATTTGTTCCGTAAAATGGTGTCGCTATGGGGTTCAAATAACGTCGATCACCAAGCGCGTATTTGTCACTCAACCACAGTTGCAGGTGTAGCAAATACGTGGGGCTATGGTGCAATGACCAACTCACTGAACGACATGCATAATTGTAAGTCGATTCTGTTTATTGGTTCTAACCCCGCAGAAGCTCACCCAGTAGCAATGCAGCATATTCTGATCGCTAAAGAAACCAACGGTTGTAAGATTGTAGTGGTTGATCCTCGTCGTACACGTACGGCGGCAAAAGCTGATCACTTTGTTTCTTTACGTCCGGGTACGGATGTTGCCTTTGTTTGGGGTGTGCTATATCACATCTTCAATAATGGCTGGGAAGACAAAGAATTTATTCGTCAACGTGTTTATGGCATGGAAGAAGTGCGTGAACAAGTGGCGAAGTGGAACCCGAAAGAAGTTGAACGCGTAACGGGTGTACCTGAAGATCAAGTTTATCAAACGGCAAAAATGCTGTCTGAAAACCGTCCTGGCTGTGTTGTTTGGTGTATGGGTGGTACTCAACATACAACAGGTAATAACAACACCCGTGCTTACTGTATTCTTGAATTAGCCCTTGGCAACATGGGTAAATCAGGTGGCGGTGCAAACATTTTCCGTGGTCATGATAACGTTCAGGGTGCAACTGACTTTGGCGTGTTATCTGATAACTTACCAGGCTATTACGGTTTATCAGAAGGTGCTTGGAAGCACTGGGCTGAAGTATGGGATATTGATTACTCATGGCTACAAGGCCGTTTTGATCAAAATACCTATAACGGTAAAAAGCCAATGAACAGCGCAGGTATTCCTGTTTCTCGTTGGATTGATGGTGTTTTAGAAAATAAAGATAATATCGAACAACGCGATAACATTCGTGCGATGTTCTATTGGGGTCATGCCGTTAACTCACAGACGCGTGGACCTGAAATGAAAACCGCGATGGGTAAACTGGATATGATGGTGATTGTCGACCCATACCCAGGCGTCGCTGCGGTGATGAATGGTCGTACTGATAACGTCTATCTTTTCCCTGCAACCACACAGTTTGAAACGTATGGTTCAGTAACTGCAACTAACCGTTCGATTCAGTGGCGTGATCAGGTAATTGAACCGTTGTTTGATGCTAAACCCGATCATGAAATCATGTACTTATTGACTAAGCGTTTGGGTTTCTCTGATCAATTATTTAAACACATCAAAGTGGAGAATAATAAACCAAACATTGAAGACATTACTCGTGAATACAACAAGGGTATGTGGACAATTGGTTATACAGGTCAAAGCCCTGAGCGTTTGAAAGAGCATCAGAAAAACTGGGGTACGTTTGATTTCACTACCCTTGAAGCTATTGGCGGGCCGGTGAACGGTGAAACCTATGGTCTACCATGGCCATGTTGGGGTACGCCAGAAATGAAGCACCCAGGTACACATATTCTTTACGATACGTCAAAAACAGTCGCAGAAGGTGGAGGTAATTTCCGTGCCCGTTTTGGTGTTGAGCGTAATGGTGTCAGTATGCTGGCTGATGATAGTTATTCATTAGGCTGTGAACTTGAAGATGGTTACCCAGAATTTACCGCGAAGATGCTAAAGCAACTTGGATGGTGGGATGACCTAACTGCAACTGAAAAAGTGGCAGCTGAAGGTAAAAACTGGAAGACAGACTTGTCTGGTGGTATTCAGCGTGTTGCGATTAAACACGGTTGTATTCCATTTGGTAACGCGAAAGCCCGTACTGTTGTATGGACATTCCCTGATGCTGTGCCTATTCACCGTGAGCCGTTGTACACACCGCGTCGTGATTTATTGCCTGAGTACCAAACATGGGACGACAGCAAAGCGATGTTCCGTTTGCCAACATTATTCCGTTCAATTCAAGAAAAAGACGTTTCAAAAGAATACCCAATTATTCTAACGTCAGGTCGTCTTGTTGAATATGAAGGTGGCGGCGAAGAAACCCGTTCAAACCCATGGCTTGCTGAACTTCAAAAAGAAATGTTTGTTGAAGTCAACCTCAAAGATGCCAACGATATTGGCATTAAAGATGGTGAGATGGTGTGGGTTGAAGGTGCAGAAAAAGGCCGAATTAAAGTGAAGGCGATGGTAACCCCACGTGTTCGTGAAGGATTGGCTTTCTTACCGTTCCACTTTGGTGGTGAATTTGAGGGTGTGAGTCTACGTGAGCATTACCCTGAAGGTTGTGCGCCTTATGTTTCAGGTGAAGCGGCCAATACGGCAACAACGTATGGCTATGATCCTGTTACCCAAATGCAAGAAACCAAAGTTACTTTGTGTAAAATCACTAAAGCGTAAGGAGTCACCTGATGGCACGTATGAAATTTCTTTGTGACTCTAAGCGTTGTATTGAGTGCAATGGTTGTGTAACAGCTTGTAAAAACGCCAATTCAGAAGCGGTTGGTTGGGGCATTCAACGTCGTCGCGTTGTGACCTTAAACGATGGTCTTCCAGGGGAGACATCAATCTCAGTGGCTTGTATGCACTGTAGTGATGCGCCTTGTATGGCGGTATGTCCTGCTGATTGTTTTAGCCAAACAGAAGATGGCATAGTGCAGCACGATAAAGATTTATGTATCGGCTGTGGTTATTGCTTATTTGCTTGTCCATTTGGTGCACCACAATTTCCTAAGCAAGATGCTTTTGCTGAACGTGGCAAAATGGATAAGTGCACTTATTGTTCTGGCGGCCCAAATACAGAGCCTGGTTCTGAAAAAGAACGCCTGCTTTATGGTGCAAACCGTATCGCAGAAGGTAAGTTACCAATGTGTGCTTCAATGTGTTCGACTAAATCATTACTTGCGGGTGATGCTGAAAAAATCTCTGAAATTTTCAGTAAGCGTGTTGTGGCCCGTGGTGCTAAAGATGCGGGCTGGGCAAGTACTGATGATCTAGCTTACGACGCAAGTAAAGTACGTAAAGCTTAATCATCTTTAAATGGATTTAACGAGGAATGTTAAGTCCATTTATCGACTCGTGTAATAGTTAGGCACACTGTTGTAATAGGTGTGCCAATTAATCTGCTTTTTAAAGTGGATAGGAGCTTTAATGACTAAGCGAATTCAACGCTGGTTAACTATCATAGTTACTGCTTTAATGATGGTGTTTTCAGTATCCACAATGGCGAGTGGTAGTGATACAACCACCGCTGGTGAAGCCGTAGTTAAAAAAGAAGTGATCGGTTTTGCTGGGGCTGATTACTGGCGTATGGTAAAAGATGGCGAGAAAGGTTACACCACATCTGGTTGGCCTGAGCATGATGTTTTAATCAGTGTGCCAGGACAAACGTGGTATATCCTTAAAGAAAAGTGGATGTCACCATTAGGTGCTTTAGCGATTTTTGGTAGCCTAGTAATGGTAACGTTAGCTTATGTGGTCATTGGACCGCTAAAGTTAAGTCAGCCTAAAACGGGTCGTAAAATCAAACGTTGGAGCCGTATTGATCGTGCATTGCACTGGAGCATGGCATTCACTTTCCTTACATTAGGATTCAGTGGCTTAACGTTAGTTTATGGTAAACATTTTATTAAGCCCATTGTTCCTAGTGAGATTTGGGGATGGATCATTCTTGCTGCCAAGCAATACCATAACTACATGGGACCTATTTTTGCGATTCTATTACTTGCTGTATTGATCAAGTGGTGGCGTAAAAGTACCTTTAATAAAGTCGATCTTGAGTGGTTTAAAAAGATGGGCGGCATGGTGGGTAAACATAAAGGATCACATCCATCAGCCGGTTTCTCTAATGGTGGTGAGAAAGTTATCTTTTGGCTATTGATCGTGTTTGGTTTCTCGATTGCAGCCAGTGGCTTTGTGTTAGATTTCCCAATTTTCGATCAAACCCGTCGTGATATGGAGCTATCAAACTTACTCCATATGTTATCGGCATTGATTTTAATCTGTGGCTTTATATTCCATATCTATATTGGTTTATTTGGCATGGAAGCGGGTCTTGATGGCATGGTAACTGGCGAAGTTGATGAAACATGGGCGCGTGAACACCATAACTTATGGTTTGATGAGGTAAAAGATTTACCTGAAAATCAACCAGGTTATGAGCCTGACAAGCAGAATGTGGAAAAACCGACATCATCTCTGGATCGTTAACGATTAAACATTAAATAAAGGCCGATACACTTTGTTATTGAAAGTGTATCGGCTTTTTTTATGAGCATAATTTATGATTCATGGCAATACACAACCTTTCAGACTAACCACTAATAAAAAACACCGTTAAACCATATAAAATCAGTGGTATAAATAGAGTATAAGGTTAACTATTATTATCACCATAGGAATATTGTTATGTTATTTCCTTACAAAAATATTGTCGTATTAACAGGGGCGGGTATTTCTGCTGAATCAGGGATACGTACTTTTCGGGCGGCAGACGGGTTGTGGGAAGAACATCGAGTTGAAGATGTCGCTACGCCTGAAGGCTATCAGCGTGATCCTGAATTAGTACAAGCGTTTTATAATGCACGTCGAGCACAAATAGAAAATGGATCTGTTGCCCCTAACGCTGCTCATTATGCATTAGCAAAGCTAGAAGCTGAATTAGATGGCACAGTAACGATTGTGACTCAAAATATCGATAATCTTCATGAACGAGCCGGTAGCCATAATGTAATTCACATGCATGGTGAGTTATTAAAAGCGCGTTGTTGTGAATCAGGTCAAACGGTCGAATGGAAAGGGGATTTACATACTGGTGATCGTTGCCATTGCTGCCAAATACCAGCACCATTACGCCCTAATATTGTATGGTTTGGGGAAATGCCAATTGGTATGGATAAAATCCATGACGCGATTGTGAAGGCTGATTTGTTCATTGCGATTGGTACATCAGGCAATGTGTATCCTGCTGCGGGTTTTGTGCATGAAGCATCATTGCAAGGCGCACATACAGTAGAGCTTAATTTAGAACCAAGTAATGTTGGAAATGAGTTTGAAGAAAAACGTTATGGTAAAGCATCAGTGCTTGTACCTGCGTATGTTGCTGAATTACTAAAAGCACAACAATAGAGTAGTACTTTATATATATGAGTTATAAAAAAACCGAGCTTTTTAGCTCGGTTTTTTATTTGTTTAATGACAACTATTACTCGCCAGCTTTTAGCTTTTGGTAATATTGCTCGTATAGTTCACTTGCTGCGCCAACGCTGTTCTGCCATTCACCCGCATCCATTACTGATTGTGGTGGGTAGATGCTTGGATCGTTAACGAAATCAGCAGGTAGTAATTTCTTCGCTGCGGCTACGGGTGTTGGGTAACCAATTTGCAGTGCAATTTTTGCTGCAATATCAGGACGAAGTAAGAAGTTGATCATCTTGTATGCGTTATCAACGTGCTTCGCATTAATTGGAATCGCTAGACTGTCCATCCAGAAGATAGCACCTTCTTTTGGCCATACGATATCAATTGGAGCACCTTCTTTACGCGCCATATATGCAGAACCATTCCACAACATACCTAGTGATGTTTCACCTGCCATGTAAGGATTAGCAGGGAAGTCAGAGTTAAAGACTAAAACATTAGGCATTAGTTTTTTAAGCTCTTCGTAAGCTGCTTTAATTTGCTTTGGATCTTGTGTGTTAGCAGAGTAGCCTAGCTTACGTAATGCAATGTGGAACACTTCACGTGCATCATCCATCATCATTAACTGACCCTGCCACTTAGGATCCCATAAATCAGCCCAGCTTGTGATTTTTGATTTATCGATTACATCAGTGTTAACGCCGATACCTGTTGCACCCCAAATGTAAGGAACAGAATAGTCATTGTTAGGATCAAAAGGCTTATCTAAATAGTTTTTATCGATACCCGCAAAATTAGGAATTTTTGATTTGTCGATCTTTTTAAGCATGCCTTCCTTACTCATTTTAGAAACGTAGTAAGTTGAAGGAACAATTAAATCGTAGCCTTTATCATAAGTTTTTAATTTAGCGTACATGGTCTCATTCGACTCGTAAGTCGAATAAATCACTTTAATACCGGTTTCTTTTGTGAACTGTTCTAATACATCATTTGGAATATATTCAGACCAGTTGTAAAAGTATAATTCATTACTATCTGAATCTGCAGCAGTAGCAATATTTGAATACATTGACATTGCACAAACTGTACCGGCCATCATTAAAGACCATTTTTTCATTATTGTTAGCTCCTAACTAAACAGGATATCGAGAGTGTTCTCTAGCGGATTTGAACCGCCTCTCCTAATTTTATGTTGTTTATAAAGCGCTTTTAAAAATGTGCTTTTAAACAAATATGAATTGGTAAACGTGATTATTATAGCAGATAAAATCATACTGCTATCACAAATATGAACACATAGATAAAATATTTATTTATAGAGCATTGATTAATAACAAGTAGTTAACGTTTGGATGATATTGTTATACAAATAAATATCACGATTAATTAAAGCTGAAAATAGTGTGATAAAACCGCAGGTAAAAAAAATGGCTAACTTTATGTAAGTTAGCCATTTAATGTTCGTTAAAACTGTTTATGTTACTTTTTTTCTCTTGCAAGTAATTGCGAACAAATCACAAGGAACAATGAAATTATCAGCATGATAGTTGCTAATGCATTTACCTCTGGTGAAATACCGACTTTAACCATCGAGTAAATTTTTAAAGGTAAAATTTCATAGCTAGGTCCTGTAACGAACGAACTTACAATTACGTCATCAAGTGATAATGTAAAGCTTAATAACCAACCTGCAGCAACCGCAGGTTTAGCCAGTGGTAGAATAATTTGTTTTAAAATTACCCACTCACTTGCACCTAAGTCACGAGCTGCTTCAAGCATTTTTACATCAAAGCCTTTTAAGCGACTGTATACAGTGACGACAACAAACGGCAGACAGAAAGTAATATGTGATAGTAATAACGTTAAGAATCCGAGATTAGCACCAATTAATAGGAATAACGCCAATAATGAAATTGCCATTACAATATCAGGTGACATCATGACTAAAAATAGCATGCCAGATACAAACTTCTTGCCCTTGAAGTTATAACGAAATAGGGCAACAGCCGTTAAACTACCAATCAATGACGCAGCTGTTGCTGAAATAACAGCAATCGTAATTGAGTGGCCAGCAGCTTGCATCAAACTATCATTATTAAACAGATCTTCATACCATTTGGTCGTAAATCCGCCCCATTTCATACCGAACTTACTGGCATTAAATGAGTTAATAATCAGAATAACAATAGGGGCATACAAAAAAGTATATACCACTGACATAAAGCTGAATTTAAAGAAACGACCCATTATTCAAGCTCCACTTTTTTATTCAGTAATTTTCCTGCTCGATAGTAGGCATACAACATAATTGCCATTGCTAACGTCAGTGCAATACTGGTTGCAGAGCCAAATGGCCAGTCACGAGCGTTGAGTACTTGACTCTTAATCACGTTACCAATCAATAAGTTTTTCGCACCACCAAGCAAATCAGATACATAGAACATACCGAGAGCGGGTAGTAATACCAATAAACAACCAGCAATAATACCTGGCATTGTTAATGGGAAAATAACTTTAATAAATGTTTGAAGCTTATTTGCCCCTAAATCGCGAGCAGCTTCAATATAGTTATTATCAAGCTTTTCAATCGCGGAGTACAAAGGCAGCACCATAAATGGCAATAGTATATAAACTAAGCCGATCATTACGGCATACTCGGTGTACATAATACGAATAGGCTTTTCAATAATATCGAAATACATCAACGCATTATTTAGAATTCCCCGAGTACCGAGCATCAGCTTTAAGCCATATGTACGGATTAACGAGTTAGTCCAAAAGGGTACAATGACCATAAATAGCATAAAGGGACGCCATTTTTCTGGCATCTTAGCAATGGCATACGCAAAAGGGTAGCCAATCAACAAACAGAAAATAGTTGCTGTAATTGCCATATTGAATGAATGCAAGAGTACTCTTGCATACATTGGATCAAAAAGGCGTTCATAGTTGTCTAATGTGAACACCATCTTGATTAGATTTGCATCATCACGGGTTAAAAAACTCGTGCCGATAATCATAAGGTTGGGTACAAATACAAACAGTAGTAACCAACTTACAACAATCGTTATGATGATGTTTTGGAGATTAAACTTCTTGCTCATCTGCTAGCACCACTTCCCAACTTTCAACCCAAGTAATGGCAACTTTTTGATCAAGAGAGTGGTCTACGTCAGGATCATCTTCGTTGAAGAATTCACTAACCATTACCGATTTCCCAGAATCTAGCTGTACCACAGAATCAAGCGTCATACCTTTATAAGTACGCTCTTTAACTTTGCCTAAAATACCCGTTGTCTGATCACCGTTATAAATTTCTTCAATACGAATATCTTCTGGGCGTAATAGCACTTTCACTTTGTCGCCAATGGCAACATCAAGATCACAGTGGATTAAAGAGTGACGACCTTCTACATCAGCCATAATACGCTTACTGTCTAAGCGTTCTTTAACGATAGCATCAAACACGTTGATTTCGCCGATAAAGTGAGCGACAAAGAGGTTGGTCGGTTCTTCATAAATTTCACGAGGGCTGCCATCCTGTTCAATATAACCATCGCGCATAACGATAATACGATCGGACATAGATAGTGCTTCTTCTTGATCGTGAGTTACGAAAATAAAAGTAATACCAAGTTTTCGCTGAAGTTGTTTCAGTTCAAGCTGCATTTGTTTACGTAATTTGTAATCAAGCGCAGAAAGTGATTCATCAAGCAAAAGAACTTTTGGTTTATTAACAACTGCACGGGCAATAGCAACGCGTTGTTGCTGGCCACCAGACAATTGATGAGGTTTACGAGGGGCAAACTTATCAAGTTGCACCATACGCAATGCTTCCATAACTCGAGGTTCAATATCACTCGATGGCACTTTTTGCATGCGTAAACCAAACGCGACGTTCTCAAACACTGTCATATGTGGGAACAGTGCATAACTCTGAAACACCGTATTAACGAGACGTTGTTCAGCTGGAATGTCAGTAACATCTTTATTGGCAATGGTGATCTGACCGTCATCGGCAGTTTCAAAGCCAGCAATAAGACGAAGCACTGTGGTTTTACCACAGCCTGATGGACCTAAAATGGTTAAAAATTCACCATCGTTTACGTCTAGATCCAAACCTGTAATGATTTGCTTACCGTCAAAGCTTTTACAAAGACCCTTCAGCTGAATTACAGGTTTCTTAGATGTTTTTACAACGTTCAATTCTACGTTATCTCCACCTTGGGACTGATTGGTTATGCCCCAATATTTTGGCTAAATTTAGGGGCGCATAATAGACCTGTAGTCTTTCAATTTAAAGCATTTTCTTACTAAATTTACAGATTAACAGCTACTTTCTTTAATGATAGCACGTTGATTCATAGCAATATGGCCGCTATTACAAATAATATTGAAAAAATAAATTACGATTAAAGTAATAATAAGAATGTTTTATGTTTAAGCTCAAAAAATTATTACTTACGTTCAATAATCGTGGATGACTATTTATAATAAAACAGGGGAAAGCAGTACATATCGCCTTACTTGTTATTTATTGTTTGTTTTTCATACAGCAATGAGGTATTGAAATAAATTTTTACGTGAATAGTGTTTTTGTACAATGATGAGTAACGTACAATACATATACCCGAATAATGATGATATGAGTATGAAAGAGACAACTAAAAAAAGTTTTCACGTTGGCGGTTCAATTGAAAAAGCAATGGTTGGCGATGTTGATCTACAACCAATAGCTGTTCTTCAAGAAGCGTTTAAGATAACAGCAAAGAATTTTACTAAATTTTTACCTGCTGTTATTTGTTTGTTTATTGCACAGATCGCATTGTTGCTATTAAGCCTAAAAGTACAATTAGGAAATCCAAGTGTATTTTTTGATGCTTTTATTACAGGGAAGGGGTTTACCGCTGAGATTTTAAAAGCCGGCTTTATGGCTAACTTTTGGTCTGATGTACTAATTGCGCCTTTGTATGTTGGTGTAAGTTTAATGGCGCTTAATCACTCTGTCGGGCTACCAACTAAACCAAGTCAAATTATTAAAGGTTTTTCATTCACATTAGTCTCTATCATTACAATGTTATTAATTTCTTCAATTCAGGGGATTGGTAGTAGTATTTTTCCTCTAGTGGGGTTATTTTTAACAATGGCTTTAAGTATGGCCATTCTACTTGTGTGTGAGAAGCGAGTAACTCCAATTAGAGCAATTCAATATTCATTCATGGCAACTATTCGTAAAGTGATGCCAATGACCGCTATTTATTTAGTCATCATGATTTTCTTTTTTATATCGATTATAACGGCTGGAATTGGATTACTTTGGACATTACCTTTTTTCTTTAATGTGAAAGCAATTATTTATCGGAATATGTTTGGCATTACATTGCAGGTTACATCTGTACCTAATGCGGATGATAATAAACCCGAATCAAAAGCTGATGCTAATGTCAGTGAGCCGATTGATAATGATACGTTTAATGCGTAATTTCATATCAAAATATGAGAAAAGCTCCTTTAGATAAGGAGTTTTTTTTAAGTATTACTTCTAATGCACTATAACTTTATACATTACATCTAAAATCATAAGATCAATATCTTTAACATTCCCATTCAATCGCTTTCTAAATAAACCTCCTATCTATATTCAAAAATAGGGATATCTCTAATAAAAATAAACATTAATGATGATGTATCTCAATTTCATTTCGTTACGATAGGATCATAATATGATTAATAATAAATAGTGATGGTATAAACTGTCAGCTCAAGCAAGAAAGGTAACTTTATGGATAAGTTAATAGAACGTTTTTTACAATATGTAAGTTTTGACACTCAATCTAACGGTGCAGTTTCTTCTTGCCCTAGTACTGTAGGGCAGCGTGTATTTGCGGAAGTTCTTCAATCAGAGATGCTTGCTCTTGGACTAAGTAACGTTACTCTCGATAGTAACGGTTACCTTACAGCGCGACTACCAGCAAACGTAGATGGTGATATTCCTACAATTGGCTTTATCGCTCATATGGATACAGCACCTGACGCATCAGGAAAAAATGTTCGACCACAACTTGTTGAAAGCTATCGTGGTGGTGATATCGCATTAGGAATAGGTGATGAAATCCTGTCTCCATTCCAGTATCCAGACCTTAATAAGTTACACGGTCACAATATTATCACGACAGATGGTACTACACTGCTTGGTGCTGATAATAAAGCGGGGGTTGCTGAAATCATGACGGCTATCGCTTATCTTATTGCTAACCCTGAAATCAAACATGGCAATATTTGTATTGGTTTTACACCAGATGAAGAAATTGGTCGTGGCGCAAACTTATTCGATGTTGAAAAGTTTGGCGCGCAGTGGGCTTATACAATTGATGGTGGTCCGATTGGTGAGTTGGAATATGAAAATTTCAATGCAACTTCTGCTGATGTTATTTGTCATGGTGTCAACGTTCATCCAGGTACAGCAAAAAACAAAATGGTTAATTCCATGAATATTGCTGCACAATTTCAATTAATGATGCCTGCAGATGAAACACCAGAATGTACTGATGGCTACCAAGGTTTTTATCACCTTAAATCAATGGAACCATCGGTTGCTCGCACTGAATTGGGCTACATCATTCGTGATTTTGATCGTGATGGTCAAGAGAAGCGTAAAGCATTCATGCAACAAAAAGTGGACGAGCTGAACAACAAGCTGACACAAGGTAGAGTAGAGCTTATTCTAACGGATTCTTATTATAATATGCGTGAAATGGTTGAACCATTCTCTCACATTATTGAGATTGCTCAGCAAGCGATGATTGATTGTGATGTTCAGCCTGAAATAAAGCCAATTCGTGGCGGTACAGATGGTGCTCGACTATCATTTATGGGCTTACCTTGCCCTAACATCTTTACTGGTGGTTATAACTTCCATGGTATTCATGAGTTTATTACTGTTGAAGGAATGGAACTTGCAGTCAAAGTGATTGTAAAAGTTGCAGAAAACACAGCAAATCGATACGCCTAATTTTTCTCGCTAACCATTAAAATAAAAGCCACTATCAACGATCTATTTCTCGTTAATAGTGGCTTCTCTAATAGAATGCAATGTTTATTATTTCAGATTGATTATTTAGTCGTGATCGTTACTAAGCATTTCATTTAAACGCTTTAAAATAGCATGAACAGCGTGACCTTTAGTAATTTCGCCGCCTTTCTCAACTTCGATCTCATGCTTACTATGAAGACCAGTTTCATCTTCAGCAATATGTAGCCAATCCGGATGCCAATAGAATGATTGGCCGCCATCTGTGATCCAGTTATGTACACCACAATTTTCGCCATGGTAATTTAGATCCGCTGCTTTATACGTCATTCTTAAATCCTTTAATGGTTATCTTTCTCTTTGTTGATAAAGAGTATAAAAAACAATGATGATGAAACCGTGATCTAACCGATATTATTTTGCTAAAGATTACAATTAAGTAAAATAAATAATGTATTTTTGTGTGTGGTTCGAAAAATATAATGGTTACTTACTTAAATAACGTTCCATTAAGTGCTTTTTAAAGTGATCTGGATTTAATGTTTCCCCAGTTGCTTTTTCTACTAGTTCATCGGTTGATAACGTTGAGCCTTTGCTCCAAATATTATCATGTAACCATTCAAAGATTGGCGTTAGGTTACGTTGAGCGACAAGCTGTTCAACATTCATTTCTTTATTAATGGTTGCCATAAATTGAGCAGCATACATTGCACCAAGGGTATAACTTGGGAAATAGCCAAAACTACCGTCAGTCCAGTGAATATCTTGCATACAGCCATCAGTGAAGTTTCCTTGTGTTGAAACACCAAGATATTGGGTCATTTTCTGATCCCAAATTGTTGGAATATCATCAACCTCAATCTTACCTTCAATTAAGTCACGTTCAATTTCATAACGTAAAATAACATGTGCAGGATAGGTGACTTCGTCTGCGTCCACACGAATAAATCCCGGTTTTACACGCGTATTAATGAGTCGAAGGTTTTCTGCTGATAATGACGCTTCTGTGGAATTAAACGATTTTTGTACCATTGGGGCTAATAAACCGCTAAATGCAGGACTACGCGCTAACTGCATTTCACAAAATAAGCTTTGTGATTCATGAATGCCCATTGAACGAGCTTCGCCAATAGGAAGATCACGCCATTGTTGTGGTAAGCCTTGCTCATAACGTGCATGGCCTGTTTCATGAATGACGCCCATCAATGCAGAAGTGAAATCATTTTCATCATAGCGAGTCGTAATACGAACATCCGTTGGTACGCCACCACAAAATGGGTGAGTACTAATATCTAGTCGTCCGTGGTCAAAATCAAATCCCAATAATGTCATTGCATCAAGGCTTAGTGCTTGTTGTTTATCAATAGCAAACGGAGTAGGTAACGGTAATATTTCTTCTGTCGCTTGTTTAGCTTCGACTTGTTGAATGAGTTGAGGTAACCATGATTTTACGTCAGCAAAAATACCGTCGAGTACCGCTGATGTCATTCCTGGCTCATAAATGTCCAGTAGGGCATCATAACGGCTTAAACCTGTGGCTTGTGAGCGAATAGCCGCTTCTTGGCGAGCTAACTCAACCACAGGCTTTAAGTTGGCTTTAAAGCCTTCCCAATCGTTTTCTTTACGTTGTGAGCGCCAAGCATGTTCACATTGAGAACCTGTAAGTGATTGTTGTTCAACGAGATCGGCAGGTAAAATATTCCGCATCATCCAATTACGTTTAAGGGTTGCAAGGCTGACGCGTTGTTCTGCGGTAAGATGTTCTTTTTCTGCGTCTGCAAACCAATTATCTAAGTAAGGAGCAGTGGCTAATTCATGTGAAATAACAGCAAGCTCAGCCATCGCTTCTGAACGTGCTTGTGCACCACCATTAGGCATCATTGCAGCCTGATCCCAACCACAAATAGCATTAAGATGGCCAAGTCGAGATAGTTTCTTAGCATGACGTTCTAATTTATTGTAATTATTCATACTTGTTCCTAATTGATAAACAGCAATACAATAAATTTAACTCAACCTTTAACTATTTAATAGAGATACTCTGTTACTTCAGTAATAAAAATGCGAACACTGCAGTATTTATTAATTAAAAATCAAATAAGAAGTAGTTAATTACTCGTAATGATTTATATTTAAAGTAATTAACGTGATAAATGTAATCAGTGATAGGAATTGGTAAGACAATGTTACTAAGACCTGTTTTATTATATTTTTTCGATATACTGGCTGCCAATCTCAATACCTATTAGGTTTCTGCAAGTCCTTAATAGCTATGTAGATTGATTTTATCGTTTTTTAAAGGAATTTTGCCTCTCATGGAAAAGACTACTCGGTTTTTGTCGCTTGTCGGTGCTACAGCGCTTTACTCTTTATCATCTTCAGCGTTTGCTGCAATGCCAACCGTTGTACCTGATGCACCAACATTAAGTGCAAAAGGCTATGTATTGATGGATTACAATACAGGTAAAATCTTAGTAGAGAAGGATGCAAACGAAAAATTAAATCCTGCAAGTTTAACGAAACTCATGACAAGTTATGTTGCGGGCCAAGAAATGAAACAAGGTAATATTAATGCGAAAGATCTTGTTGTTATTAGCCGTAATGCGTGGGCAAAAAACTTCCCTGATTCATCAAAAATGTTTATTGAAGTGGGTAGTGAAGTTCCTCTAATGGATTTGTTTCGAGGCTTGATTATTCAGTCAGGTAACGATGCCAGTGTAGCTATTGCAGAACACGTGGCAGGTTCTGAACAATCATTTGTAAGTTTAATGAATTCATGGGCGAAAAAATTAGGGATGAACAATTCTAATTTTGCCAACCCACATGGCTTAGATAATGATGATTTATATACCACGCCTTATGATATTGCTTTATTGGGTCAGGCGCTAATTCGTGATTTGCCAAGCATTTACCCATTGTATAGTGAAAAATCATTCACCTATAACAATATTACGCAACGTAACCGTAATGGCTTGCTTTACGATCCAAGCATGAATGTTGATGGTATGAAGACCGGTTACACCAGTGGGGCCGGTTATAGCTTAACCAGTTCAGCCACTGAAGGTGACATGCGTTTAATTGCCGTAGTTATGGGAACAAAAAGTACCAAAACACGTGAAATTGAAAGTAAGCAATTATTAAATTACGGTTTCCGTTTTTTTGAAACAGTAACGCCTCATAAAGCGGGTGATGAGATCATTACTGAGCAAGTATGGTTTGGTGATAAAGACCAAATTAAATTAGGTGTAGATAAAACAAGTTATGTGACGCTGTCACGCAATGACACTAAAAAACTAACAGCTAGCGTTGAATTGAACAGTGAACTTGAAGCGCCAATAACGAAAGGCCAACAAGTTGGTGAAATCATTTATTCAGTTGATGATAAACAAGTAGGTAAACAACCACTTGTTGCATTAGAACCAGTTGAACAAGGCAGCTTCTTTAGTCGTTTGATTGATCAAGTTAAGAAATTTGTAATGAGTTTTTTTAAGTAACTACTGATTTATTTATCGTAAAAAAGTCCAGCCATTGTGTGCTGGGCTTTTTTATTGTGGATAGCTATTTCCAGTCAACAATAAAATACGTATAATTCATGCCCTATAAATTCTTATCCCGCAATTCTACTATCGATGTCGTCGGTAGTTCGAGAAGTAGTAATGAATCAGACAGATAACCATAAAGAAACACTTGAATATAACAAACTGCAAAAACGTCTTCGCCGCAATATGGGTAACGCCATCATTGATTACAACATGATCGAAGAAGGTGATGTTGTTATGGCCTGCATTAGTGGTGGCAAAGATTCATTTGCGATGCTGGATATTCTGCTTAATTTAAAGAAAGCAGCGCCAATTAATTTTGACGTTGTCGCGGTTAACCTTGATCAAAAGCAACCCGGCTTTCCTGAGCATATTTTGCCTGAGTATTTTCAAAGCTTAAATATTCCTTACTACATTGTCGATAAAGATACTTATTCAGTGGTTAAGGCAAAAGTAGAAGAAGGCAAAACAACGTGTGGCTTATGCTCTCGTTTACGTCGTGGTACGCTGTATTCTTTTGCTGAAACAATTGGTGCAACTAAAATTGCATTAGGGCACCATTTAGATGATATCGTTGAGACATTATTCTTAAATATGTTCCACGGGTCACGCTTAAAAGCAATGCCACCTAAATTACGCTCTGATGATGGTCGTAACGTTGTTATCCGTCCATTGACATACTGTCGTGAAAAAGATCTAATCAAATACGCTGAATATAAGCAGTTCCCGATCATTCCTTGTAACCTTTGTGGTTCACAAGAGAATCTACAACGTCAAAGCATTAAAGCAATGTTGATGGATTGGGATGAAAAGACACCTGGTCGTGTTGATGCGATTTTTAAATCAACTCAGAATATCAGCCCAAGCCAATTAGCAGATAAAAACTTGTTTGATTTTGTTAATCTGCCATTGGATCGTGAAGGTGAGAGAGCGGAGTATGCTTTCACTGAAGCAACAGTATCATCAACAAATATTGATGAAAGTATGTTCATTGATGTTACTAACATTTAATTACCGTTAGTGGCAAAAAAAGTCAGTAAAAATGGCACCTTACTCTTCATTGAGTCGGTGCCGTTTTGTTATTGATAGTCGCCTTTACTCATCAATAGACGTTGGCGCTAATGGACTAATATAACCATCAGGTTTTAAAGCCAGTAAGTCACAATTTAGACTATCGATTGTATTTTCTGCAGTGTTACCAATAAATACGGCTGATAATCCTGTACGTCCTATCGTACCAAGGATCACAAGCTCTGCATTGATTTTATCTGCAACTTGTGGAATTACATCTTCAGCCAAACCTTCTATAACATAGGTTTGTTCTTCATCAATAGCATACTTTTGGCGTAAAGCTTTCATTGTCATTAGATGATGACCACGAACAGCATCTGTATATGAAGCAGGATCAAACTCTGGTAATTCAATGGTAATGTTAACGGGGGTAGCAGGATAAGCATTAACTAAATTAACATTAGCATGAGTAATCGATGAGAAGGCAATCGCTTCTTTTACTATCTTGTCATTAAGATCTTCATGTGTTTCATCTTCTGCTGATAAATTCACACAAGCGATAACATTACCATTGGTTGGCCAGTTTTCGCCTTTTACCAATAATACAGGAATTGGACATTTTCGTAATAAATGCCAATCTGTTGGTGTAAAGATAACAGATCCCAATTTTGGATGTTCATGCGTTGCTTTAATTAGTAGATCAATCTCTTGACTGAAAACATCGGCAATAATGGACTCGTAAGGACGGTTGTGCCATACGACTTTAATTTCGATATTAATGCCTTGGTCTATGTGTGGTTGTATGATTTCTTTTAGCCATTCTTCTCGTTGCATAACGACACCACGACGCATTGCGTCACGTTCATCAGAAGAAAGCATTGATGTCATTTCATAAGAAAAATCATAAATAGCGAGGAAAACAATAATCTTTACATCATTACAAGCTTTTGCTAAATGAATAGCACGAGATATTGCAGGTTGTTGTTCTCGTTCAGGATCTGCGACAACAAGTATGTTTTTATATTTTTGCATAATAATGTCTCCCTACGGCATAATCTCTTTTCTTAATGAATAAGAATAAAAAAACACATTTACCATTGTATTTATCAGATACACTTTTAAATCAAGTGATTAAAAAATAACATGTTATTTACTGTACTCTAAAGTAATCAATATGGGGAGTAGTTTGAGAAATAAAATGTAAAAATGGGATAATAAACGGTTATATGTGGATACAAAAACAGGTACTAAAAAGTACCTGCTTATAAAGAGGTTAGGTAGGATATTATAGACTTATAAATTATTATTCTTACTTACACCAGCAAGCTTTGCTAATTCATCATGATCTAATATTGTAATATATTTACCTTTAACACTTAACATTTCAGACTTTTGGAAACGGCCTAATAAACGACTGATTGTTTCGACAGTTAAGCCTAAGTAGTTACCAATATCACCACGTGTCATTGTTAAGCGAAATTCGCGAGGTGAAAAGCCACGTTGAGAAAAACGTAATGATAAGTTGTAAAGAAAAGCAGCTAAACGTTCTTCAGCATTTTTCTTAGACAACAATAAAATCATTTCTTGATCGCCTTTAATTTCACTGCTCATTAGTCGCATGATTTGTTGGCGAAGCTTCGGCATTTTACCTGCTAAATCATCAAGAATTTCAAAAGGTATTTCACATACCATTGATGTTTCTAGTGATTGTGCAAAACTAGGGTGTTGCATTTCATTAATAGCATCAAATCCAACCAAATCACCAGCTAAATGAAATGCAGTGATCTGCTCATCACCTTGCTCTGTAATGGTATAACTTTTAATTGTACCTGAACGAATAGCATACAATGATTTCAGTTCATCTCCTGCTTTGAATAATTCTTGACCTTTCTGGATTGGCTTTTTACGTTCGATGATTTGATCCAGTTGATCTAACTCAGATTCATTCAAAGTGAATGGAATACATAGCTGGCTAATACTGCAATCTTGACAGTGAATAGCACATCCACCTGATTGAATACGTTTTGTAGTAAATTTGTCTGAGATCATATGCCTGTCTAACCAATTTGATGTAGGTCAATATTTTAACATATTATGAAGCAATATTACGAGTATTAAAAACCTTACCATATTTGATTGATTGCAATATAACCAGTATGGGCTCTATAAATGATGATAAAAAATCCATTTATTCGCTTGATGTCAGTATATTTAATGAAAATTTTAGTTTATCGACTATAGATCTAATTGCTAACTTAGTGGGTAATATTCCTCGACAAAGAGCAAACATGATTATCACTTCATATATAGCACCTCTATAAATGGCAACCCATATGAAAATAAAATAGACCTAATCACCCCCAAGGGATTGTTTTAAACGGGTAGGATAAGGGTAAGGAATATTTGGTTATAAAAAATAAAATACCATAATAGATGTCCAATACGTTCAATCTAAGTAAGGCATACCCACCATTTTTCAATGTATAATCCTAAGATAATTATCATCAGATAAGTAAAAATTTGCATTAAAATCAATGAATTATTTGACTAGCTTAATGTGGTAACTTAAAAAATGGGACTTATAATAAGCATGCCATCATGTGAAAAATTATTCTACCTATGTTGTAATATAATAAATACACCTAATAATATTACCGCTTATTTAGCATTCCTATTGTAACAACTGCAGCAATGCTACTGTGTAGACTAATACAATAACCAGCTCTGGTTAAGCAATGTTGTTAAAAAAATCAGTTCGATTATGAGCAGATGTTAGCAATATAACCTTATCTTTTATCATGTTTTGAGGTGGATTTTGAGGCTTTCTTCTACCATCATCAAGCAAAATATTGTGACCTTGATAATCTAAATTCTTAAATTTATTACTCAGTACAGCCCATAACAAACAGTAATAGTAAGATAAAAATAAGAGTTAAAGAGGCATTAACATGTAAATATTTGCCATTTATTTAAATAATCTTAAATAATTTGATACAAAATAATTGATTTTGCTGGCACTCCTATAACTATAATATAGGGAACAACAATGACATAATTCACTTTATGCATTATTTCTAACACATGTTAATATCCTAACATTTAGAATGCACCGGTTAACATTGATTTGTCTATAGTGGTTAATCCTTTAATAAGAACGCCCATCAGCCGGTAGATATTTTTTTGTAAAACAGTGACAATGTCACTTTTTGATGATCTAGTTATAATCTGTTTATCAAACGTAAGAGTGCCATTGTTGGGACAAGTTTTAATAAATTAGCGCTCATAACTACTACATGTCGATGAGTATCCATTTCTAAAAATCGACCAATGATGAGGGATAGTAAACTCAAAGATTGATTCAAAATATACTTCGGCTTGTTTAGTAAACGTAGCATATAAGCTTGTACTATAAATAAACAACAAAACAATAGAAGCAGGAATATCCATATCTATTGTTAAAGCTTTAATATTTCACCTTGAATCTTTATGTTAAAGTGAGGTTTATAGGTATGGGTTCACTACAATGATAATAACCTTTAATCATTGGTAATGTTATACTAGTTAATATTATTTATTATTATACCTATGTAATTAAATAAGAAAAATATCAGCGTCTTATAAGATTAGTTGTTAATATCAGATGTGGCATATTTTTAGTTCAAGCATTTCTCCAAAAGAATAAAAAGGAATAAATACAAGATGGCAGCACAAAAATTAACTCGAGGACGATTAATTCAAATTATTATTTTAATGATTATTTTGATTAGTGCTTTTGTTTGGAGAACAGTGACATATAAGTCAAAGACTACAGTACAAAGAAGTGTCTGTAATTTAAATACAGGTAATTGTTTCTTTAATATTAATAATAAGAAGATAATAGTAAGTTTGTCTCAAACAAAACTACAAGCAAATACATTAGTAGAATTATATATTAACCCAGTTGATATTAATCCAAGTGCAAGCGTTAGTGGTGTTACTATGAATATGGGGATCTTACCTATTATATTTACGCAACAAAAGAATGGTTGGGTTGGGAAGTTTACCGTTCCTCAATCTACTCATAATAAGATGACATGGAACATTGATATTAAAATTAACCAGAATATCTATTCATCTGAATTCACCGTTACTAAATAAAATAAACGATGTTATTTTGTTTTTCTTGGTATTCTGCCATCAATCTCTAAAATCCATCCTGTAATAAATCCGACTTGAGTGCAATAACATCATTTATAATAAACATGATTGTTATTTTTATTAGCAATATCTACTGGTCAAAAATGTACTTTAGACTTGTCAGCAATAAGTTGATGTATTGCATTAATATCAATGACGATTACTTAATATTTTCAAGTGTAAATATTTTCAATACTGCTAGTGTTAGTTGTAACCAAGATAACATTTTGAACAATTGAATGTAATATAACACTCGATGAGTCTATTAACTGTACTATGATAGGAGATAACAGGTTAATTATTAATGATAAGGGGAAAAATAACAAATAAAAATGATTTGCCTACTGATTGTATTCGAAAAAATGATTATGATAAGGAAAAATATAAAAAGATATGGCTATGGATATTGCAACAAGCTTTTCAGTATTAGATGATTCTTATGATGCAATAGTTGACGCAATCAATATATTGGATGAAAAGATAGCACCGCCTTCATTATTATTGTTGTATTTTTCGGAAGATTATAATTACGATATTTTACAATCAGTATTAACCAAACGCTATCCAGATACACGATTTCTTGCATGTTCATCTTGTCAGGGATTCATGACAGAAGATGGGTATATTAATGGACAAGGAATTGCTCTTTGGGCTATCAATGATATATCTGGCGCTTATGGAACATCTATTGTTTCTTCTAATGGATCTATTTTTAATATTGCCCGACAAGCTATTCTAAAAGCAATTAATAATAGTGGACGCCTTGGTGAATCACCAACATTAATATTACTTCATGCAACCCCTGGTAATGAAGAAGAAGTCATTCGAGGTATAGAAGATGTTGTTGGGAAAAATATTGCAATCATTGGTGGTAGTGCTGCTGATGATAATGTTCAGGGTAAATGGCAAATATTTAACCAAGAACAACAAACACAAAAGGGTATAGGTATTGCTGTTTTTTATCCAAACTGTGAGGTGAGTTTTTCCTTCCATTCTGGTTATGCAGCAACGGCACATTCAGCTATTGCGACAAAAGTCCGTGGTCGTGAACTTATTGAACTAGATTATGAACCTGCAGCTGATGTCTATCAAAAATGGATAAAACAAAAGTTTGAAACAAATAGCAGTATTATTAATGAAAGTAGCTTAAATCCTCTAGGCCGTTTGGTTGGGACTATTCATGATTTACCATATTTTAAATTAGCGCATCCTTTAATGGTCACTCAAACTAATGGATTAAAAATGTTTGCCTCAATTATTGAAGGGGAGCGTTTATATTTTATGTCGGGCACCGATGAGCGTTTAATAACCAGGGCTGGACGTGTTATTACTGCAACAAATGGAACTAAATTAAATCCAATTGGAGGGATAACAATCTATTGCGCGGGCTGTATGCTTAAAGTTCAAAAGCGAATGAAAGAAGTCGCATCATTTGTAAATATAGCAATGCATAATAAACCCTTTGTTTGTCCCTTCACTTTTGGTGAACAAGGGCAATTTATTACGGGTGAAAATGCTCATGGAAATTTGATGATTTCTGCTGTTGTTTTTCATAGGGACTAATTGAATGATTGGTTTTGACGCAGAGAAACTGCAAGAAACATTGTTAGATCTTCAGCGAACACAAGAAAGAGAAAGTCAGTTACGTATAGAAAATGCAGCGATCCTTGAAGGTGTTTCAGCAATGGCTGGCGCGAATAATAAGCGTCAAGTTTTTAATAGCTTATTAGAAGTATTAAGAAAATTCATTGCCTTTGATAACGCAATCGTTTTAACTCGGGATGATGAAGCATCTGATTTACAAGTATTAATGAGTACTGTTTCTACATTTGATTTTAATCATTGGCAAGTCAGTAGTACGTTTAATCGCTGTATAAATGGTGAATGTATCGCTTTATATTCACCTAAAGATATTGAAGAATTTAAAAATAAAAGTCCTGATTTGTTGAATATTTGTCATTCGAGTTTAATTACGGGTGTAAAAATCAGTTCTGGCGATGCGATGATTATTTTAATGAGCTGTGAAAAAGGACATTTCACAACCAGTTGCCGTCGTGTTCTTAATAGATTCAGACCATTACTTGAACGTGCAATCATTGATATTGACTACCGAGAACGATTACAATCATTAGTTACTGTACGTACTCAGGAATTAACATATAGCCAACAACGGTTTAAAGACTTTGCTCGTACTGTGGGTGACTGGTTCTGGGAAATTGATACCGATTATAAGTTTAGTTATATTTCAGCATCTCAAATCGCTAACCATTTAATAGATAAGAATAATATTTTAGATTTTTTTGATGGTCATGAGGATTTTAAACAAAAATTCTGTTCACAATTACAAAAAAACGAATCATTTGAAGATTTAGAGTGGCATCTAGTTATTGATAAAAAAGAACAATGGCTCAGTTTTAGTGGTACACCTTATTATAATAAACATGGCTTATTGCTTGGTTATCGCGGTACTGTAAAAAATATAAGCGTAAGAAAAAAACGATTATTTGATTTACAGCAAGCTCGTCAACAAGCCGAAGCAGCTAACAAAGCAAAGTCTCAATTTATCGCAATGATGAGCCATGAAATTCGCACACCACTAAATGCCGTACTAGGTTTTATGGATATGTTGTCTTCTTCAGGCCTAGAGAATGAGCAACAACAATGGTTGGGACAAATGGAGCAATCAGCACATTTACTCTTGACCATCATTAATGACATCCTTGATTTATCTCGTATTGAATCAGGTAGTTTCGAATTATTTAATAGTAACATAAGCCTTTTAGAGAGCATTACACTAGTAAAAAATCAGCTTCAACCAGAAGCTGATAAAAAAAGCATACTATTAGAGTGTTATATTGATAATTCAATTCCAGAATATATTTTTTCTGATAAAAATCGAATTGTTCAAATCATGTTTAACCTTATTGGTAACGCGATTAAGTTTACAGATATTGGTTCAGTTAAAATCGTCGCGAATAAAATAGATAATAATATTGAAGTGTCTGTCTTTGATACGGGCATTGGTATTTCTAAGGATGCACAAGATAATCTTTTCAACCCATTCCATCAGGCTGATGGCAGCATTACACGTAAGTATGGTGGCACAGGGTTAGGATTAACTATTAGCGAATTATTGATCAAAAAAATGCATGGTAATATTAGCCTCGAGAGTAAGATGGATGTTGGTAGTTGTTTTAAAGTAACGTTTCCAATAGTTACTGCAATTTATCAAACACCAAATCCAGCAAAGGAAAAAATAATACCATCAAATTTTTCTCTTAATATATTACTCGCAGAAGATAGCCCAACAAATCAACTCGTTGCTAAATTAATGCTAGAACGACGTGGGCACAAGGTAACGATAACTAACCATGGTAAAGAAGCCATACTAAAACTGTTACAGTGTCACGAATTGTTTGATTTAGTGCTTATGGACATATCAATGCCTATTTTAGATGGGTTAGAAGCAACTAAACAGATAAGAAAGCTCAATATCAACACTCCAATAGTGGCATTAACAGCAAATGTAATGCTTGATGATCAATTTCTTTATCATCAAGTTGGTATGAATGGCTTTTTAGCTAAACCAATACAGCCTGAAGAACTAGATTTAATACTAAGTAAATATCAAAACCTAAAGGAAGAAACAACGAATAAATTATAATATTCGCGTTAGGTTGATAAAAATGGATAGCCATTAAAGCTGTCCATTTTTTTGTCTATAAGTAATTAATGATAAATTTAAGTCTCAAGCAAAATGAATATGTGTAATGTGTAGGACGTATTTTAATTTAGTGTTAATTGCCTATTTTATGGTAAATCGAGAATACTGTTAAATAGGCATTCTTAACTAATCTGATAACGCAAAAGTTAAGAGAGGAGCATGGAAAGAGCGATTTATAGGATCCCACACAAGGATATCGTTACTTGATATCCTATTTAACATAATATACATAATGCGCACT
>NZ_WMDN01000011.1:0-144781 GCF_021236965.1 Photobacterium carnosum | reverse complement strand
GATAATGAGTCAGCTCATTATTTAAAAAGAATTTAGTGTGCCGACTTAGCTCAGTAGGTAGAGCAACTGACTTGTAATCAGTAGGTCACCAGTTCGACTCCGGTAGTCGGCACCATCTTTTGAAAGCCTCATCTCTGATGAGGCTTTTTTTTCGTCTGTAAAAAAAGCACGAAAAAAAACGACAACCTCACCGCTGTCGTTTTACACTACCATCAATAGCCAGTTTTCATCTTAATCTGCAAACATATGCTTGATCCATGTTGCAGGCTGATTATCATGACACTGCGCTTTTAACTCGCCATTTTTATCCCATGCTGGTAATGCAACACTACCATTACAATCAAACCGTAAACTACCATTGGCTGCTGGTTGATACTTAACAGTGGTGATATAAGGTGGCCAGCCGATATTTAACGGCAATGGTTGGCGACGAGCAAGATAATCAGCATAAACCCGTAATGCACCGCTAGAGCCCGTTAATCGTACTGATGTATTATCATCACGACCAACCCACACGACGCCAACTTCGCGGCCATCAGCTCCTGCAAACCAACTATCACGGTTATTATCGGTTGTTCCCGTTTTACCCGCTAACTTAGCAGAACTGAATTTACTCTGAAGAAAACGGGCTGTCCCTTGGCTTACCACTTTTTTCATATCATACGTCGTTAACCAAGCCGCTTGTTCTGGTACCACCTGTTCAATCTGAGACTGGTGTTGATACAAAACACGACCTCGACTATCAACAACGGCATTCAAACTAAACAGCGGTGCTTTACGGCCGTTATTGGTAATGCTCTGGAACATTTGTGCAACTTCAAACGGTGATAAACTAAATGCGCCCAATAATATTGAGGGTAAATGAGGAATTTCGTCCCGCTTAACCCCCAGTTTAGCCATAGTGTTAATTACCGTTCCTAGCCCGACTTTTAAGCCTAGATTTACCGTTGGCACATTTAATGAATGTGCGAGGGCGTAATATAACGGCACTTGACCACGAAATTTTCGATCATAGTTTCTTGGTCGCCACGATGTGCCTTTACTGCCTTTTAAAACAATGGCGCTATCACTCAAGGTAGTCGCTAAGGTGAACTTTTGTGGTTGACTTAGCGCTGCTAGATAAACCGCTGGCTTAGCGAGTGAGCCTATTTGACGGCTAGCATCCAACGCACGATTAAAACCTGCATAGCCCGGGCGACTACCACCAATCAGTGCTCTTACCGCACCATTTTGACGATCAACGACAACCATTGCTGTTTCGACTTTAACACCGGCTTTTTTATTTAACCGTGGCACCATTACGGCAATGGTTTTTTCTGCTGCTTGTTGAGACACCGGATCAAGGGTACTAAAAATACGCAGTCCTTTACCTGATTTGTAAATATCGCCAACATCTTGTTCTAGCTCACGTTGCAATTGTTGAAAATACGCAGGTTGACGACTGGCTATCTTGGGTGTTTTTTGAATCCCTAATGGCTCTGAAACTGCTTGTTCATATTCAGCTCCAGTAAGGTAATTGTGTTTTAAAAGTAACATCAACACTAAGTCACGACGTTTAGTGGTGCGATCAGGATGACGCCACGGATTAAATTGTGACGGCCCTTTTACCATTCCAACTAACATCGCCAATTGATCAACTCGCAACTCTTCTAACGAACGACCAAAATAGAACCGTGCCGCAAGAGGAAAACCATGTACTTCTTTAGCGCCATTTTGACCAAGATAAATTTCATTTAAATACGCTTCAAGAATACGATCTTTACTGTACCGATAATCAATAATAACCGCGATATAGGCTTCACGTACTTTGCGCCATAAACTACGTTCACGACTTAAAAATAAATTTTTTGCCAATTGTTGGGTTAAGGTACTGCCCCCTTGTACGGTATGACCCGCTTTAAGGTTTACCACCATTGCCCGTAAAATCGCTAATGGTGAAACACCTTCATGTTGATAAAAATCACGATCTTCAGTCGTTAACAAACCATCAATTAATAACGGCGGGAATTGATCGCGCGCCATAAAAATCCGTTGTTCATTACCCGTCAGTCCGAGCATACCCAGTAGCTTAGGTTCTATCTTGACCGTTTTTAGTGTTTTTTTTGTTGTAACATCAACGATCGAAGTCAGTCTACTGCCTAAAAAAGTCAACATGACATGTTGTTGTGGCTGAGGATCATCAACAAACTTAAAGGGACGACGAATTAATTCGATACGGGTTGCCGACGCTGAATACTCACCCATTCGTTGTGGGGTTGCTACTTTATGGTATTGCAACGCATCTAATTCATGGCGAACGTCACTTAACGTCATTGCTTGACCTGAATGTAAGGTAAGCACACGCCCATAAACAACAGAAGGTAAGTCCCAAATTTGACCATCCATTTTATTGCGTACCACAGTATCTAAATAAATACCGATCACGAGCAATATTGCTACGACCACCAGCATTATTTTAAATACCAAACTACCCATTTTATGCAGCCACGGATGAGGAGAAGTGTTCTTTTTGGACGTGCGTTTTTTAGTCGCTGTCTTTTTAACGACTGATTTTTTAGATGGTTTTTTTTTCGTAGCTGGTTTTACAGCAACCTTTTTTGGCATAACTGTAGGCTTTTTTGACTGTGGTTTTTGAGGTTGTGGCGACTTACTCATAATGCATCAACTACCGTTATTCCTATAGTGCAGAGGCCATAATAGGCCTCTACTTCATGATTCAGTATATTAAGATCCTAACAACTATAACTGATTATATATACAGGTATCGAGCTTGTTTACCGCGGTTAAAGGTATTTTTTGATTTTGCGGGTTGGAATATGATTTGCAGGATCATCAGGCCATGGATGCTTGGGATAGCGCCCTTTCATTTCTTTTTGAACCTCTTTGTATGAGCCTTGCCAAAAACCCGCTAAATCTTGCGTGATCTGCAATGGTCGTTGTGCGGGTGATAACAATTCCAGCACTAAAGCCACTTTACCGTTAGCGATAGTGGGCGTTGTTGGCTCACCAAACATTTCTTGTAACTTAACCGCCAACACGGGTTGTTGCTGTTCTTGATAACGGATCGTTATATTTGATCCCGTTGGCACTTGATAATGGGTTGGCAATAATTGCTCGAGTTGCTGTTTGTTGTTCCAACCCAAATACGCCTCTAATGCGGCCACCATATTGACTTTTTGTAAGCCTTTTAAGGTTGTAATCCCATTTAAGTAAGGCAATAACCATTGCTCAGCATTGGAGAGTAAACTCGCCTCGTCTAACGCTGGCAAGCCAAGCTCAGGTAACCATTCATTGGCACAACGACCACGAATCAATAATGCGTTGGCTTTTTCTGTCCAATTTAAAACGCCTAATCCTTTACGTTTAACTGCATTGAGTAACGCTTCACTGGCTAAGGCTGAATCTGGCGTCGCAGCAAGACTACGGGCGACAATTAATTTGCCACAATAAACTCGATGCTCAGCACTTAAACGGCCTTTTTTATCATCCCAATCGAGCCAATCACATTCAGTAAACAATAACGGTAAGGTTTGTTGTAATACACTGACGTCAGCCGCAATAGCAGAGAAGATACGACTATCACCTTGGCGGGTTTTAACAACATCGGCCACCACTAACAATGATTGAGTGGCAAGACTTTGACTACTATCAAGTACAACCCCTTGACCATTGGCTAACTGATACCGACCATCATCAGTACGGGATTGCGCAATACGATCAGGAAAACCAACCGCAAGTAAAATAGCGGCCCAATGATTATTAACCTTGAGCGGCGTATTTTTAGGTACTACGAGAGTTGTAAGGTGTTGATGCGTACGTTGCAAATAAGCATGACTTTTAGCGAGTTTTTTTGTTTCTAGTAAGTGCAACTGAAACGCTAAATCTGGATTATCAATACCACGCGGTGGATCTTCTAATAACGCCACTAGCATTGCCGCCGTCGTTAAAATAGTCATATCCGTTTGCTGCTGTGCCATTTGCTGAGCAAAAGCGAGCATCGCCCCATGACGCGGATCAGCACCTAAGGTCTGCATCACTTTCCCTCGCGATGTTTGCTGACCACGTTCATCAATCGCACCTAATTGCTGCAACAATTGCTGCGACTGTTGCAATGCAATCATCGGTGGTACATCTAACCATTGTAGATCTTGTGGATCATGACACCCCCATTGCACCAACTCCATTGCCAGAGCGGTTAAATCACTGCGCAAAATTTCAGGTTGCGGAGTTGCGGGCTGACGCTGTAATAATTCCTCACTGTACATCCGTAAACAAATACCCGCCTCTAAGCGTCCTGCACGACCTGCACGCTGCTCAGCAGATGATTGGGCTATACGTACTTGCTGTAAGCGACTAATCCCTGTTTTAGGCTCCCACAGCGCGATACGTTCAAAGCCACTATCAACCACCAATCGAATCCCTTCAATAGTCAAGCTGGTCTCGGCAATATTGGTCGCAAGTACCACTTTACGTTGACCTGCGGGGGCAGGATTAATCGCTTGCTGTTGTTGTTCGATGGGCAACTGACCATACAATGGACAAATATTGATAGGGTTATTGTTATTTGTTGCCGATAAACGTGTAGCCAATGCTTGCGCAAGCCGTTTGATTTCACCAACACCGGGTAAGAACGCTAATACCGAACCGGATTCTTGCGCGAGTAACTGGCTAATCGCAGCCGCCATATGATCAATCACATCGCGAGGATCATTAACATGCTGGTAGCGATATTCCACTGGGAAACAACGCCCTTGAGATTCAACATACGCCGCTGTAGGAAGTAGCTGTGCCAATGCGATTTGATCTAGTGTGGCTGACATCACTAATAATTGCAGATCGTCGCGTAGCGCTTGTTGGACTTCGATTGCTAACGCTAATGCAGTATCGGCATGAATGCTGCGCTCATGGAACTCATCAAAAATAATCAGCCCAATGCCCGTTAATTCAGGATCATGTTGCAACATTCGCGTCATTACGCCTTCTGTCACAATCTCTAACCGTGTTTGTGCACTGACTTTAGTTTCGCCGCGCACCCGTAAGCCAACGGTTTGACCGACACGCTCACCTAATTGCTGAGCTAAATAACCCGCAATGTTTCTAGCGGCTAACCGTCGCGGCTCCAACATAATAATTCGCCCCGCTATTGTTCCTTGTGCCAATAACGCCAAAGGCAAACGGGTTGACTTACCCGCTCCCGGTGGGGCTTTTAAAATTACTTGGGTATGGCTAGCTAATGCTGCAAACAAAGCAGCTAAAACATCATCAATAGGGAGTTGTGACAAGGGTGTCACCTTATGTCATGATCAAAACGGAACCACATTGTAACGAAAGCCTACTCACAACTAAAAATAATAATCCATGCATGAGGCCATAAATGAAATTTACTCCGCCACTACAAGCAGCCACCTTAATTAAACGCTACAAACGTTTTTTAGCAGACATCACATTAGATGATGGTGAGATTAGAACCATTCATTGTGCTAATACGGGTGCAATGACAGGTTGCGCAGAACCCGGAACCACGGTGTGGTATTCAACGTCTGATAATAAAAAACGTAAATACCCTAATAGCTGGGAATTAGCCCATACCGCCGCTAATGATTGGATCTGTGTCAATACCATTCAAGCTAATCATCTCGTCAAAGAAGCCATTGAACAACAACGCATACCTGAACTCAGTGATTATGAAAATTTACGTACTGAAGTAAAATACGGTGCTGAAAATAGTCGCATCGATTTATTACTTGAATCACAAACTCGTCAGCCCTGCTATATTGAAGTAAAAAGCGTGACCTTACTCACTAACAATGGTCAAGGTTATTTCCCTGATGCGGTTACCACTCGTGGTCAGAAACATTTACGAGAATTGACCGAAATGGCACAGCAAGGATCACGAGCTGTTTTATTTTTTGCGGTATTACATACGGGGATTAATCAGGTCAATGTTGCGAACCATATTGATCCGGAATATGCACGATTACTACAGCAAGCCATCAACGCTGGCGTGGAAATAATTTGCTATCGAGCGACTATTATTGCTGATGAAATAAAACTCGAAGACTGTATACAATTCCAGCATTTGACATAAAAAATGCCGTTTTCTTCACATTGACGTAGAATTGAAGTTATACAATAATTGCCACGCCGTAACCTTTCTGGTATAGATACCGCCCAAAATTAACCAGTGACGGTTATTAGGTACATTAGGAGATGCTATATGCCAGAGACCATTGTTAAAAAATCACTAGGCATCCTGGCTATTGCTGGGGTTGAACCTTATCAGGAAAAAGCTGGCGAAGAATACATGGGCGAAGCTCAATTAGAGCATTTCCTTAAAATTCTATCAGCATGGCGAAACCAACTTCGCGTTGAAGTTGATCGCACAGTAAACCACATGCAAGATGAAGCCGCTAACTTCCCCGATCCAGTGGATCGCGCCGCACAAGAAGAAGAGTTCAGTCTTGAACTTCGTAATCGTGACCGCGAACGTAAACTGATCAAGAAAATTGACAAAACCCTCAAGCGTATCGAAGAAGATGATTTCGGATTCTGTGATTCTTGTGGTGTTGAGATTGGTATTCGCCGTCTTGAAGCTCGCCCAACTGCAGATCTTTGTATCGACTGTAAAACACTTGCAGAGATCAAAGAAAAGCAAATGGCTGGCTAATTACGCCATTATCAGGTTAAAGCTAATTTTAGAGGGAGCGTAAGCTCCCTCTTTCGTTTACACTAGCGCTCAAAATAACACGCAGTAATTAACCTAATGGTTGTTTACTTACCGATGTCGCACGAGCTCTGCCTTTTAATCATAACCTCATGTTATAGATAAATAGGCACCAAACTGAATAGTGCTCTCATAAGTCGAGAGTCTTATTCAGTTTGGAGGGAATATATCTTGTCATATTTGCCCCTGACTCTGGGCGACATTTACGCTGCCGTACCAAATTAAATAATAATCAATTTGGATTTTATAACCGTTTATTAATGTATGACTAACACGAATCAATATGTCGGTCGTTTTGCACCATCGCCCACAGGGTTATTGCATTTCAGATCGTTAATTGCTGCACTCGGAAGCTACCTTCAAGCCAAATCTCGGCAAGGAAAATGGATAGTTAGGATCGAAGATCTTGATCCACCTCGCGAAATGCTAGGGGCTGCTGATGATATTCTTCGCACATTAGAAGCATTTGGCTTCATGTGGGATGGCGATATCATCTACCAGAGCTTGCGCCATGACGTCTATCAAGCTCAAATCGAAACTTGGTTAACGCAAGGTAACGCTTATTATTGTCAGTGTAGTCGAAAAAACATTCAGCAAACGGACGGCTTTTACCCAGGTACCTGTCGTACCCTCAATCAACGGCACAGCAATGGTGCGGTTCGGTTACAAGTAGACACACCAATAACCCATTTCGATGACCTATTACACGGCCGTATCGAATTGCCGTTAGCGTTAGCGCGTGAAGATTTTATCATTCGCCATCGCAATGGCCTATTTGCTTATAATCTTGCTGTAGTGCTAGATGATATCGAACAAGGGATCACCGACGTTGTACGCGGTACAGATTTAATTGAGTCTACTGGGCATCAAATGATTCTTTATCAACAACTTGGGCATCCTTTTGTGCGTTATTTGCACTTACCGCTCGCCATTACTGACAATGGGCATAAATTGTCGAAACAAAACCATGCTCCAGCGATTGATAAACACAATCCTCGGCCAGCATTAATGGCAGCGCTACGCTTTCTCGGCTTTTCGCCACCGACAGAACTTGTCATTGAAAATGTAGAACAAATTTTACAGTGGGGCATCACTCATTGGCAGCTCAAACAGCTACCAAAGACAACTGCTATCACACTAGCATTCTAAAATAGTCTGCCGTGATATATCATACACGGCTGTTTGTTGAACCATGTGCACAAAATGGGGTGTATTATCTTTAATCGAGTAGCTAACTTTTGCCGTAAAGTATTGAATCGCGATAGTAGTACTCGCGTTCCAGAGGAACCAACTTTGCAAGTTTACCAACGCCCAGAGCACGGCATTTCACGAAAAGATATCAGCGAAAATGCGCTGAAAGTACTATATCGTCTAAATAAAGCAGGTTACGACGCTTACCTTGTTGGTGGCGGCGTCCGTGATTTATTACTTCACAAACAGCCTAAAGACTTCGATATTGCAACTAATGCAACTCCCGAAGAAATCAAAAAACTGTTTCGTAACTGTCGCTTAATCGGCCGTCGTTTTCGTCTTGCTCACATCCTTTTTGGACGTGACATTATTGAAGTAGCTACCTTTCGTGGCCACCATTCAGACGCGCCAATACAAGTAACACCACCACAAGACAAGCAAAAACCACAACTATCTTCTCGTAGTGAAGAAGGCATGTTATTACGTGATAATGTTTACGGTACTGTTGAAGAAGATGCAGAACGCCGTGACTTTACCATTAATGCCCTATATTACAGCGTCAAAGATTTTACGGTTACTGACCATGCTCAAGGTATCGAAGATTTAAACAATCGTATCATTCGCTTAATGGGTGATCCTGAAACACGTTACCGTGAAGATCCAGTTCGAATGCTACGAGCAGTACGCTTTGCCGTTAAGCTCGATATGGATATTGACCCCGTAACCGCTGGGCCAATTCGTGAACTAGCACCACTGATGCAAGATATTCCGTCAGCGCGTCTGTTTGAAGAAAGCCTCAAGTTACTGCAATCAGGTCAAGGTCTAGAAACTTACCGTATGCTGCGTGAATACAATTTATTCCAGCAGTTATTCCCAATTTTATCTGACCATTTCACTGAGAATAACAGCAGCAAAACCGAGAAAATGATCGAGCATATCCTTACTTCGACCGATAAGCGAATGGCTGAAGATAAGCGGGTTAATCCAGCCTTTATTTATGCTGCTATGCTGTGGTATCCAATGATGACACGAGCAGAAGAAGTCTCTTTTGCTAGCGGTTTATCATTCTATGATGCCTTTATGGTGGCGAGTAACGATATTCTTGACGAACAAGTGCGTTCAATTGCTATTCCACGTCGCCATACCACCACGGTCCGCGATATTTGGCAGCAACAATTACGCTTTAGTCGTCGTAGTGGTAAGCGTGCATTTAAAACCATGGAACACCCTAAGTTCCGTGCTGCTTATGATTTCTTAGAAATGCGCAGTTTGTTTGAAGGCAGCGATATCAAAGAATTGGCCTTATGGTGGAATGAATTCCAAGACGCAGATTACAACCAACGCGGTCAAATGATGACTAACATCAATGATGGTGGTGGTACTCGTCGCCCACGTCGTCGTCGCCCACAGCAACCACGCCGTAAAAAACCACAAGTTAATTCATGATTCGCGCTTATATTGCTATCGGTAGTAACTTGGGCGACCCTGTCGCCCAAGCTCAAACCGCAATAAAAGCACTACACCACCTACCAAATACACATGTTATTAGCGTATCGTCGTTGTACAGCAGTACCCCGATGGGACCGCAAAATCAACCTGACTATATAAATGCGGTTGTCGCTATCGATACCACATTAGCTCCGCTTGAATTACTTGATCACACTCAAGCAATAGAGCTCGAACAAGGACGTGTTCGCAAAGATGAACGCTGGGGACCAAGGACGTTAGATCTCGATATTATTTTATATGGCGATCTACAGCACCAGTGTGAGCGCCTTACCGTGCCACACTATGGAATGAAAGTACGGGAGTTCGTACTGTATCCACTTGCCGAAATTAACCCTGCTTTAGTTTTGCCTGATCACACTTCTTTATGCACGTTATTAACTCAGGTTAACCGTAATGGCTTAGCTATTTGGCAAGCATAAATTCATCAGGGCGAGAAAGAAGCTATGAAAAAAATCACCATCAACGATCTCCTAAAATGGAAGCAAGAAGGTCGTAAATTTGCATCAATAACAGCATATGACGCGAGTTTTTCTCAGTTATTTGAGCAGCAAAATATGCCGGTTATGTTAGTCGGTGACTCGTTAGGCATGGTTCTCCAAGGTCAAAACGATACCCTTCCAGTAACCATTGATGATATCGCTTACCATACGCGCAGTGTTCGTGCAGGCAGCCCTAACTCGCTGCTAATGGCTGACATGCCATTCATGACCTTCGCAACCCCAGCACAAGCTTGTGAAAATGCCGCTAAACTAATGCGCGCAGGGGCAAATATGGTCAAAATCGAAGGTGGCGCTTGGGTTGCTGAAACGATTACAACCCTGACACAACGAGCAGTTCCCGTGTGTGCTCACCTTGGTTTAACACCTCAGTCTGTCAATATTTTTGGCGGTTATAAAGTGCAAGGCCGCAATTTGGATCAAGCTGAGACAATGGTTAAAGATGCCATTACTCTCGCGAAAGCTGGTGCCCAAATCATCGTATTGGAATGTGTTCCAGCAAGTCTTGCTGAACGTATTACCAAGGCGGTGGATGTGCCTGTCATTGGTATCGGTGCGGGTAATGCGACCGATGGCCAAATACTGGTTATGCACGATATGTTTGGTATTTCTGCAAACTATATGCCGAAGTTCTCTAAGAACTTCCTTGCGGAAACTGGAGATATGCGTGCTGCGGTTACTAAATACATTGAAGATGTTGAGTCTGGTACATTTCCAGGATCTCAGCATACCTTTGAATAAGGAATAAGAGATGCAAACATTCGCCGAGATTGCCCAGTTAAGAGAGCAAATTACGACGTGGCGCCGCGCAGGCCGTCGGATTGCCTTTGTTCCAACCATGGGTAATTTACATGAAGGTCATCTTACGTTAATGCGTAAAGCACGTAAGCATGCTGATATTGTTGTTGCGAGTATTTTTGTTAATCCAATGCAGTTTGAAAAAACTGAAGACTTAACTAATTATCCACGCACACTTGAGCAAGATATTGCCAAGTTACAACAACAAAACATGGTTGATGTGGTTTTTACTCCAACCCCAGAAAGCGTGTATCCAGCAGGTGTTAAAAACCGAACGTTTATCGACGTTCCTGGATTATCGACCATTTTAGAAGGCGAATTACGTCCGGGACATTTCCGTGGCGTAGCAACCATCGTTAATAAACTATTTAATATCGTGCAACCAGACGTGGCTTGTTTTGGCGAAAAAGATTACCAACAATTGGCACTTATCCGCCAAATGGTGATTGATCTATCCATGGATATTAAAATTGTTGGCGTACCAACTGTACGAGAAATGGATGGCCTAGCCATGAGTTCTCGCAATGGTAATCTAACCGTTGATGAACGCCAACGTGCGCCTGTTTTAGCCCGTACTATGCGTTGGATCAACAGCCAAATACGTGGTGGTCGTAATGACTATGACGAATTAATTGTTGATGCGAACGATCAACTTCGTGCCGCAGGCCTGCAACCTGATAAAAGTTTTATCCGTGATGCAGTGACCTTATTGCCCATTACTGACACAACCCAACAAGCGGTTATTTTAATGTCAGCACAATTAGGTAAAGCACGTTTAATCGACAACCAAGTAGTAGATTTATCCCCTGCTGTGACTGTCGAAGAAGAAGTCGCTGAAGCAAATTAATTGCTGATCGCTGACTAAAAAAATACCGCACGTTAACCATTAACGGGCGGTATTTTTTTAACTATATATTGTCAACTATGTATTTTTAGCGACTAGTTAATAAGAACCATCAGCGGTTATGATCGCAAACCAATACCACGTGAAATTAAGTAATAAGCGACACCGTACAACGCAATAACAAATAACGTTAATACCGTAAACGATGTACCAATACCGACATCAGATACCCCAAGAAAGCCATAACGGAATGCATTAACCATATACACAATCGGGTTAACCTTAGACACAATTTGCCATACTTCTGGCAATAGATTAATCGAATAGAATACACCGCCAAGATACGTCAGCGGCGTTAGCACAAAAGTCGGAATAATACTGATATCATCAAAAGTACGCGCAAAAATAGCGTTAATTAATCCACCTAACGAAAACACGATCGAGGTCATTACCACGGTTGCAATAATCACCCACAAATGAGCAATATTAAGGGATACAAATAATAAAGACACCACCGAAACAATCAGGCCGACACTTAATCCTCGCAATACACCACCACCAACATAACCGGCAATAATAATATAATTAGGTACAGGTGCGACTAATAACTCTTCGATATTATGCTGAAATTTGGCACTAAAAAATGAAGAAGCAACATTAGAATAAGAGTTAGTAATCACCGACATCATGATAAGCCCAGGCACGATGTATTCCATGTAGCTAAAGCCTTCCATGTCACCAATACGCTTACCAATCAGATTACCAAAAATAATAAAATATAACGTCATCGTAATCGCGGGCGGCACCAATGTTTGTACCCAAATCCGCGTAAATCGATGGATCTCTTTGCTAATTAAGCTTTTGAATGCCACCCAATACTGTTTTTTCATTACTGATTATCCGCCACTACTGATGCTTTATCTTTATTGACTAAGTTAACAAACAACTCTTCTAGCCGATTACTCTTATTTCGCATTGAACGCACGACAACACCTTGAATGGTTAAAGCACTAAAGACGCGATTTAAGTCATCACCTTTATTGAGATCAACTTCAAGGGTATTACTATCTATTAATCGACACTGACCAATATCTAACGTTGGTACAGCAGCAATAGTATCAATATCTAAAATAAAAGTTTCTAATTCAACCTGGCTCAATAACGCTTTCATCGAGGTATGCTCAACTAATTCGCCATGGTTGATAATACCGATATTACGGCACAACATTTCAGCTTCTTCAAGGTAATGAGTCGTTAAAATAATCGTTACCCCTTCGCGGTTAATGCGTTGCAAAAACGTCCACATTGAACGACGTAATTCAATATCAACCCCAGCAGTTGGCTCATCTAAAATCAACAATTTTGGCTCATGCATTAATGCGCGTGCAATCATCAATCGTCGTTTCATACCACCAGAAAGATTACGGGCACGATCATGACGTTTACCCCATAAATCTAATTGGGTTAAATATTTTTTCGCCCGTTGTTTAGCCAGCGAATGTTCAACCCCATAAAATCCTGCTTGATTAACAACAATCTGTTCTACGGTTTCAAACGGATTAAAATTAAATTCTTGTGGCACTAAACCGAGCTGATTTTTAGCATCTACCTTTTGAGTATCTAAGTCATAACCAAAAATACTGACCGAGCCAGAGGTTTTATTAACTAGCGAGCTAATAATACCGATGGTGGTCGATTTACCGGCACCATTGGGGCCTAGCAAGGCAAAAAAGTCCCCTTGTTCGACATTAAGACTCATGTTTTTCAGCGCCTTGACGCCGCCTTTGTAAGTTTTGCTTACATTTTTTATTTCTAAAGCATTCATTATATGCAATCTTTCTGTTAAATATTTATAGGCTAGTGACAAAACGCTAACAACTAATCCGATTTGCTATCAGCGCAGCTTGTGTATAGTAAGGAACATATTAATATAAGGCATTATCATGGCAGATATAAAGCAGCTCTTCGCAAATAACCTCTCGTGGTCAGAAAACATTAAGGATGAAGATCCCCTGTTTTTCTCTCACCTCGCAGAAGCGCAACATCCACAATATCTTTGGATCGGCTGTTCTGACAGCCGTGTTCCCGCTGAACGACTTACGGGTTTAACTTCAGGTGAATTGTTCGTACACCGTAATGTTGCCAACCAAGTTATCCACACTGATTTAAATTGCTTATCCGTGGTTCAATATGCGGTTGATGTACTTAAAGTGAAGCATATTATCATCTGTGGTCACTATGGTTGTGGTGGTGTTACTGCCGCCATCGAAAACCCACCTTTAGGGCTTATTAATAACTGGTTATTACACATTCGCGATCTGTATCTAAAACATCGCTCAGATCTTGGTAGCCTACCGCGAGACAAGTGGGATGACAAATTATGTGAGATTAACGTTGCCTCTCAAGTTTATCACCTTGGTAATTCCACTATTCTGCAACAAGCATGGGAACGCGGCCAAGATGTCAAAATTCATGGTTGGATTTACGGTACCAGTAACGGTATTTTAAAAGATTTGGGCGTAACAGCTGCCAGTCGTGAAAGTCTTGAAATCACTTATCAAGCAGCAATGTCATCGTTATTATCACCGCTTGAAAAGCAATTAGTACAACATCAAACGCAGCTAGAAAACAATAAATAGTGGCTAAAAAAAAGCGACCACCTAATTGGTGATCGCTTTTTTTGTTTTTATTCTGCGTCTGGAATAACTTTACCAATAAACGGTAAGTGACGGTATTTTTGCGCGTAATCGATACCCACACCAACCACAAACTCATCGGGAATAATAAAGCCATACCAATCAACTTTTACATTCACTTCACGACGATCAGGCTTATCAAGTAGCGTACAGATACTGATTGATTTTGGTTCACGTAGCGATAAAATCTCACACACTTTACTTAACGTATTACCCGTATCGATAATATCTTCCACCAATAGCACATCTTTGCCTTTGATGTCGTCATCTAAGTCTTTTAAAATACGCACATCACGATTACTTTGCATCGTATTGCCGTAACTTGAAGCGGTCATGAAATCCACTTCATGGGGAATTTCAATCGCACGCGCTAAATCTGCCATAAAAACAAATGAGCCACGCAGTAAGCCAACCATTACTAAGTCTGTTGAGTCTTTATAGTGTTCCGTAATCTGCTTTCCTAGCTCTTTGATACGTGCCTGAACATCCTGCTCAGAAATCATTACTTCAATAGTGTGCTTCATTTTATTCTCCATCAACTCGACCGCGTTAGCCGACTGGGGCTATATATTACAAAGGCCATTATTGTAGCATTCATTCATGTTAAGCGTTATTTAATCAATAGTGTCCAAAATCCGAAACACTTATTGATAGTTCAGTTTGAATCAACTCGGTTGCTGTTGTAGTGTTTATGTATAAAAAATAAACACAAATGCAGTAAATACAAACAGGGTTAGGGAATAAATAATTATGGATACGATTACCAAGAAACCACGTACACGCTTATCTCCGGAAAAAAGAAAGCAACAACTACTTGATTACTCAATTGAAGTTTTTTCTCGTCGCGGTATTGGTCGCGCGGGTCATGCTGATATTGCTGAAATGGCAAATGTTTCAGTCGCAACAGTCTTTAACTACTTTCCGACGCGAGAAGCATTAGTTGAACAAGTATTGATGGAAGTTGCCACCCAATTTAATGATCTACTCACTGAATGTATTGGTGCACCCAATAAAGCATTACATGCGCGCTTAACCTGCATTAGCAATAACTTAATTGATACCGTATTAGAACAACAAGATTGGATCAAAGTGTGGTTTGAGTGGAGTACATCCGTTCGTGAAGATGTCTGGCCTCAGTTTATTGAAAGCAACCAAAAAAACCTTAAGCAAGTGCAGAAAGCATTTACTCAAGCAATTGATAATGGGGAAATTAATTCAAATCAAACCCCAGAGAATTTAGCTAAAATGTTACATGGCGTCTGTTATGTCATTTACATGCAAGCGAACCAACACCCAGATCAAGATATACTGCGTGAGCAAGCTCAAATTTATCTACAATTTCTTACTCAGAAAAACTAAATAAATGCTGACATAAACAATCAAGGCTTGTATTTCAAGCCTTGATTGTATTTATACGTTAGTGAATATAACGGGTTGATGAGAGATAACATTAACCGCTACTCGCTCGCCAATATTCAATAATAAATTAGAATTAATCATTAATTTATGCTCTTCAAATTCAACGATATAACGACAACTATCCCCCATAAATTGCTGCTCAATAATAACAGCATTCCCCTCAACATCTGGCGTAACTGTTAAATGTTGTGGTCGCAATAACCAATCTACATCAGTGGCTACAGTGAATGGTTGCTCGGCAACTAATGCTTGCTCACCAAATGGCGTCAATAACTGTTGATTCGCGGTCACAGTAGCTGGTAAATAAGATCCAACACCTAAAAATTCTGCCACAAAACGACTACTGGGTTGATAGTAAAGCTCGGTTGCCGTACCAAATTGTTCAATCACACCGTTATTCATCACCGCCATTTTATCGGCAAAAGCAAACGCTTCTTCACGGCTGTGAGTCACAAAAATAGCGGTCACACCTTGGTCTTTAAATATTTGGCGAATATCACGAATCAAACTATGACGGACTTGAGTATCAATATTAGAAAACGGCTCATCTAATAAAATCAAATCAGGCTCATTCGCTAGCGCACGTGCAATCGCAACCCGTTGCTGCTGCCCACCCGATAATTGATGCGGATAACGATCATCTAGTTCAGTTAAATGTACCAGTTCTAACATTTGTTGAATTTTTGCAGCTACGCGAGGCTTATCCCAATAACGCAAACCAAAGGCAATATTTTCAGCCACCGTTAAATGAGGAAAGAGCGCATAATCTTGAAATATCATACCAATATTACGTTGCTCTGGTGGCAAGCATAATTGTTGGTCGACGATGACACGATCATTAATCGCCATTGTGCCTTGTGTCAGCGGTAACAATCCCGCAACCGCTTTGAGTAATGTGGTTTTTCCACAGCCACTCGCGCCAAGTAGACACACGATCTCACCCCGCTCAACCGCTAACGATAAATCTTGTAATATCGGTTGCCCATGGTAACAACACGTTAGATCAGTGACAGATAATGCATATTTCATCAATGTTTTTGCTCCAAAGAACGATTAACTATCACCAGCGGAATCAAGCCTACAATAACTAATAAAATGGCAGGAAATGCAGCCACTTCTAACTGTTCATCAGAAGCAAAGTTAAATACATAAGTGGCTAAGGTTTCAAAATTAAATGGCCGTAGCAATATTGCAGCATTAAGCTCTTTCATTGATTCGATAAATACCAATAAGCCGGCAATTAAGCAACCACGACGAATTAACGGCAAATGCACTTTACGTAACATGGCAGTCGATGCATAACCCATGGTTTTCGCAGCCATATCCAATGAGGGCGGAATTTTAATCAAACTACTTTCAACACTACCAATCGCTACCGCAGCAAACCGCACCACAAACGCAAAAATAATCGCAAACATTGACCCCGAGAAAACAAGTCCCGGACGACCTAAATCTAAACTGCGCGCAATATCATTCACTAAATGATCGGCGCTGGTTAAAGGGATCATCACCCCAATCGCCAATACAGTTCCGGGAACTGCGTAGCCTAATGAAGCCAGTCGCATCGGTACAATGCTGATACTGCGACCATCTAAACGTTGATAAAAATTGACCATCAACGCTAAACATACGGCAAATATAGCGGCCGAAAGTGACACTATTAAGCTATTAAAACTGTAAGTCTTAAATTGCTCGGTCCAACTTTGAGCAAAATAATCAACTGCGTAATAACCCAATTGTAACATCGGAAAAATAAACGCACACCCAACCAATCCCCAACACCAACCTACCGCAAGCCACTTTTTCCAACCGCTTAATTGGTATTTAGTATGGCTATCATTACCACATTGCTGCTGAAACATTTTTTGTTTACGACGACTAAAACGCTCGCTGCTGATCAATAAAAAAATCACCATCAACATAATTGCAGAAATTTTAGCGGCGGCATTAAGATTAGAATAACCCAGCCACGTATCGTAAACCGCGGTGGTCAAAGTATTTAAAGCAAAGTAACTCACCGTACCAAAATCACCCAAAGCCTCCATCGCAACCAATGAAACTCCAACCGCAATGGCTGGGCGGGCTAATGGCAATGAAATACGTTTGAAGCTTTGCCAAGGCGAGCAGCCAAGTAAGCGCGCAGATTGCAGCAGATTAGTACTTTGTTCCATAAAAGCAGCACGGACTAATAAATACACATACGGATATAGCACTAACGCTAATACAAAACATGCGCCCCATAATGAGCGTAAATCAGGAAACCAGTAATCGCTAACATGTTGCCAGCCAAACAGTTTACGTAGCCAAATTTGAATCGGTCCGGCGTAATCAAACCAATGGGTATAAAGATAACCGACAATATAGCCGGGCATTGCGAGGGGTAAAATCAGTGCCCATTGTAGTATTTTTTCGCCGGGTAAACGGCACATTGCCATTAACCATGCACAAGGAATCCCAAAGATTAAGGTCAATAATACCGTACCAACCACCAGCCCAAGGGTATTTAACGCATAGGTAGACATCACTGTATTCATCAAGTGTGAGAACACCTGATCAGAGTTACCCGTGGCGGTAATGAATATAGCGATAATAGGCAATACTAACAACGATCCTAATAACCAGCTGCTAATCCGCCAAAATAAAAACTTTTCTTTCATTTACTACTACTTAGTACGTTTTTCAATATATTTAAGCCTGTAACATCAGACCACTTTGTCAGTAAATACATCACTGTAAGCAAGCATGAGAAACTATCACAACTTATTGCAAAATAGACTAAGTTAAGCTGAAAAATGGGGCTTTAAACCCCATCTATTTTGTAACTAATTACAGATCAAACTTCACTTCATCTAACAATTTAATTGCCGCTTGATGATATTGTGCCACTTGATCAAGTGATACATCATCAGCTTTAAATTCACCCCATGATGCCACTAACGCTGAACGTTTAACGCCAACTTTAACGGGATATTCATAGTTCATTTCTGCATACATTTGCTGTGCAGTGGTCGCGGTTAAAAATTCCATTAACTTAAGCGCGTTATCTTTATTTGGCGCATATTTTGCCATTGCCATACCACTGACATTAACGTGAGTACCGTTACCTTGTTGGCCGGGGAAGTTAATTTCAACCGCTTCTGCCCATGCTTTTTGGTTGGGATCATTGACCATTTTGCCGAGGTAGTAACTATTACCAATCGCGATATCACATAAGCCTTCTTTCACCGCTTGTACTTGACCGCGATCGTTACCTTGCGGCTTACGGGCTAAATTAGCTTTAACACCTTCAAGCCACGTTTTAGTTGCCGCTTCACCATTGTGAGCGATCATCGCTGAAACGAGTGAAACGTTATATGGGTGCTTACCTGAACGCGTACAAAGTTTCCCTTTCCACTCAGGTTTAGCTAAATCACTGTAATCAAAAGATGCTGGTAATTTACCGATACGATCTTTTGATGAATAAACATTACGAGAACGCAGTGTTAGTGCAAACCACTCATCTTCATTATCACGAAATTGTGCAGGAATATTAGCATCAATGACTTTGCTATCTACGGACTGAACGAGCTTCTTATCTGACAGCTCAACTAAACGACTAATATCGGTTGTTAACACTACATCTGCTGGGCTGTATTCGCCTTCTTGTTGTAGTTTTTCAGCGATACCTGCTTTAGCAAACTTAACGTTAACCTTAATGCCCGTCTCTTTAGCGAACTCATTAAACATTGGCTCAACAAGAAAAGGTTGGCGGTATGAATAGACATTGACTTCTTCAGCCGCTGTCGCGATTTGAGGTGCCGCCAAACCGAATAATACAGCAGTAGCTAAAAGTTTTTTCATTGCTAAATCCCTTAATGCAAAATGTAATGATAATGTTTCTCAATTAGATTAATGCAGATTATACGTTTTTCGTATTCGAACACAATCTAGTGGTAACATTTCATTACAAAAAAACGTCACCGCTAGCGATGACGTTTTTTTTAACTTTAATAGCACTTAAATGCAGCTGTTATTGCTATTTTACACTGACAAACTCAGGATATGCATCAACACCACAGTCATGTGAATCCATCCCTTCTAGCTCTTCATCTTCCGTTACACGAATACCAATAGTGAATTTCAATATTCCCCATACCACTAAACTTGCACCAAATACCCAACCAAAGATAACCGCGGCACCAAATAACTGAGTTAAAAAGGCGGCATCGGGATTACTTAACGGCACCATCATTAAGCCAAACAAACCACACACACCATGGACAGAAATCGCACCAACAGGATCATCAACTTTCACTTTATCAAAACCAATAATACTGAATACGACTAATGCACCAGCAACACTACCAATCGCAACTGCAGCTAATGGGGACGGTGATAATGGGTCCGCAGTAATCGCAACTAATCCCGCTAATGCACCGTTAAGAATCATAGTAAGATCAGCTTTACCCCATCGTATTTTACACACAGCAAGCGCGATAATCGCACCCGCAGCAGCGGCAGCATTAGTGTTTAAAAATATTTGACCAACCGCCGTCGCATTCTCAAAATCAGATAACATTAACTGTGAGCCACCGTTAAAGCCAAACCAACCAAACCATAAAATAAATGTACCGACAGTGGCTAATGGCATATTTGAACCGGGAATCGGATGCACTTCACCATTTTTACCGTATTTACCTTTTCGAGCGCCAAGCAGTAATACACCTGCTAATGCCGCGGCAGCACCCGCCATATGAACGATACCAGAACCTGCAAAGTCACTAAAACCCGCTTCTGAAAGGAAACCACCCCCCCATGTCCAATAACCTTCAATCGGATAAATAAAGCCGGTTAATACCACTGAAAATAATAAAAATGACCACAACTTCATACGCTCAGCAACCGCACCGGATACCACTGACATTGCGGTAGCAACAAAGACGACCTGAAAAAAGAAATCGGATTCTAAAGAGTGATCGGCGCCTTCAGCTTGAGTACCAATTAACGCGCCAAACGAGGGTAACCACCCGCCACCGCTGTTATCGACATACATAATGTTATAGCCGACTAATAAAAAAGTGGTACACGAAATAGCATATAAACAAAAGTTTTTGGTGAGTATTTCAGTGGTATTTTTTGAGCGCACTAAACCTGCTTCTAACATGGCAAAACCCGCTGCCATCCACATTACTAGTGCACCAGAAATCAAAAAGAAAAATGTATCGAGTGCATAACGTAGTTCAATTACTGTCGTTGATAATTCCATGGTAATTTTCCCTTATACCTGATATTTATGATCCTGCTTCCATGCTGCGACTAAAGTGCTTCCCTGTCTACTTCTCCTGTTCGAATACGTACCGCATGTTCAAGATCGTATACAAATATTTTGCCATCACCGATTTTTCCAGTTTGCGCAGCCTTACTGATAGCATCGACAATATCATCTAAATTTTCGGCTTGAGTGGCGATTTCTAATTTCACTTTAGGTAGAAAATCAACTTGATATTCCGCGCCACGATAAAGTTCGGTATGCCCTTTTTGACGTCCAAATCCTTTTACTTCGGTTATCGTCATCCCTTCCACACCGACAATCGCTAATGCTTCACGCACATCATCTAATTTAAAAGGCTTAATAATCGCGTTAATTATTTTCATGATTTACTCCTCACTCTCAAACTATTCCCCAATATAATTAAACAACAAACAATCATCATGCCAACTATTTAACATACTGTTTAATAAGAAAATTAAAAAACAAACCTTTAAAAACGAAAAAAGGCCGCACCATATAGGTGCAGCCTTTTCACTATCATGTAGCACTTAATGGCTATTAATAACTAACCGATTAAAAACGGGTCACAAATGCTCGCCAAGCTTCTAGTGCTTGCGCTAAATCTTCAAAACCACACACCGACATACTTTCTTCATCATAAAAATGCAGATCTTCTTCAAAATCTTCATCTTCTTCTGAAAATAAACAGTTCGCTTGAACTAAAGCTTCATTATCTTGCAAGCATAACGTCAGTTCTTCACCCATTAATCGCCATTCTTTAGTACTATTTTTCAATGCACTAATTTGGCCAATTATCATATCTATTTTGTCGACATCCTTGCCTAACTCGTCAATGATCCAACGGCCTAACACTTCGTGGCCCATTGAAAAAATGGCATGATAACTACCGTCCAAGGTATTTTTTTTAAATTCGTAATCCATACCTTTAGTACCCCATCTCAGATCATCTTAGTTGTTAACTGCTACACTGCCAGCAGAATGCGCTTGGCGCCCATTGTCAGGATCTATCATTAAAATGCAACTCATCTCTAGTAACTAAATAGTTATATCCCTTTTAATCCACTGACTCTCAATATTAAGCGGCTGATAGATTATGAAAATTATTATTGCTCCTGACTCATACAAAGAAAGCCTGACTGCAATGGAAGTGGCAACCGCGATTGAGGCTGGTTTTCGCCAAGTAATACCCGATGCTGAATACATTAAATTACCGATGGCTGATGGCGGTGAAGGCACGGTGCAATCATTGGTTGATGCCAGCAACGGCACCATTATTGAGCATCAAGTTACCGGGCCTTTAGGTGAGCAAGTACCCGCATTTTTCGGCATTATGGGCGATAGTAAAACGGCGGTTATTGAAATGGCAGCCGCATCTGGCTTGCATCTTGTTAGCCCTGATTTGCGCAATCCAATGCTCACCACCAGTTATGGTACTGGCGAATTGATTCTAGCGGCACTGGATCACGGGGTTGACCATATTATTGTTGGTATCGGTGGCAGTGCGACCAATGACGGCGGTATTGGTATGGCACAAGCACTTGGCGTTCAACTACTGGATAACAAGGGTCAAGCACTTGGTTTTGGCGGCCAAGCATTAGCACAATTGGCTAGCATCGATATCACAACGGTCGATCCTCGTCTTGCCCACATAAAATTAGAAGTCGCCTGTGATGTTGATAATCCCCTTTGCGGTAAAAAAGGTGCATCACATATTTTTGGCCCTCAAAAAGGGGCAACACCAGCAATGGTTGCCGAGCTTGATCAACACCTCGATCATTATGCCGCCATTATTAAACGTGATTTAGCTATTGATGTTAAGGATATGGCAGGAGCTGGTGCGGCGGGCGGTATGGGTGCGGCTCTGCTAGGTTTATTTAATGCCCAATTACGCTCTGGAATCGAGATTGTGATCGATGCGGTTCACTTAGGCGACATTATTAAAGATGCAGATCTGGTGATCACTGGTGAAGGCCGCATTGATAGCCAAACCATTCATGGTAAAACACCAATAGGGGTCGCACGTACTGCCAAGAAATACCATAAACCCGTAATTGGTATTGCGGGTTGTTTAAGCCAAGATTGTGGCGTGGTTTATGACCATGGTATCGATGCAGTCTTTAGTGTTGTGCCCGCTGCGATGAGTCTTGAACACGCTTTTAACAATGCGGCTGTTAATGTCGAACTAACCGCTCGAAATATCGCGGCTATATATTGTTTAGGTCGTTAATAAAATTAGTCTCAACGCGTTAATCTAGGTTAATAACAACACAGATAAAAAACAATAAAAACGCCGCGACTATTCGCGGCATTTTTTATGACATGATATTAATAAAATTTAGTTCAACAACCACTTATACAGCTTGCTGAATAATCACTTCATCCGCTTTGCTGGTGTACTCCGCCATACGATCAAAATTCAAATAACGGTAAGTATCTGCCGCCGTCGCATTAATCTGCTGAGCGTAAGTTAGGTATTCTTCCATGGTCGGAATCCGCCCTAGAATTGCCCCCACCGCGGCTAATTCCGCAGAAGATAAATACACGTTAGCGCCATTACCTAAACGGTTAGGGAAGTTACGCGTCGAGGTCGACATTACCGTCGAATTATCTTTTACTCGTGCTTGGTTACCCATACACAAAGAACATCCAGGGGTTTCAATACGCGCTCCAGCACGACCAAAAATACCGTAATAACCTTCTTCAGTAAGTTGATCTTTATCCATCTTGGTCGGTGGTGCAATCCATAATCGAGTCTCTAATTGACCGCCAAATTTCTCAAGTAACTTACCCGCCGCACGGAAATGACCAATGTTAGTCATGCACGATCCAATAAACACTTCATCAATCGCAGTGCCTGCAACCTCAGACAATAAACGCGCATCATCAGGATCATTTGGCGCACATAAAATAGGCTCTTTAATATCCGCCAGATCAATTTCGATCACGTGCGCATATTCAGCATCTTTATCTGCGGTCATTAATTCAGGATTCGCTAGCCACGCTTGCATCGCCGTCACACGACGTTCAATGGTACGACGATCGCCATAACCTTCAGCGATCATCCACTTCAACATCACGATATTTGAGTTTAGATATTCAGTGATCGACTCTGGCGACAGTTTAACGGTACAACCCGCTGCACTACGCTCAGCAGATGCATCAGAAAGCTCAAACGCTTGTTCAACCGATAAATGCTCAACCCCTTCAATCTCAAGTACACGGCCTGAGAATTCATTGATCTTGCCCGATTTTTCAACCGTTAATAGCCCTTGTTGAATCGCAAAATAAGGGATGGCATGAACCAAATCACGCAGGGTGATCCCTTGTTGCATCTCACCTTTAAAGCGCACCAAAATAGATTCTGGCATATCGAGCGGCATTACTCCTGTTGCAGCAGCAAATGCCACCAAACCAGAACCTGCGGGGAATGAAATACCTAATGGGAAACGGGTATGAGAATCGCCACCCGTACCGACGGTATCTGGCAATAACATTCGGTTAAGCCATGAGTGGATCACGCCATCTTTAGGACGTAACGCCACCCCACCACGATTCATAATAAAATCAGGTAAAGTATGGTGAGTATTAACATCAATTGGTTTTGGATACGCCGAAGTGTGACAGAAAGACTGCATCGTAAGATCTGCCGAGAAACCTAAACAGGCGAGATCTTTAAGTTCATCACGGGTCATTGGGCCGGTGGTATCTTGTGAACCGACTGTGGTCATTTTAGGCTCACAATATGTATAAGGACGAACCCCCTCAACACCACATGCTTTACCAACCATCTTTTGCGCTAAGGTATAACCTTTGCCACTGTCTTTAACTTCAACCGGACGGCGGAATACATCAGAAGCCGATAAGCCTAACGCTTGACGAGCACGATCCGTTAAGCCACGACCAATGATCAATGGAATACGACCACCAGCACGGACTTCATCAATCAATACCTCAGTTTTTAATTTAAAGGTTGAGACAACTTCATCACTATCATGACGACAAACTTGACCTTTAAATGGATAAACATCAATCACATCGCCCATTGCCAGCTTCGTAACATCAACTTCAATCGGTAAGGCTCCCGCATCTTCCATAGTATTAAAGAAGATCGGCGCGATCTTACCGCCAAGCACATAACCCCCCGCACGTTTATTAGGAACATAAGCAATATCATCCCCCATAAACCATAACACTGAGTTTGTGGCTGATTTACGTGATGATCCCGTGCCGACCACATCACCGACATACACTAATTGATGACCTTGTTGTTTAAGGGCGTCAATTTGCGTAATCGGACCAATAGTGCCTGCTTGATCAGGGGTGATCCCTTCGCGCGCAATCTTTAACATCGCTAATGCGTGCAACGGAATATCAGGGCGTGACCATGCATCTGGCGCTGGTGATAAGTCATCAGTATTGGTTTCACCACTGACTTTAAATACGGTAAGAGTGATTTTTTCAGCAAGGGCTGGCTTTGATAAGAACCACTCGGCATCCGCCCACGATTGCATGACTTGCTGAGCAAAAGTATTACCCGCTTTGGCTTTTTGCTCAACATCATAAAATGAGTCAAACATCAGTAATGTATGAGAAAGCGCAGTAACAGCAATAGGCGCAAGTTCCGCATCATCAAGTAATGATACTAATGGCTCAATATTATAACCGCCTTGCATCGTACCTAATAACTGTGCCGCTTTAGCTTTAGTGACCAGTGGTGACTGTGCTTCGCCCGTAGTGATTGCAGCTAAAAATCCCGCCTTTACATAAGCGGCTTCATCAACACCAGGTGGAATACGATTTTCTAATAGATCCAGTAGTACCGCGTCCTCACCTTGCGGTGGGTTTTTTAATAACTCAATTAGAGCGGCAACCTGTTCAGCATTTAGCGGCTGGGCAACAACCCCCTCGGCCGCACGTTCTTCGACGTGTTTACGGTAGGCTTCAAGCACGACATATTCCTCTTATATTGGCTCGACGATAACGTCGAACATCCTTGGAAGTTAAATGATCTCTCACTGATCAGTTATTGCGATTTAATCTAGAATCAACATATTAACGGTTAACTTGAGATTAAAACTGTTAAATACCATATCATTTTTAACTTAAAATTAAAATAAATCGATAATTTACAACATTAACAATAAAAATAAATACTTCCTTTCTTGCCTCAAAAATACATCTAAAAATTGATAATCAAGAAGCTAGATATTATGTGATGAATATCAACATTCTTAGTTAAGGTTGGCGATAAGTCATATTGAGCACCATAAATCACTAAAGTTTTTTCATAAATAAGCCGATATATAAATATATATTTTCATTTCACCGACCATCATTACGTAACTGCGCATGGTCTGTTCATTTGCTCATAAATATAAGCCGTTTTATGAATTACAAACATTTAAGCATTAAATCAAAGCTGATCATCGCAATAACCATGGCAGTACTCGCTTCAACGACATTAGTCAGTGTACTCAGTCAAAGCCAGGTACGAGAAGCTATTACCACTCGAATCTTGGACTTAGAATTACCCTCTATCTTGCTGCAAATTCGCAACAACGTAGAAAAAGAAGTCACTCAATTACAATCAGCTGCAGAGCAATTAGCCAATAACAGTTACGTTATCGACAGCGTGTTAGCCACCAAAGCACCCCAAGACAAAACCCGCTTAGTCAAAGAACTGCAAAATATTCAAAAACAATACCAGTTATTAGATGTCTCTATCGCTAACCGTAACAATGGCGATTACTGGAACCAAAATGGTTTTCTGCGCCAGTTAACACCACATCAAGATCAATGGTTTTTTGATGCTATCAAAATTAACAAAACTCGTAGTCTCAGTATCTTTAGAGAAAAAACAGGTGAGGTAAAACTGTTTGTTAATTATCAGCAGCCGCATGGTAATACCTTGGCGGGGTTATCTAAATCCCTCGATGATATGGCACGTTTTATTAGTCAATTTAAAATTGAACAAACTGGATTTGTCTATTTAGTCGATAGTAAAGGGACGATTAAGATCCACCGTGATAATAATAAAATGCTGGATCACAATTCAATTACGACACTATTTAATTCAACCGTTGCCGCAACCTTATTAAACAAACAAAGTTTTAGTGTCGTAGAAACCCAAAATAACAACGAAGATGTCTTTTTAGCGGCGAGTTATATTCCAGCCATGGATTGGTATGTGATTGGTGAACTTCCTAAAAAAGAAGCCTTTGCAGCCCTTACTACTATCCGTAATCAGGTTATTTTATTCACTGCCATTATTGCCGCTATCTTTATTATTATTGCGATTTTTCTAGCCAGCAGCATTACTCGTCCAATTAAAAACTTGGCGTTAATGTTTAAAGAGCTCGGTGAAGGCGATGGTGATTTACGCCACCGTTTAACCGTTGAGGGGAATGACGAAATCGCGCAATTATCATCAGGGTTTAATGGCTTTATTGGTAAGATACACAATTCAATAATCGACGTTGCAGAAACTGGCAATTCCTTACGCCAAGCAGCTGAATCTGTTGCTTCTCAAGCTCAACTTACTCTTGATAATAGCCATAGTCAGCGTGATAGAACTCTGCTGGTTGTAACAGCAATAAATGAAATGGGGGCAACGGTCAATGAAATCGCCAGTAACGCAGCCTTAGCCGCCGAATCAACCCAGCAAGCAGAACAACAAACCCATGATGGTCAACAAGTGGTGAGTGAAGCGAGAAATACCATTAATCAACTGTCATCAGATATTGGTCAAGTCAGTGATGTAATTGATTCATTGGCAAATAATACCCAATCTATTGGTAGTATTTTAGATGTGATTAGAGGGATTTCAGATCAAACAAATCTGCTAGCATTGAATGCAGCCATTGAAGCAGCACGAGCGGGAGAACAAGGTCGAGGCTTTGCAGTTGTGGCTGATGAAGTACGTAATCTTGCGAGTCGAACGGCAACTTCGACTGATGAAATTCAAACGATGATTAACCGCTTACAACAAGAAGCCTCCAATGCAGTTAGCGCAATAGAGCAAAGCCGTCAGTTATCAGACAATGGCGTATCGGCATCAGATCAAGCTTCTACTGCATTAATCTCAATTGCAGATCGTATTAGCTTAATTGCCGATATGAATACTCAGGTCGCGACCGCTACCGAAGAACAATCGATCGTGGTACGAGACATTAATTGCAATATTGAAGAGATCAATGAAACCACCCAATTAACCGCAGAAACAGCAGCGCAACTGGCTGATTCTAGCCAATCATTGCGTCAACTTTCACAGCGTTTGGATGATATGGTGGGCACATTTAAATTGTAATTATGACCACTTGATGGCTATCAGTTCTCGGAATGGTAGCTAGCAAAGATATGTTTAACAAATGAATAAAGTGATAATTAATAAAACTATCGCTAATAAAAAAGCGCCATCAGGCGCTTTTTTTATTCACAGAGCATTAAGCGAGAATTACTTGTTACGCTTTACTGCTTTTGCATTTGGCAGGTCAGTGATTGAACCTTCAAATACTTCTGCTGCAAGACCAATTGATTCATGCAATGTTGGGTGAGCGTGAATAGTTAATGCGATATCTTCCGCATCACAACCCATCTCAATCGCTAGACCAATTTCACCTAACAATTCACCACCATTAGTACCCACGATAGCACCACCAATAACGCGGTGAGTGTCTTTATCGAAGATCATCTTCGTCATACCATCAGCACAATCAGATGCGATAGCACGGCCAGATGCAGCCCATGGGAATGTTGAAACTTCGTAGTTAATACCTTCAGCTTTCGCTTCTTTCTCAGTCTTACCTACCCACGCAACTTCTGGCTCAGTGTAGGCAATTGAAGGAATAACTTTAGGATCGAAGTAGTGCTTCTTCCCTGAAATAACTTCAGCGGCTACGTGACCTTCATGCACACCTTTGTGAGCAAGCATCGGTTGACCAACAACGTCACCAATCGCATGAATGTGAGCAACGTTAGTACGCATTTGTTTATCAACGTGAATAAAGCCACGCTCATCAACATTGATACCTGCTTTCTCAGCATCGATTAGTTGACCATTTGGTACACGACCGATAGCTACTAATACTGCATCATAACGTGTAGGCTCAGCGGGTGCTTTCTTGCCTTCCATTGATACGTAGATACCGTCTTCTTTCGCTTCAACTGCTGTCACTTTCGTTTCAAGCATTAGGTTGAATTTCTTAGAAATACGCTTAGTGAAAACTTTAATGATATCTTTATCAGCTGCAGGAATAACTTGATCGAACATCTCAACAACGTCGACATCAGAACCTAGCGCATGGTAAACCGTACCCATTTCAAGACCAATGATACCGCCGCCCATAATCAGTAACTTTTCAGGTACTTCTTTAAGCTCTAGCGCATCAGTTGAATCCCAAATACGTGGGTCTTCATGTGGAATGAAAGGCAGTTTAATTGGGCGTGAACCCGCAGCAATAATTGCATTGTCGAATGTTACTGTCGTTTGACCGTCAGCACCTTCAACAACGATTGAATTAGGACCAGTAAATTTACCGTAACCGTTAACCACGTTAACTTTACGCATCTTAGCCATTCCGCCAAGACCGCCAGTAAGTTGGGTAATTACTTTATCTTTCCATAGACGGATTTTATTGATATCGGTTTGTGGCTCGCCGAAAATCACGCCATGTTCAGCCATCGCTTTCGCTTCTTCGATCACTTTCGCTACGTGAAGCAGAGCTTTTGATGGAATACAGCCGACGTTAAGACATACGCCGCCAAGAGTATTGTATTTTTCGATTATAACCGTCTCTAGACCTAAGTCTGCACAACGGAATGCCGCAGAATAACCTGCAGGGCCTGAACCCAACACTACTACCTGGGCTTTAATTTCTTTGCTCATCATGACCTCGTTGTAAGTCTTTTATCCCTAACAGGCTATCAGCTATGCTGTACTTTTTAACGCTAAATTTACCGCTAAATTAATTAACAAGTCTACAGAACCGTTAACAACATAAGAAATAAATTACCGCAGCCTGTGAGCTAAACAACAATTCCATGCCTACTTAGCGCAGGCATGGCGTTGTGGATGTGAAATCTTATAGTACCAAACGGCGGATGTCTGATAGACAACCATTTAGGTAAGTAATGAAACGTGCACCTTCAGCACCATCAATCACACGGTGATCGTATGACAATGACAATGGAAGTTGTAGACGCGGTTCAAACTCTTTACCGTTCCATACTGGCTTCATTTCAGACTTAGATACACCAAGGATACCTACTTCTGGTGCATTCACGATTGGTGTGAACGCAGTACCACCTAAGCCACCTAGGCTTGAGATAGTGAAACAGCCACCTTGCATATCAGATGCCGTTAGCTTACCAGCACGTGCTTTCTTAGAGATAGTCATTAACTCTTCAGACAGCTCGTAAATACCTTTCTTGTTCACGTCTTTAAATACAGGAACAACCAAGCCATTCGGCGTATCTACCGCGATGCCGATATTGATGTATTTCTTCAAAATCAAGCTCGCGCCATCATCAGATAGTGAAGAGTTGAATGAAGGGAACGCTTCCAGTGCTTTTGCTACCGCTTTAAGAATGAACACAAGTGGCGTGATTTTCATGCCAGTGTCTTTCTTCGCTTCGATCGCGTTTTGATCTTTACGGAATGCTTCAAGCTCAGTGATATCTGCATTATCCCACTGTGTAACGTGTGGAATCATTACCCAGTTACGGTGCAGGTTAGCGCCAGAAATCTTCTTAATGCGAGAAAGTGGCTTAACTTCTGTGTCACCAAACTTGCTGAAGTCAATCTTCGGCCAAGGTAGTAGACCCAACGCTGCGCCATCGCCTTTACCTGAAGCCGATGCTGCTGCACCAGATTCAAGACGCTTAAGTGCATCTTTAACAAAGCTTTGAACGTCTTCTTTCAGTACGCGGTTCTTACGGCCAGTACCTTTAACTTTCGCAAGGTTAACGCCAAACTCACGTGCTAGACGACGAACAACCGGTGATGCATGTGCATAATCGTTGTTTTCTTCAAAATCGCCAGTCGTTGCCGCAGGTGTTGATGCAACAGGTGCTGCCACTGGAGCAGGAGCCGCTGCTTGCGCAGGTGCTGCAACCGCTACCGCAACAGGTGCTACGCCAACAACGTCAAAGATCATGATCAATGAACCAGTAGAAACCTTGTCGCCAGTCGCGATTTTAATTTCTTTGATAGTACCTGCAAACGGTGCAGGAACTTCCATTGAGGCTTTGTCGCCTTCAACAGTAATTAAAGATTGCTCTTCTTCTACTGTATCGCCAACTGCAACCATGATTTCAGTTACTTCAACTTCGTCACCGCCGATATCAGGCACGTGAACTTCTTTTGCTGCTGCAACAGCGGGTGCTGCCGCCACAGGTGCTACTACTGCAACTGGAGCAGCTACTGCGCCAGAGCCTGCAACTTCAAAGATCATCACAAGTGAGCCAGTTGAAACTTTATCACCCGTTGCAATTTTGATTTCTTTTAGTACACCAGCGAACGGTGCAGGTACTTCCATTGACGCTTTATCGCCTTCAACAGTAAGTAGTGACTGCTCTTCTTCGATGCTGTCGCCGATAGCAACCATGATTTCAGTTACTTCAACTTCATCACCGCCGATGTCAGGCACGTGCACTTCTTTAAGTTCTGCTGTCGCTGCTGCAACAGGTGCGGCAACTGGTGCGGCAACTGGTGCCACTTCTACTACAGGGGCAGCAACCGCTGCGCCTTCAGCTTCAAAGATCATGATCAATGAACCAGTCGATACTGTGTCACCAACAACGATTTTAATTTCTTTCACAATACCCGCTTGAGAAGCAGGCACTTCCATTGATGCTTTATCGCCTTCAACAGTGATCAGTGATTGTTCTTCTTCAACCTTGTCGCCAACGCTAACAAGAATCTCAGTTACTTCAACCTCATCTGCACCGATATCAGGTACATTAATTTCGATTGTCATTATATTTGCCTCTTACGCGTATAGCGGGTTGATCTTGTCTGCGTCAATGTTGAATTTAGCGATTGCATCTGCAACAACTGAATTCTCAATGTCACCACGTTTTGCCAATTCAGAAAGTGCTGCAATAACAACGTAGCCAGCATTAACTTCAAAGTGACGACGTAGGTTAGCGCGGCTGTCTGAACGACCGAAGCCATCAGTACCCAGTACTTTAAATGACTCAGAAGGCATGAACGCGCGAACTTGTTCTGCGTAGTTCTTCATGTAGTCAGTCGCAGCGATTGCAGGCTCAGAACCCATAACCGTTGTGATGTAAGGCACTTTCTGCTCAGCTTGTGGGTGCAGCATGTTGTAACGTTCAACATCTTGACCGTCACGGGTCAATTCGTTGAATGATGTTACAGAGTAAACATCAGACGCCACACCGTACTCTTCACTAAGAATTTGAGCCGCAGCACGGACTTCATTCATGATAGTACCAGAGCTCATTAACTGAACTTTTGACGTCTCACCAGCGTAAGATTCAAGCTTGTAAATACCCTTACGGATACCCGCTTCAGCGCCTTCTGGCATGCCAGGCATCGCGTAGTTTTCATTCATTACTGTTAGGTAGTAATAAATGTTCTCTTGGTTCTCACCGTACATGCGACGAATACCGTCTTGCATGATAACCGCTAGCTCGTAAGCAAACGTTGGATCATAAGAGACACAGTTTGGCACTGTATTAGCCATGATGTGTGAATGACCATCTTCGTGTTGAAGACCTTCACCGTTCAAGGTTGTACGACCCGCAGTAGCACCTAATAGGAAGCCACGAGCTTGTTGGTCACCCGCCATCCACGCCATGTCGCCAACACGTTGGAAGCCGAACATTGAGTAGTAAATGTAGAACGGAATCATTGGTAGGTTGTTGGTGCTGTATGATGTTGCAGCAGCAACCCAAGATGCCATTGAACCTAATTCGTTGATACCTTCTTGCAGTACCTGACCTGAGTTTGCTTCTTTGTAGTAAGAAACAACGCCACGGTCTTCAGGTGTGTAAGTTTGACCCGCTGGGTTGTAGATACCCACTTGACGGAACAGACCTTCCATACCAAAAGTACGCGCTTCATCACAAATGATTGGTACGATGTTTTTACCAATATTCTTATCTTTCAATAGAATATTTAGCGTACGTACGTAAGCCATTGTGGTAGAAATTTCACGCTTTTGCTCAACCAATAAAGAAGTAAACTCTTCAAGCTCAGGCACTTTGAATTCTTGAGTAAACTTAGGGCTACGCTTAGGTGTGTAACCTAGTAGTGCCTCACGACGAGCGTGTAAGTAGTTAAACTCAGCAGAGCCTTTTTCAAGCTCTAGATAAGGCAATGATTTAATTGCTTCATCAGAAATAAGATCTTGTAGACCTAAACGATCACGTAGGTATTGAACATGGGTCATGTCCATTTTCTTCACACCGTGAGCGATGTTTTTACCTTCCGCTGCATCACCCATGCCGTAACCTTTAACAGTTTTAGCAAGAATAACAGTCGGTTTACCTTGAGTGTCTTTCGCATTCGTAAATGCAGCAAATAGTTTCGATGAATCGTGACCACCACGTTTCAGATCGAAGATTTGCTCATCTGTCATGTCAGCAACAAGTGCCGCAGTCTCAGGGTATTTACCAAAGAAGTTCTCACGTACGTAAGCGCCATCTTTAGATTTAAATGTCTGGTAATCACCATCGACAGTTTCGTTCATTAACTGAAGTAACTTACCCGTAGTGTCTTTTGCTAGTAGTGAATCCCAGTTGTTACCCCAGATCACTTTAACCACATTCCAGCCAGCGCCTTTAAATAGACCTTCTAGCTCTTGAATGATCTTACCGTTACCCATAACCGGGCCATCAAGGCGCTGTAGGTTACAGTTGATAAGGAAACATAGGTTATCTAGCTTCTCACGTGCAGCGAAAGAAATCGCACCGCGTGATTCTGGCTCATCCATCTCGCCGTCACCTAGGAACGCGTAAACACGTTGCGCTGAAGTATCTTTAAGACCGCGACCATTTAGATATTTAAGGAAACGTGCTTGGTAAATCGCAGAGATAGGACCTAGACCCATAGATACCGTAGGGAACTGCCAGAATTCAGGCATTAACTTAGGGTGTGGGTATGAAGGAATACCTTTGCCATCAACTTCTTGACGGAAGTTATCAAGCTGATCTGCGGTTAAGCGGCCTTCAACGAAAGCACGAGAGTAGATCCCTGGAGAGATGTGACCTTGGTAATAAACCAAATCGCCGCCATCAACGTCATTAGGTGCGCGGAAAAAGTGGTTAAAACATACTTCGTAGAAAGCAGAAGCAGACTGGTAAGACGCCATGTGGCCGCCTAGGTCTAAATCTTTCTTCGAGGCACGCAATACGATCATGATTGCGTTCCAACGGATGATAGAACGGATACGACGTTCTAGCGTAGTATCACCTGGGTACGCAGGTTGTTGCGCCGCAGGAATCGTATTAATGTAATTAGTATTGATGCCTGTTGCCATATCAACACCGTCTAAACGTGCTTTATCCAATACTTGCTCTAATAAGTACTGGGCGCGTTCAACACCTTCTTCACGAACTACTGATTCAAGAGCTTCTAACCAATCTTGAGTTTCCAGTACATCCAGGTCACTCTTCATGACTTCAGACATGCGATCTATCCTTTCGTTATAATCAACTAAACTAACAATGTCGCGACTTGCAGATGGCCTTTGGCTGATAAAGAACCCTAGTCAAGTCCGTCCTTGCGTTGCTGGATTCGACGGAGAGAGCGTTGACGTCTGCTATCTTCTCGCGATAAATCCAACAAAGTTTCCTCAATATAAGCCAAATGTGCATGGGATGCTTCACGCGCCTTTATAGGCTGTTTTGAAACAATCGCCTCGACAATATTGGCTCTATGTTTGCTTACCTTATCCACCACCGCTTGGTGCCGATTAAGATATTCAAAATTCTGTAATACGTTCTGTTCTAACAACGGCGCTAAGCTACGAATAATATGTAATAACACCACATTATGTGCCGACTCGGTGACCGCAATAAGATATTGCATAACCGCAGTTGCTTCGGCGGCTAAATCACCTTGTTGTTGTGCTTGCTGAATACGCACATGACAATCTTTAATACGATTAAAATCATCATCATTACCACGCAGGGCCGCATAATATGCCGCTAATCCCTCTAGCGCATGGCGCGCTTCGACTAAATCTAATTGTGTTTCTGGGTGTGCGGCTAATAAATCTAGCAATGGTTCAGAAAAACTCTTCCATAACTTCTCTGTCACAAAAGTGCCGCCACCTTGACGACGAGTCAGTAAATGTTTGGCCTCTAAACGTTGAATAGCTTCACGAACAGAGGGGCGAGAAACATCAAATTGCTTTGCTAGTTCACGCTCAGGAGGCAGTTGTTGTCCGGGGGATAATGTTCCCTCGACAATCAAACACTCAAGCTCTTTTTCGATAGCCTCACAAAGTTTGGGTTGGCGAATACGTTTATACGTCATTATGATGAATGCTTCTTATAATCAATATGATTGATAACAAAACTAACAACACGGGTAATTGGTATTACCAATTTGCTGACGTGGAAAGTTTACAGAAATAATCATGAAAGTCCACATTCAACTTGATTGAAATCATAGAACGAAGATTGTTTAACAAAAAACTCACATTAAATGCAAAGCAAAACAACAATCACACTCAAATAAAACTACAGTCAATATTTAAAACCAACACTCAACCAACTACAGCCAATAGTTATTTTTCGTTTTTTATCAATAATATACTCAGTAGTTATTAATAAATAACCGCCTACAACTGAGCTTTATAACTATGCCAATCAAACACTAATCCCGGATCAGTTTTTCGCCCCGGTGCAATAAATTCATGCCCTGTTATTCGCTGCCGAGTAATCGCAGGATACTGCTGCATGATCTTTTGGGTTAAGGTGGCTAATGTTTCATACTGACAATCCGTGAACGGCAAATAATCACAGCCTTCAAGTTCAATTCCTATCGAATAGTCATTACATTTATCTCGCCCTTCAAAGCAAGAAATCCCCGCATGCCACGCACGAGCATTGAACGGTACAAACTGAATAATGCTGCCATCACGACGAATCAAGCAGTGCGCCGATACGCGAAACTGATGAATCAATGCGAAATAAGCATGCTCATTAGGATCAAGCTGCCCCGTAAATAACTGCTCAATGTAAGGTCCACCAAACTCCCCCGGCGGCAAACTAATGTTATGTACCACCAGCAGTGAAATATCATCATCAGGGCGAGTATCACAAAATGGCGATGGCACGTGTTTAACGTTATCAAGCCAGTGATCGCGATTAATGGTTAAAGTCATATCAACCTCAAAGTAAAGAAATAGGTATCGAGTATCGATTATCGAGATAAAAATTAAAACCTCTCTCCTCGAAAACTGATTTTTTTCCCTGTATGCTTTTGCTATCACTCGCGGTAATTCACTTACCGGCAAACTCTTGCTATGGATACGACATGACAACGATGGAACAAAAACACGACAGCAGCGCTCGTCTTGCTTACCTTAAACAACAATTGCCATTAGAAATCACCCGCGCAGTTGCTGATGCCTTGCGTGAAGATTTAGGCGGTGAGATTGATGCTAACCGTGACATTACCGCCAATTTAATTGCCGCAAATAGCCACAGCACCGCCACCATTATTACCCGTGAATATGGCGTTTTTTGTGGTCAACTATGGGCTGATGAAGTGTTTGCCCAATTGGGCGCTGAAGTGGTGATTGAGTGGCAGGTTGCTGATGGTGATGTCGTCAAACCCAACCAAGTGTTATGTACCCTGAGTGGCCCGTCACGGGTGTTGCTTACTGGCGAGCGTAATGCGATGAACTTTATTCAAACCCTTTCAGGCTGCGCTACCCTTACGGCGGAATATGTTAACCAACTGCAAGGTACCAACACCCGTTTATTAGACACCCGTAAAACCATCCCCGGTTTACGCAGCGCACTTAAATATGCAGTCAGTTGTGGTGGCGGTTTTAACCATCGCATTGGCGTGTTTGATGCCTACTTAATTAAAGAAAACCACATCATGGCCTGTGGTGGGATTGAAAAAGCAATCGCCACAGCCAAGAAATTAAACCCCGGCAAACCCGTAGAAGTTGAAACCGAATCGCTAGCAGAATTAGAACAAGCGATTATTGCTGGTGCGGATATTATTATGCTCGATAATTTTTCATTAGAGATGATGCGTGAAGCAGTAAAAATTAACGCAGGTCGTGCGGCGTTGGAAAACTCTGGTGATATTACCCTGAATAATATTCGCGAATGTGCGTTAACGGGTGTAGATTATATTTCAGTCGGTGCGCTAACCAAGCATGTACGGGCAATGGATCTGTCGATGCGGTTTAGTAACTAACCACCGTCGTTTTCAACAGGGAATGCCGAACTCACCCAGTCATTCCCTACAGTGAATGTCCGCGAGGGCGATAGGGAATCTACTCACTGCGCGTTGTTGAATTGATATTTTCACTGGCTTTTCCTGCTCTCCCTCGTCTCTTATTTACCTCACCCCCACCACATTTCTGCGCCCCAACTCCAGCCCTATTTTGTAACTGCTGCAACAATGGCATAAATAATTCAAACTGTGCCGAGCAATAACACCACTGTTATTCAATCAATATCTTAAGCCTTTTATTCTAGTTCCACAGCACTACCCCTTTGTCCATGTTGGACAACTTAAAACCTTCAAGGAATGGAATATGAAAAAGCAACAAGGCTTTACCCTTATTGAATTGATGATCGTGGTGGCGATCATCGGTGTGTTATCAGCTATCGCAGTCCCAGCTTATAAAGATTATGTGGCTAAAAGTGAAATGGCTTCAGCTATGGCTACTATGAAAGCCCTTATCACTCCAGCAGAATTAGTGATTCAAGAAGAAGGAAAGATTAGTGGTAGTGTTACTACATTAAATATTGCAGCAGACGCTAATCCACTAGGGGAAATAGATGTTGCAGATAATGGTTTAGGTCTTACGTTTGAGTTTAAATCAGGGTCTTTAGATACTAAAAAACTAACATTTAATCGTGATACTGATGAGGGTTGGAGCTGTCTAGCAGATAAGGGCATGCCACCAATTGATGGCTGTAAAGAAGATCCAACACCAACACCATAACCATGCAAACAAACCTCGCCTCGATCCTGTTCCAAGCTGAGTTAATCAGCGCCGAACAAGAGCAGCAAATAGTCGAGTCGGTGACGGCGGAAGGGATCAATGTCCCGACCGCCATTACTCGCCTAGGTATCATGGCGGATGATGAACTAGCACGTTCATTATCGCACCTGTTCAACCTAGATCGAGTGGATGTCCACCACTATGACTTTCAAGGTTGCTGTCAAAGTGTCTACCAACGTGAATTGGTGTTACGCCATCGCGTGCTGCCGCTTGCGCAAGACAATAGCACCTTATTCGTCGGCCTTAGCGATCCTACCAATGTCGAGGCGCAAGATGAATTTCGCTTCGCTATTGGTAAGAACGTTGAACCACTGTTATTAGAAAATAAACAACTTGAATCAGCGATTCGACGGGTTTACGGCAGTGATATCGGTGATGTCGGTAACAGCCGCCAAATCAGCGATGAAGATTTAGGTAACTTAATTGATATTAACGATCTTGAAATCGATGACTCAACCGATTTAAGTCAAGACAGCGCCCCTGTCACCCGTTATATCAACCAAGTATTAATGGATGCACTGCGCCGTAAAGCATCAGACATTCACTTTGAACCCTATGAAACCAGCTATCGGATTCGGTTTCGCTGTGATGGCATTTTACATCAACATTTAACCCCACCGTCAAGTTTGTCGCGGCGGTTATCAACCCGTTTAAAAGTAATGTCAAAGCTCAATATTGCCGAGCGTCGTCAACCACAAGATGGACGCATCAAGCTTAAGTTATCAGAATCACTAGCGATTGATTTACGGGTGTCGACCCTGCCCACGTTATGGGGTGAAAAAGTCGTACTGCGGATTTTAGACAGTTCCAGTGCCAGCTTAAATATTGATATATTAGGGTATAGCGATGCTCAAAAGCAGGCTTATTTAAACGCCCTGCAACGCCCGCAAGGGATGATTTTAATGACGGGGCCAACAGGCAGTGGCAAAACCGTATCGTTATATACCGGCTTAAGTATTTTAAATACCGATGAGCGTAATATTTCCACCGCCGAAGATCCGGTTGAGATCAACCTCCAAGGCATTAACCAAGTTCAGATAAATAATCTCGCAGGACTAGGCTTTGCAGAAGCATTACGATCATTTCTACGTCAAGACCCTGATGTAGTGATGGTTGGTGAAATTCGTGATTTAGAAACCGCCGAAATTGCAGTTAAAGCCGCCCAAACAGGGCACTTGGTATTATCGACGCTGCACACCAATTCAGCGGCAGAAACCATTACCCGTTTAACTAATATGGGAGTTGAAGATTTTAACCTTGCGTCATCACTGAGTTTGATTATTGCACAGCGGTTAGCACGCCGATTATGCAGTCACTGTAAACAACCGCACCTGCTGGATGACTTAACCTGTGAGCGCTTAAAACTGCCACTCAACACCAGCGTTTTTCAAGCCAATAAAGAAGGCTGTGATGATTGCAATAAAGGCTACGTTGGACGGGTGGGTATTTATGAAGTGATGCAGTTTAGCCGTGAGATTGCCGAAGCATTAATGCAAAATGCCACCAGCTTACAATTAGAAGATATTGCCGCCAGCCAAGGTATGCAACGATTACGAGAATCAGGCGTCGATAAATTAGTTGATGGCATTACCAGCCTTGTCGAATTACAACGGGTACTGCAACTCTGATCTCACCATCATATTATTGCTCGCAGCGCCCTTTAAACAATCTCTGTATTTTATTAAAAAGGATTTATTATGGTTGTTGCCACTAAAATTCGTTACTACCAATGGCGTGGCGTCAATCAAGCCGGACGTAAAGTCTCTGGCGTCACGATGGGGTTTCAAGAACAAGAAGTTCGCCATCAGCTTACCGAGCAAATGATCAACATTAAAAAGATCAAGCGTACCTCTCCTGGCACCTTAAACCGCCTTCGCAATCAAATGAAGTCCGAAGATGTCACCATGGTCACCCGTCAATTAGCCACCATGGTTGAATCAGGCGTGCCTGTAGTACAAGCCTTAACACTGATGGCGAACAGCCATCATAAAGCAGAAATGCGCGCGACCCTTATTCAGGTGACCAATCAAGTTGAAGCGGGATCGTCATTATCCAAAGCGATGCGTTCCAGCTCACCATTGTTTGATAAATTCTATTGCGACTTGGTCGATACTGGCGAGCAGACGGGGCACCTAAGGCAAGTATTTTCGCGTATTGCCATTTATCGTGAAAAAGCAGAAGCCATGCGCAAGAAGATCATCAAAGCGATGATCTACCCCTCAATGGTATCCATCACTGCAATATTAGTTACAGTACTCATGTTGGTATTTGTTATTCCGCAGTTTGCGGCTATTTTTAGTGGCTTTGGCGCTGAATTGCCGTGGTTTACTCGCCAAGTAATGAAAGCGTCCGATTTTTTAATTAATTATGGGCTTTATCTTGGACTTGGACTGCTATTCACAATCATCGGCTACCGTTATAGCTACCGCCATTATTATCGTTTTCATTACCGTATGGATAAACTGAGCTTAAAGTTACCGCTTGTCGGCGGAGTATTACTTAAAGCCACTATTTCCCGTTTTTCTCGCACCCTCGCGACCACCTTTAATGCGGGTATCCCACTGTTAACTGGCATTCAATCAGCAGGAAAAATCAGTAATAACCTTTATATTGAACAAGCCATTGATGAGGTTTATAACAGCACCGCCGCCGGCATGCCTTTATACTTAGCCTTACGTCAAGCCGATGTTTTTCCTGAATTAATGCTGCAAATGGTGATGATTGGTGAAGAATCTGGCGCACTTGATGATATGCTCAATAAAATGGCACAGTTATACGAAGATGATGTTGATAATACTGTCGATAACTTGGGTCAAATTTTAGAACCGTTTATTATCATTATTCTTGGTATCATTATCGGTGGTTTATTAGTTGCGATGTACATGCCTATTTTTACGCTAATGAGCGTTATGGGATAATTTCAACGTATTCAATAGCCATGATATTAACGTTAATCGATGTATTTTTTAAGAGAGCACTTCATGGCTGTACTGAGTTATTACCCGTGGCTATATCCGCTGTTTGCAACACTCTTTGGTTTATTAATTGGCAGCTTCCTCAATGTGGTCATTTACCGCCTGCCAATCATGATGGAACGCCAATGGCGTCAAGAATGTCAGGATTATTTTCCAGAACTGGATGATCCACAATCCAATGATGTAACCCCATTTAATTTAAGTGTGCCTCGCTCTCGCTGCCCTCATTGTCATCATGCTATCAGTGCGTTGGAAAATATTCCGGTTATTAGCTGGTTAGCTTTAAGGGGTAAATGCCGCGAGTGTAAAGCACCGATCAGCAAACGCTACCCTGCGATTGAACTCCTAACAGCCATGATTAGCTTAACTGTCGCATTAGTATTACCGCCAACATGGTGGGCTGTTGCGGTGTTAGGTTGTAGCTTTGCCCTGATTGCGCTGACGTTTATTGATATCGACAAAATGCTACTGCCAGATCAAATCACGCTGCCATTAATGTGGGCGGGTATTTTATTCGCTCTTATTGGTATCAGTCCGATTTCATTAACCGATTCAATTATTGGTGCAATGGCAGGATATTTATCACTGTGGTCAATTTTTTGGGCATTTAAGCTGCTGACAAAAAAAGATGGCATGGGTTACGGTGATTTTAAGCTATTAGCAGCTATCGGTGCGTGGGTGGGCTGGTCATTATTACCGTTTGTGGTCTTACTATCTTCTCTTGTCGGAGCGATATGTGGCATTGTCATGCTACGAATAAAGCATGAAGATCAACAAACCCCGTTCTCTTTTGGACCATATCTTGCTGTTGCTGGCGGGATTGCTATGCTATGGGGCGAACCAATTTTACATTGGTATGTTAGCTCTTATTTAGGATTCTGATTGATGACAATGGTGATTGGTTTAACAGGTGGAATTGGCAGCGGTAAAACGACTGTTGCTAATTTATTTGGTGCTTATGGAATTGATTTAATCGATGCCGACATCATAGCCCGCGAGGTAGTCGCCATCGGTAGTGTCGGTTTAGCGCGTATTATTGAAAAATTCGGTAACGACATACTGCTTGCTGATGGAAATCTAGATCGTAGCCAATTAAGAGCTGCAATATTTAGTGATCCACAACAGAAAAACTGGCTCAATCAACTGCTACATCCGTTGATCCGTGACAAAATGTTAGCAGATATCGATCGCGCGACTTCCCCGTATTGCCTACTGATTGTGCCGTTAATGATTGAAAATAACCTTCAAACCCTAACTGATCGCTTACTGGTAGTTGACGTTGACCAACAAACACAGATAATGCGTACCCAACAGCGAGATAATGTATCGCTTGAGCAAATAAAAAATATTCTTGCCGCACAAGCATCACGCCAACAGCGGCTTGATGCTGCCGATGATATCATTTGTAATAACGGTGATAATCAGGCACTGTTAACGCAAGTTGCTCAGCTACACCAACATTATCTCGCACTTGCACAAACTGCGAAATAACGCTTAGCGTGCATTCATTATTTTTTGATTTTCACTGGTTTTCCGTTATGCAAATACATAGCTATGAACATCCTCTAAATGAAAAAGTGCGTATTTACTTGCGCCTTGAACACTTACTCAAACAATTACACCACAGCAGCGAACTTAACGATCCGTGGCAATATACGATTTTCTTTAATGCATTGTTTGATTTTCTAGAATTAATAGAACAAATCCCAGTTAAAACCGATCTTGCTAAAGCGCTCAATAATCAAAGTATTAAATTGAAAGCATGGCTAGATTATGACGGCGTTGATCCCATCGCGATCCAGTCATTACTCGATAATATGAGTCATGCTCAGAAAAACCTATTAGCTGCACTACGTTTAGGTCAAAGCCTACGTGAAGACCGTTTTCTAAGCTCGATTCGTCAACGATTTTCGATTCCTGGTGGCACCTGTAGTTTTGACCTACCAGCGCTGCACTTCTGGTGTCAACAACCACTAGAAGAACGTCAACAAACAATGCAAGCATGGCTCGATCAATTGGCTGAAGTCGATGAAGCACTCAAGCTATGGCTACACTTAGTCCGTCAATCTGCACAATACCAACCACAATCAGCACATAACGGTTTTTTCCAAAATGATGCTAGCTTATCGTGTTTACTTCGCATTGAAATCGATGCAAGCTATGGTGTTTATCCTGTTGTATCCGGTCATCGTAGCCACTTCTCTATTCGTTTTTCTCCTTATGAAGAAGGAACGACAGTGGCAACCAATATCGACTTTAAACTAGCTATTTGCTGAGGTAACTATGTCGCAATCCCAACCGACTGTGGTGAAATGTCCAACCTGTAAAACTGACGTTGTCTGGGGTGAACAAAGCCCATATCGTCCTTTCTGCTGTAAACGCTGCCAATTAATTGATCTTGGAGAGTGGGCAGATGAAGAAAAAGCCATTGCTAGTGCGCCAGATATGTCTGACACTGATGTGTGGTCAGAAGATAACTACTAAAAACCACCATGCTATTTAGCAACTTATTGCTGATCAAGGGCGAACTAATATTACTATTAGCTCGCCCTTTTTAATGGCTACATTATTACTGACTGATTTTATGTAGGTACTACGTTATGACAAAAAAAGTGATAATCAAAAAACGAATTTGGATCGCAGCAGGGATCATTCTAAACCCAACTCAAGATCGAATTTTCATTACGCGTCGCCATGCGAATGCCCATCAGGGTGGATTATGGGAATTTGCAGGTGGCAAAGTAGAGGCCAATGAAACCGCTGAGCAAGCGGTTATTCGTGAACTTAACGAGGAAGTGGGGATTCAAGTCACTACGCTAACGCCATTGATTAGCCTTGCTCATGATTACCCCGATAAATCCTTACAGTTTGATTTTTTCGCCATCACAGCATTCACAGGTGAAGCGTGTGGTAATGAAGGTCAAACTGGATTATGGGTCGCAATTCACGATCTTGATCAGTATCCATTCCCTGACGCTAATGTAGCGGTATTGGCGAAGATAGCAGCGGTTTATGGGGAATAAAAAAAGGTCGCTCTAGGCGACCTTTTTTATAACAGCTTAACAGCGATCTTAGTCGATCTTACCGTGACACTGCTTGTATTTCTTACCAGAACCACATGGGCAAGGCTCATTACGGCCGACTTTACGCTCTTCGCGCTCAAACGTACCTTGATGACCATTGTCTTCTGCTGGTGATGATTCATCAGCAATTTGATTGTCTGCATTTTGATGTTGGAATTGTTGACGATGTGCTAGCATTTCTGCCATTTGACGACGTTCATCTTCCATACGATCAACTTCTTCCTGCTGCTGTACTCGTACCTTACTTAAGATAGAAACAACATCACTCTTCAAGTTATCTAACATCTCTTCAAACAGTTCAAACGACTCACGCTTGTACTCTTGCTTAGGGTTCTTTTGTGCATAACCACGTAGGTGAATACCTTGACGAAGATGATCCATCGCCGCTAGGTGCTCTTTCCATAATGTATCGAGGTTTTGCAGCATTACCGTTTTTTCAAAGTTCCGTAGCACTTCAGCGCCAACAACTTGTTCTTTCTCACGGTACAACTCAAATGCTTTTTCGATAATACGTTCACGAAGGGCTTCTTCATAAAGCTTATCTTCAGTGTCTAACCAATTTTTAATCGGGAACTCTAAATCAAAGTCTTCTTTTAGACGCGCTTCTAGGCCGTCGATATCCCACATTTCTTCTAGCGATTGCTGAGGAATGTAGTTATCAATAATTGCGTTCAACACGTCTTCACGGTTGTGCTCAATCATTTCACTGATATCGTTAGCATTCATAAGCTCATCACGTAGTTCATACACTACCTGACGCTGATCATTAGCGACGTCATCAAATTCAAGTAATTGCTTACGAATATCGAAGTTACGTCCTTCAACTTTACGTTGTGCGTTTTCGATAGCTTTTGATACCCATGGGTGCTCAATCGCTTCGCCTTCTTCCATACCTAGCTTCTTCATCATGCCTGAAACACGATCAGAGGCGAAGATACGCATAAGGCCATCTTCCATTGAAAGATAGAAGCGAGACGAACCAGCATCACCCTGACGACCTGCACGACCACGTAACTGGTTGTCGATACGACGAGATTCATGACGCTCAGTACCAAGGATGTGTAAACCACCTGATGCTAATACTGCATCATGCTTGATTTGCCAATCAGCACGGATCTTTGCGATTTGCTCATCAGTAGGATCAATCAGTTTCTCAACATCCGCCTTCCACGAACCACCTAGCATGATATCGGTACCACGACCGGCCATGTTAGTTGCGATAGTTACCGTACTTGGAGAACCCGCTTCAGCAATAATATCGGCTTCTTTTTCGTGGAACTTAGCATTCAGTACGTTGTGCTTGATACCTGCATCTTTCAACGCTTTAGATAACAGCTCTGATTTTTCAATCGACACTGTACCGACAAGACATGGCTGACCATTTTTAACACGCTCAGAAATATCTTTACTGATTGCCACGAATTTCTCAGCTTCAGTCATGTAGACTAAATCGCCGTTATCAATACGTGCCATTGGGCGGTTAGTCGGTAACACTACCGTATCTAAATTATAAATAGACTGAAATTCAAACGCTTCAGTATCCGCAGTACCTGTCATACCTGATAATTTCTCGTATAAACGGAAATAGTTCTGGAAGGTAATCGATGCCAAGGTTTGGTTTTCGTTTTGAATCTTAACGCCTTCTTTCGCTTCAACAGCTTGGTGAAGACCTTCAGACCAACGACGACCTGGCATGGTACGGCCAGTATGTTCATCGACAATGACAACTTCATCATCTTGAACAATATAATCGACGTCTTTTTCAAACAACACGTGTGCACGTAAACCGGCATTAACGTGGTGCAGTAAACTAATATTAGCCGGAGAATATAGAGTATCGTTCTCAGCCATAATGTCATTTTTAATCAATAATTCTTCAATGAATTCTTGACCTGTTTCAGTAAAGTGCGCTTGCTTTGATTTTTCATCGACAGTGTAGTGACCATCGCCACGATAATCAGCGCTATCTTCTTTATCTTGACGAACAAGCAACGGAATTAAGTGATTAATCTTAATGTACATTTCCGAGCTATCTTCAGCAGGACCAGAGATAATCAACGGTGTACGCGCTTCATCAATTAGGATGGAGTCAACTTCATCGACAACCGCAAAGAAGCGCTCGCGTTGAACGCGATCTTCAGGACGGAACGCCATGTTGTCACGTAGGTAATCAAAACCAAATTCGTTGTTAGTACCGTAAAGTATGTCGGCAGCGTATGCTTCTTTTTTCGCTGGCGGTGACATATTAGGTACGTTAACGCCAATAGTCATACCGAGGAATTCAAATAATTCACGGTTAGTTTCGGCATCACGCGCAGCGAGGTAATCGTTCACGGTTACGATGTGAACGCCTTTACCTGTAAGGGCGTTAAGATATGACGGCAATGTTGCAGTAAGAGTTTTACCCTCACCAGTACGCATTTCAGCAATTTTACAGTCGTTTAAAACCATGCCACCAAGTAGCTGTACGTCAAAGTGACGCATGCCATAGACACGGCTTGATGCTTCGCGAACAGTCGCAAAGGCTTCTGGTAGTAGTTGATCTAGCGTTTCGCCTTGATCTAAACGCTCACGAAATTCAGCTGTTTTTGCTTGCAGCTCATGATCTTGTAGGCTTTCAAACTGAGGTTCTAGCTTATTGATTTGATCAACAATTTTGCGCATACGACGCAGAGTGCGGTCGTTACGGCTACCGATAACTTTAGTCAGTAGTTTTGATAACATGGTGATGCCGGTTTCTCTTTGTTATATCAGCGTTTCTATTGCTGAATCGCTTAATTCGGGTTTCATTCCTTGGGGGACCTAAGCCATCCTTATCCCACAGGAATTGTCACGACGGTGACTAAGAAGTTAATCCTAAAACATGTGTTAATTGATATTGTGTCGCGATAGTCGCTTTTCAAGGGTTAACATTACTATCCTAACAAAAAGCACCTTACTCAATGCTAAACTAATACTGTTTATTGCCATCTAAGTACAAAAACACGCTGGTGACTGCGACTTAGCAGACATATCGCTCAACATATATTAACCTATATACCTAATATAATAAGTCATATTCGTGTCATCGCCTATGATAAAAGCCACTACGCAGGTTTTTATCTTTGATAATGAAGATCATATCCGCAAAAGTAACATTTTTATTCTGTCGAATATCCAGGAATTAAAATCATGAGAGATCATCGCCCCCAAACCGCAGCACATCTACTTGATAGTGATGGTCTAACATCGATTCAACAACGGGCAGCGGCATTAAGCCAACTGAATACTGCGGTAAAAAGCCACCTTAATTGTGCCGAGCATTGTCGAGTCAGTAATTATCGACAAGGGGTGTTAATCATTGAAACAGAATCAGCAGCATGGTCGATGCGACTTAACTATGAACGTTACCAATTAACGCTTAAATTACGCGAGAAATTATTACCCAAATTGCGTGAGATCGAAGTTAAGGTAAACCCCATATTGGCGGCAGTGGCAATTCGTAAACAAGATAAAATCCCCGATATTATTCAAAAGCCAATCAGCCATGTGGCCGCGCAACATCTGTTAGCAACAGCGGCTAATGCTCCAGATAAAGTCAAAGTCTGTTTAGAACGACTGGCTAAGCTAGCACAAAAAAATACTCGCTAATGCTTTGTTGAATGCGAATGTCGTATTGGTAAAGAATGTCACCTCGCTAAAAAATATCGCATCGGCAATTCGACAAATAACAGATACAAAAACGCCGAACATTTATGCTCGGCGTTTTTTAATACAAGGCAGTTGCGTGATTTACGCCAATACCATACCCGGTTGAGCAAAAGTGACAGGCACTTCACGCTCGTCTTCAAAGGTTGACCACTCATAGGCTTCTTGATCAGCCAATACTGCACGCAGTAGTTGGTTGTTAAGCGCATGACCTGATTTATAAGCGCGCATTTCACCAATGATATTGTGACCACACATGTAAAGGTCACCAATGGCATCCAATACTTTGTGAGTGACAAGTTCATTGTCAAAACGCAAACCATCCTCGTTCAGGATACGGTAGTCATCCAGTACAATTGCGTTATCAAAGCTACCACCAAGACACAAGTTCTGTGACTGGAGATATTCGATATCGCGCATGAAACCGAAAGTACGTGCACGGCTAATCTTTTTAACAAAAGACTGGCTTGAAAAATCTAACACTAGACGCTGCTGATCTGAATCAATCGCAGGGTGATTAAAGTCGATAGCAAAATCGAGACGGAAACCGTTATAAGGTACGAGTTCCGCCCACTTGTCGCCATCCTCAATGCGAACAGGCTTTTTAATACGTAAAAAACGCTTTGGCGAATTTAATGTATCAATACCAGCTGATTGAAGCAGGTAAATAAATGGGCTTGCGCTACCATCCATAATAGGAATTTCAGGCGCATTAACTTCGATAATCACGTTATCGATACCCATACCGGCTAGTGCAGCATTCAAGTGCTCAACTGTTGAAATGCGCACGCCTTGTTCATTAACAAGAGCGGTACATAGCATGGTATCGCGTACTGAATCTGCATTTGCAGGGAAATCCACAGGTGGATTAAGGTCAGTACGGCGATAAATCACGCCAGTATTTGCGGCTGCAGGACGCAGGATAAGCGTCACTTTACGTCCAGAGTGGAGGCCCACACCAGTCGTCTGCACAATGCTTTTAAGTGTACGTTGTCTGATCATCTGCTTATATCTCAACGGTTAAACAAACTTTTGCTTGCAAACTAATTAGGTGAATAGAAACTATTCTCAACACCAGCATGGCGAATTGAACACTTATCATACCATAACCTAAAAAATATCCAAAATAATTCACTGCAGATGTAAAAAAGCATCTTTTGTGGTGAAACAAAAGATGCAGCTCTTACCCAGCTAAATTAGCCACCACAATCAATATGTTGGCTATTTTAGTCTGCTTGCTTACGCAAGAATGCAGGGATATCTAAGTAGTCATGATCTGCACCCTGAGCTTTAGCTTGTTGACTTTCAACAGGCTTATCTTCAGCGATTGCAGCAGGTTTTTCCTGTGCAACAACAGGTGCAGGCTTTGATGACGTTACTAATGTGATATCAGGCTTACACTCTTTGCCAATGCCTGTTGCCACTACGGTTACACGTAGCTCATCAGTCATATCAGGGTCAAGTGAAGTACCAATAACCACGGTAGCGTTATCAGAAGCGAACGCTTTAACTGTGTTACCCACAGTTTCGAATTCGTCTAGACGCATATCCATACCAGCAGTAATGTTAACTAAAACACCACGAGCGCCAGCTAGGTCGATATCTTCTAGTAATGGGCTAGAAATTGCCATTTCAGCAGCTTCTTCAGCACGATCATCACCAGCAGCAACACCGCTACCCATCATTGCATGACCCATTTCAGACATTACGGTACGTACGTCCGCAAAGTCGACGTTGATCATGCCAGGGCGAGTGATTAGCTCAGCAATACCTTGAACAGCATTTTTAAGTACGTCGTTTGCTTTCGCAAAGGCATCAAGTAATGTGATACCACGACCAAGTACTTTAAGTAACTTTTCGTTAGGAATAGTAATTAATGAATCTACATGCTTAGAAAGCTCATCAATACCTTGCTCTGCAAATGCCATACGCTTCTTACCTTCGAAGCTAAATGGTTTAGTCACAACAGCAACAGTAAGAATACCAAGCTCTTTAGCCACTTCAGCAATGATTGGTGCAGCACCAGTACCGGTACCACCACCCATGCCCGCTGCAATGAAGATCATATCAGAGCCTTCAAGCTCTTTTTTGATCGCTTCACGATCTTCTAACGCTGAATCACGGCCCACTTGTGGGTTAGCACCCGCACCCAAACCTTTAGTGATATCACCACCGATCTGAATAACAGTACTTACGCTTGTTTTACGAAGAGCTTGTGCATCAGTGTTAACACTAATGAACTGCACGCCTTCAATAGACTCACGTACCATGTGATCGACTGCATTACCGCCGCCGCCGCCAACGCCAATGACCTTAATTACAGCTTCATCAGACATTTCCATCATCGGTTCAAACATTTGTTCTCTCCGTTATCCTGTTCGCATCAGGTTTAAAAATTCTTTTCGAACCAACCACTAATTCGTGAAAATAACCCAGTTACCGAGCGTTTCGGTTCTTGTGCATTTTCATCAAATGATTGACTATCCTTTCCGTAGTGCAGTAATCCTACTGCAGTAGCATAGGGTGGCGACTGAACATAATCAGTCAATCCACTCAGCTCAAGAGGCTGACCAATACGTACTTGATTGCGGAAAACCCGCTCAGCACATTCAGTTAAACCTTCCATTTGTGCAGCGCCCCCGGTAAGGACGATGCCCGCTGCTAGGTGGTGTTTAACACCAGCCTCTCGCAATTGATCTTGTACGGTTAGTAATTTTTGATTTACTAACCCTAGCAATTCACTATATCGAGGCTCTATTACTTCTGCGAGTGTTTGACTTTGCAAGCTTCTAGATGGACGACCACCAACACTCGGTACATCAACCTTAGCATCTTTGCTCACCAATTCACTCAGTGCACAACCGTATTTCACTTTAATATCTTCAGCGTCACCCGGTGGTGTACCAAACGCATAAGCAATATCACTGGTTACTGCATTACCAGCATACGGAATCACTTCCGCATGGCGTAATGCGCCGCCAGTCCAAATAGCAAGATCCATTGTACCGCCGCCAATATCGACCACGCATACGCCGAGCTCACGCTCATCTGGGGTCAGTACAGCATGGCTTGTTGCTAATCCTGAGAAAATCAGATGATCAACAGTTAAACCACAACGCTCTACTGCTTTAACGATGTTGCGCGCCATGTCGTTATGACAAGTGATCAAATGAACACTTGCTTCCATACGAACACCTGATAAACCAACAGGGTTTTTAATACCTTCTTGGTAATCAATCGCAAATTCTTGTGGAATCACATGCAACGTACGTTGCTCATCGCTTATTTTTACTGATTTCGCCGTATGAATAACATTATCGACGTCATCTTGAGTTACCTCTTTATCAGAAATTGGCACCATGCCTTTTTCTGTTTGGCAACTAATATGTTTACCTGATAGCGACAAACACACGGAACCAATTTGGCAATCAGCCATAAGTTCAGCCTGATCAACAGCACGTTGAACTGACTTCACTACTGACTCAAGGTCATTAACCCCACCTTTATCCATTCCGCGTGACGGGCTGCTACCTACACCAATGACATTAACATTGCCATCGGGTAGGACCTCCCCAACCAAAGCGCAAACTTTGGAAGTGCCGATATCAAGACCAACGATGAGTTTTTTATCTGCAGCCTTAGTCATCAGTGCACGCTCTTATTTTTTATCCGGCGCATGATTATCATACTCCGGCTTTGTTTTCCAACCCACAGCTGCGCCAGTATCGTAACGCAAATCTACATAATCAATCGGCTTATCCTGTTTCAATAAATCAGGATAAATCTCGATAAAACGCTTTATACGTTGCATTCGAGCGTCATGCCCCAATTCAAGTCTAATCCCGTTTGTTAATACCACGCGCCAAGCACGGCGTTCATTAAACGATAATGACGCAATCCCGAAACCCGCTTTTTTCAACACTGGACGCATTTCTTTGAGTCCAGCTAAAACTTCTTCACTGCTGCCTTTAGGACCAATAAGATTGGTTAACCCTAATCCTGCGACTTGCAATACTGGCGCTTTAAAAACAACGCCTGAACGGTTAACTAAATAAGTACCATTCCATTCAGCGACAGGTTGATTTTCAACCAAAAAAACTTTAATGGTATCTGGCCATTGTTTACGTACAGCAGCTTGAGCAACCCAAGGTAAAGCCTCTACGGATGCTTGAATACTATTTACATCTTGGGTCATAAAGCTACCCAAATGATGAAGATGTAAAATTGACTGTCTAACATCATCTTTAGTGAGATAATGTAACTGCCCTTGAATGACTAAATTTGACAAGGGTAATCGGTTTGCATCTGTCATCCAGTCTTTGGTAGCACTAACAAGCCAAACCGTAAAACCAATGACAAAGAGAAAAAACGCTAATCCACCCCAACGCTTTAAACCACGAGGTGAAGATAATATATGCTCTTTATTTTCGACTTGTTCAGTCATCGCGTGTCTTTTTACCTTACCATTTAAGCCAAACCATTCCATAAAGGTATTTTATGATGGCGCGCTCAGTCAGGTATAACGAGCAAAGTTAAACGATTATACCGAGCAACTCGACCCACTCCAACACTCATAGGGCGTTTTCCGAGCATAACCTGACAATAAATTTATCTATTTGTCGAGAAATCACAAAAAATAGCGATCACTGGCGATGGAATATTCATTTTACAACCAGTAATCGATATTAATGCGTTTACTCAAAGCGAAATATACCAATTAAGCATCTTGACGCATATTAGCTATATTTAGTCTTAACTCTGCCAGTTGGCGAGCTATTTTGCCGACATCACCCGCACCTTGGGTCAACACCAAATCATCATTTTGGATAATATTGGCTAAAATTGCAGGCAAATGCTCTGCTTGTGACACAAAGATAGGATCAATTTTAGCGCGTGAACGAATAGTGCGACATAACGAACGACTATCAGCACCCGCAATAGGCGTTTCTCCCGCAGCATAAACATCCAGCACCAATAACACATCGACTTGCTCTAACACATTGGCAAAATCATCGTATAAATCACGAGTACGACTATAACGGTGCGGTTGGAATATCATCACTAACCGTTTATCTGGCCAACCAGCACGTGCAGCTTGAATCGTTACATCAACTTCACTTGGATGATGACCATAATCATCTACCAGCATCACGTTACCATTACCGGTTTCAAACTCACCAAGATGATCAAAACGACGACCAGTACCTTCAAATTCAACTAAGGCACGCATGATAGCATTATCACTGACACCTTCTTCGGTAGCCACAGCAATAGCCGCCGTTGCATTTAACGCGTTGTGCTTACCAGGAATATTAAGGGTAATATTCAATGCCGGCTTATCATTACGCAATACTGTAAAGTGACCCTGTTGGCCAGTTTGAGTATAGTTAACTAAACGCACATCAGCATCTTCTGCAAACCCATAAGTCAACATTGGGCGACCCACTCGTGGTAATAATTCACGCACAACGGGATCATCAATACACATTACCGCTAAGCCATAGAATGGCAGATTATGGATAAAATCAATGAAGGTTTGTTTTAGCACCTCAAAATCGCCGCCATAAGTATCCATATGATCAGCTTCAATGTTAGTGATCACACACACCATCGGTTGCAAATGTAAAAATGACGCATCACTTTCATCAGCTTCGGCAATTAAATAACGGCTACAACCTAAACGTGCATTAGTACCAGCACTTTTTACCAAACCACCATTCACAAACGTTGGATCTAGCCCTGCTTCAGAATAAATTTGGGTTGTTAATGCTGTTGTGGTCGTTTTACCATGCGTTCCTGCAATCGCGATACCATGACGGTAACGCATTAATTCTGCTAACATTTCAGCACGACGCACAACCGGAATACGTAATTCTGTTGCAGCTAATAATTCTGGATTTTGTTTGTTGATAGCGGTTGATGCCACAACTACACTTGCACCAATCACATTTTCAGCCGCATGGCCAAAAAAGATCTCGACGCCTTTAGCCGTTAGACGATTAGTCAAAGCATTCGGTGTAATATCAGAACCACTGATACGATAACCTTCATTAACTAATACTTCTGCGATGCCGCTCATTCCAGCACCACCAATACCAACAAAGTGAATACGTTCGACTCGGCGCATCTCGGGCACCATAGTTCGAATTTTTGCTAATTGCTGGTTATCCAGTTTACTCATCACTTTGTTCCTGTTTAATTCTTTGCTAGTGATTTGATCACATCAGCAACACGTTGGTCTGCATCAATGATAGCAGCATTACGCGCAGCACAAGCCATGTGCTCAAGCGCAATACGATTTAATAAATTAATTTGCTGGGCTAAACCATCAACCGTTAATTGTGGTTGTTCAATCATTTTAGCCGCACCACATGCCACTAAATGTTCAGCATTTAATGCTTGCTGACGATCTTTATGCATGAAAGGAATAAAAATAGCACCAACACCCGCGGCCGATAATTCAGAAACAGTCAGTGCCCCTGAACGACAAACAACTAAATCGGCCCAAGCATAAGCGGCAGCTACATCATCAATAAACTCAGTCACTTTATGTTGTGTTTGGCTATCTTTTGCATAAGCTTGCTCAGTCGATTGCTGATTACCTTTACCCGCTTGATGCCAAATAGTGACATTTTCACCTAGGATCCCCGCCACTTCTGGCATGGTCTGGTTTAAAATTCTCGCCCCTTGACTGCCGCCCATCACCAGCACTCGAATTGGGCCGGTGCGTTCAGCAAAACGCTGTTGCGGTGCAGGTAATAATGTCACATCCTCACGAACCGGATTACCAACGACTTGCTTATCTTTAAATGCACCAGGGAATGCTTGTAGCACTTTACTGGCAATTTTAGCGAGCCATTGATTGGTTAGCCCAGCGACAGCATTTTGTTCATGCAATACCACTGGAATACCCAAAGACCATGCCGCAACACCACCAGGGCCACTGACATAACCGCCCATGCCAAGCACCACATCCGGTTGCCATGCTTTGATATATTTACGGGCTTGAATAATGGCACCAACAATTTTAAACGGTGCACCAAGTAAAGACACAATACCGCTACCACGCAGGCCTTTAACTTTAATGAAATCAATAGCAATACCATGCTTCGGTACTAACTCAGCTTCCATACGATCAGCCGTGCCTAGCCAGCGGATCTCCCACCCTTGTTGCTGTAATTTACGAGCAACTGCAAGTCCGGGGAAAACGTGACCGCCAGTACCACCAGCCATCACTAATAAACGTTTATTCTTTGTCATTAGAATGCTTTTTATCTTGTTCTAGTTGTGAATGATTAGCCGTTACAAGCACTTGAGAATCTAAAGTTCCTTGTTCAACCGCTACGTCCATCGTATCTAATGCTTCATCATCAACATCAGCAGGATGCTCTGATAAAAATTTAGCCGCGACCCGTTGTTCAAAATCGATTCGAATCAAAATAGCCACAGCAGCAGCCATAATAAACAAACTCGAACCACCATAACTGATCAAGGGTAACGTTAAGCCTTTCGTCGGTACAATACCTGCGGCGGCGCCAACGTTAACCAAGGTTTGAAATGCAAACCAAATACCAAACCCAAACGCTAAATAGCCGCCAAACAATAGGCCACCTTCAAGACATTTACGTCCAATAATAATTGCTTTAAACACTAGGGCAAACAACAGTGTTAATACCACAATCACCCCCGCCAAGCCTAATTCTTCGGCTAAGACGGCAAATACAAAGTCAGTATGTGCTTCAGGAAGATAGGCTAATTTTTGAATGGAGTTACCCAACCCCTGACCAAACCATTCACCACGACCGAATGCCATTAGTGATTGGGTTAACTGATAACCACTACCATAAGGATCTTGCCATGGGTCTAAAAACGAAGTTACCCGTCGCATACGATAAGGTTCAAAGGCAATCAGCATTGCAATACCGACTAATGCCGTTGCTAGCATCACTAAGAATTGCCATAACCGTGCACCTGCAATAAATAGCATCCCGATAGTACCAACAAACATCACCACGAACGAACCTAAGTCAGGTTGTTGTAGCAATAGAAAGCCCATAATACCGAGTACAACTAATGGCTTAGCAAAACCAATAAAACTGCCACGCACTTGGTTATATTGACGGACTAAATACCCGGCAAGAAACACAAATAACGACAATTTAGCGACTTCTGCAGGTTGTAAGTTAAATACCCCAAGTGGGATCCACCGTGCAGCACCATTAACTGAATGGCCAATAGCTAATACTACAATCAATAACAAGATTGAGATTAACAACATTGGCACACTGTACTTTTCCCATTGAGCTAATGGGATCCGCATAACAAATGCCGCGATCACTAACGAACAGACTAAAAAGAATCCATGTCGTAGTGCGAAGAAGAAAGGAACACCAGTAAGACGAGTTGCGACAGGTATGGATGCTGAAGTAACCATGACTAAACCGATCATCATCAGAGCTATTGCTATCCACACCAATTGGCGGTCATACAGAATCGGTTTGGCGGGTTTTAAAAACCAACCAGAGACTACCGATAATCCGTTACGGGCCATTTTAAACATTACATTTTTCCTGAGACTGAATCTTGAAGCCGAAGGGCTTGTTCAACAAAAGCATCACCGCGTGCCATAAAGTTGGCAAATTGATCCCAACTGGCACATGCTGGTGATAATAAAACCATATCGCCAGCTTTTACGGTAACTGCTGCGCGATCCATTGCTTCACTCATGGTATCGACATTTATCGCGTTTTCGACTAATTCGCTAAATAAATGACCATCACGACCAAAACAATAAAGTTGTACATTTAAGTCAGCTAGAACTGGTTTAAGTTCACTAAAATCAGCGCCTTTACCATCACCACCCATTAATAAATGCAGTTTTCCTGCTAATTGTAAGCCCGTTAATGCAGCTACTGTACTAGCAAGGTTTGTCGCCTTAGAATCATTGACCCATTTAACACCGTGACGATTCACTGCCAATTGACAACGATGGGCTAATCCAGTGTAACGACGCATGGTTTGACAAGCCGCTATACGATCAATACCGACAGCATCGGCTAACGCTAATGCAGCTAAACAGTTAGCGACATTATGGCGACCAACTAACGCAATTTCACTGACAGCCATTAATGGCTCACCCGCAATGGCTAACCATTCTGCGCCATCAACCATCACCAAACCATAATCAGTATTATCAAAACCAAAACTGGTCATGTTACCGTTAAAATCAGGCTTAGTTGCGAGATCGTCACGGTTATACACCGCTAATTTAGCATGATCAAAAATACGCATTTTAGCGTTACTATAATCAGCCAAACCACCAGGATAACGATCCATATGATCTTCAGACAGATTTAAATACACCGCAGCTTCAAGCACTAACGATGACGTAGTTTCTAACTGAAAACTAGACAGCTCAAGGACATAAAGATCATGATCTTGCCCTAGCATATCAAGTGCTGCAAAACCAATATTGCCACCAACACCAACATCAATGCCGGCTTCTTTTGCCATTTCACCGACTAAACTAGTCACGGTACTTTTACCGTTAGAGCCAGTGATAGCCACTACGGGCTTATTCACTGCACGAGCAAATAGTTCAATATCACCGATAAGCTCAATGCCTGATTGTGCCGCTAACAATAACTCTGGAGTCGCTAATGCAATCCCAGGGCTAACAACAATTAAATCTGCGTCAAGTAGCCATTGCAGATTCCATTGACCAGCACACAGATCAACACCTGTAGGCAATTGTTCTTGGCCTGGTGGATTATCACGGGTATCAATTACTTTAATATCCAGCAATTGTGGTAATCGTACTAAATGATTCACCACCGATAGACCTGTCATTCCAAGTCCAATCACAACAACCTTGTTAATACCTACCAAGCCATTCATGTTAACGCACCTTCAATGTAGCTAATGCAATCAATACCAGCATCAGCGTAATAATCCAGAAACGGACAATAACGCGTGGTTCTGGCCAACCTTTTAATTCGTAGTGATGGTGAATCGGTGCCATGCGGAAAATACGTTGTCCACGCAGTTTAAACGAGCCAACTTGCAAAATAACCGATACCGTTTCCATCACGAACACACCGCCCATGATCACCAATAAAAATTCTTGGCGAACTAACACGGCAATCGTACCTAATGCGCCACCTAATGCTAATGAGCCTACATCGCCCATAAATACTTGCGCTGGATAGGTGTTAAACCATAAGAAACCCAAACCTGCACCAACAATAGCAGTACAAACAATAACTAACTCACCCGCATTACTTAAATAAGGGATATGTAAGTATTCAGCATAGTTGTAGTTACCCGTTGCCCATGCAATAAAGGCAAAACCACCAGCAACCATCACTGTTGGCATAATGGCAAGACCATCTAAACCATCGGTTAAATTAACCGCATTACTGGTACCGACAATCACAAAATAGGTCAGTACAATATAAGACAGGCCTAACTGTGGCATCACATCTTTAAAAAATGGCAAGACTAATTGTGTTGCAGCGGTATCTTTTCCGTAGGCATAAAGCACAAAAGCCACCACAAGTGCGATAGCTGATTGCCAAAAATATTTCCAACGTGCAATTAAGCCATCGGTATTTTTTCGTACCACTTTACGGTAGTCATCAACAAAGCCAATCACACCATAGCCAAGCATAACGATAAGCACAGCCCATACATAAGGGTTGCTAAGATCACACCATAACAATACGGTTAACGTAATTGCAGCTAAAATCATCAGTCCGCCCATGGTTGGCGTACCACGCTTACTGAAATGTGACTCAGGACCATCGTTACGTACTATTTGACCAATTTGCAGCATTTGCAATTTAGCAATCATGCGTGGGCCTAACCACAACGAAAATATTAACGCGGTTAAAATACTCATAATGGCGCGGAACGTCAGGTATTCAAACAGACGAAAAAAGGGGATTGAGGACTGAAAGTGGTCAGCTAACCAGTAAATCATTATTTATCTTCCTGCAATGCAATAATAACATCTTCCATCTGTGAGCTACGCGCGCCTTTAGCAAGCACAGTCACCTGAGGAGAATTAGGTTGGTTAAGTTGTTGATGTAATTGTTGTTTAAGTTCATCGATCAATGCAGTTTTATCGCTAAAATGTTGACCGTTATTTAATGCACTGACCACAGCACTGGCACGACCAAATGTCATCACACCATCAAACTGTTTATCACGCGCATATTCACCGACCTCACGATGTAAGCTCTCACTTTCTTCGCCCAGCTCAGCCATGTCGCCTAAAATAAAGTAACGTTTACCACTGAAATTATGTAGCACATCAATTGCTGCTTTTACAGAAGCAACACTGGCATTATAAGTATCATCAATTAACCGTAACCCAGAAGGAAGCTGAGTGATCGCTAATCGACCTTTAACATTAACAACGCACTCTAATCCTTGTTTTACATCGGCAAGAGTAGCACCCAATGCCATAGTCAATGCAGCGGCGGCCAGTGCATTACTAACATTGTGAGTACCCGCTAACGTTAAGCTAATATCAATAGCACCCATTGGGGTTTGCATTGTAAAACAAGCTAGCCCTTGAGAGTTAATATTTATATCAGTAGCGAAATAATCTGCATTATTAGTCGTTATAGAGAAGCAACTAACACGGTACTTTGCCAGTAATGGTTGCCACATTGTTAGCTGGTTAGAATCAAGATTAATGACCGCTTGCCCTTGTGCGGCTAATCCTTCAAAAATTTCACCTTTGGCTTTTGCAACACCGGCTAATGAACCGAAACCTTCAAGGTGAGCGGCCGCAAGATTATTAATTAATGCCACATCAGGTTTGACTAATGCTGTTGTATAAGCAATTTCACCTAAATGGTTAGCGCCTAATTCAATTACTGCGTAATTATAGGCAGGAGTTAAACGTAACAATGTCAGTGGGACGCCAATATCGTTATTAAAATTACCCGCAGTCGCTAATACTTGACCTTTAGTCGCTAAAATTGCCGCTGCCATTTCTTTTACAGTGGTTTTGCCACAACTACCCGTTAATGCTAATGTTTTTAACCCATGCTCAGCGGTCATTTTTGCTTTTAACCATTGACCTAACTGCCCTAATGCTTGATGGGTATCAGCAACAACTAACTGTGGAATATCTAACGCTAAGGGTTTACTTACCAATAATGCTTTTGCACCATTTTCAACCGCCGTTTGACAAAAGTCATGGCCATCAAAACGCTCACCAATTAAGGCAATAAAGAGAGTGTCATTGTCAATTACACGCGTATCAGTTGATGTCGCTGCAATTTCAGTATCCGCGCCAATAAGTTCAGCATTTAAAACTGACTGTAAATGACTTAGTTGAACTTTTATCATGCCTGTTCTCTAAATAATGCGGCCACAGTTTCGCGGTCTGAATAGTGGATCGTACGATCTGCTAGAATTTGGTAGTCTTCATGGCCTTTACCTGCAACTAAAATAATGTCATTAGGTTTAGCCTGTGTAATAGCATAAGCACACGCTTGAGCGCGGTCATGGATCACAGTTGCAGCAGTAATTGCAGTTAACCCTGCTTGCATATCAAGCATGATTTGTTGAGGATCTTCACTACGCGGGTTGTCATCGACTAAAATAATATGATCAGCATATTGCTCTGCAATCGCAGCCATCATAGGGCGTTTGCCCGTATCACGATCACCACCACAGCCAAATAAACACCACAACTGACCGTCACAATGGACGCGTAATGCTTGCAGTGCTTTTTCTAGTGCATCTGGAGTATGAGCATAATCAACCACCATCATCGCTTTGTCGCCAATCGAGGATTGAAATACTTCCATACGCCCAATAACTGCTTGTAAACGCGGGGCGACTGCTAATAACTCTGGTAATGAATGACCGCTGACTAATAAGGTCGCCAATGCCAATAATAAATTAGTTGCATTAAATGAACCTACAAGTGGCGCGGTAAAGGTACCTTTACCCCAGCTAGACTCAAAACTAATGGTGACACCTTGGGTACTAAAATCGACCGCCGTTGCCCATAGTTTTAATCCAGAGTGAGCTATAACAGCGTCAGCATTCATTGCAACCGCAACCGCTTGAGGTAAATCAGCTAGCCATTGTTGACCAACCATATCATCAGCATTAATGACCGCAATACCGCTGTGATGCTCGGTAAACAAACTTTTTTTAGCAGCGGCGTAATGCGCCATATCACCATGATAATCAAGGTGATCACGACTAAGATTAGTAAAGATACTTGCTACAAAATGTAACGCACTAACTCGACCTTGTACTAAGCCATGGGATGACACTTCCATTGCCGCAAAATTAGCACCTTGAGCAACTAATTCGGATAACGTTTGTTGGATTTCAATCGCACTACCAGTGGTATTTGCAGCTGGTCGTAAATCAGTTAACAAGCCATTACCCGTCGTGCCCATTACGCCAGCACGATAACCGACCAAATCAGCCCATTGTGCTAATAGTTGGCTAATAGTGGTTTTACCATTGGTGCCTGTTACCGCATACAATTTAAGCTGGCTATCAGGCTCTCCATAAAAGCGCCCAGCAATGGCAGATAATTTATGACCAAGATTGTGCAAATAAATAATGATAACCCCATTTTCAAATAGGATCTCACCGTCAGCCGCAACACCATCGGCTTCTGCAATAATTGCGCTTGCACCAGCAGCAATCGCATTATCAATAAAACGACGCCCATCAACAGTATGACCGTTAACGGCCGCAAATAAACAGCCAACCGTGACTTGACGGCTATCTAATGTCATTGAGGTTAACATCAACTGTAAATATTCAGTTGGCACTTTTGCAATTGTTAACCAAGGTGCTAATAAAGCGCCTAATTGTACTTCCTGTTTAACCAATGCCATGATCACACTCATTTATCTATTTTTAGCGTATCAGCATCTGGCGGTACGTTCAGGATCTGTAATGCACCACCAAGTACTTTTGATAAAATTGGTGCTGCAACGGCACCACCATAGAATTTATCGCCTTTAGGTTCATTGACCATTACCACAATCGCTAATCGTGGATGACTAATTGGTGCCACACCAACGGTATAAGAGAAGTAATCATTACCATAGCCACCTGCAATCGCTTTTTTCGCAGTACCCGTTTTAACACCAACACGGTAACCTGGAATAGCACCACGCCAACCACCACCACCACCCGCTTTATCGGTCACTGATTCAATCATCAATAAAATCTTCTTAGCAATTTTAGGATCAAGCACTTGCTCTCCCGGCACCACTTTTTCTGTTTTTAAAATTGATAATGGACGTTTAATACCATAAGCACCTAAGGTGGTATAGGCATGTAGCAATTGAATTGGCGTTAATGAAATACCATAACCATAGGCTAAAGTAGCGCGACCAATGTCTGACCAACGATAACGATTAGGGAAGTGACCCGTTGTTTCACCAATCAGGTTGATCCCTGATGGTTCATCAAAACCGACTTTACGGTAAGTATCTAAAATATCTTCCACTGGCATCGCCAACGATAATTTACTCACACCGATGTTACTCGATTTCTGTAAAATTCGTTGTACGGTTGCTAGAGGCTCAATCCGTGATACGTCAGTGATAACCTTACTACCAACGCGGAAATGCTTACTCTGTGGAATATTAATCAGCGTATGTTCGTTAACAACCCCTGTCTTAAGCGCGGTATAAACGACAAAAGGTTTCACCGTTGAGCCGGGTTCAAAGGTATCGGTAATGACTCGGTTACGCATTTTATATGGCTGACGATCATTACGATCATTGGGATTAAATGACGGAGCATTAACCATCGCTAAAATTTCACCAGTACGCACATCTGAAACAGCAATACTGACCGAGGTTGCAGGAATATCCATTACCCCTTCTTTAGCTGCACGATAAGCAATCGCTTGAATGCGCTGATCAATACTAAGCTCTAATGGCTTTCCTGGTTGCCGACTTTTCTGGGAGATATTTTCGACAACACGACCATAGCGATCTTTACGTACAGTACGACGACCTGGTTCACCCGTTAACCAACCATCATAGGTTTTTTCGATACCATCAAGTCCGTGACCATCAATACCTGTAAAGCCAATTAATTGTGCACTCACTTCACCAGAAGGATAAAAACGACGTGATTCCGCTTTTAGGCCAATACCGGGTAATTTAAGTTTTTTAACGTAATTTGCCATTGGAGGACTAACTTGGCGGGCGAGGTAAATAAAACGACGAGTCTTATTTTTTTCTAGGCGGTGTAATAATTTTGCGCGGTCAAGGTCGAGTACATCGGCAAGCGCATTCCAACGGTTGGTTTCACTTAAACCACCGTGTTTGAAAATTTCGACCGGATTGGCAAATACAGCTTGTACGGGCACACTAACTGCAAGTTGCTCACCGTTACGATCGGAAATAATACCGCGAGCAGAAGGCATTAACTGTACGCGTAGCGAACGAGCATCTCCCTCTTGAATAAGACGCCCCGGTTCAAGTACCTGAATATAGGCTGCACGAGCAATTAAGCCAAAGAAACCTAACAGAATAAAACCACAGACGATGATAAAACGCCATTTTAAAAATGGTGTGCTCTTAGGACTAACCTGAGTCTTTTTATTTGAACGATTAAATAATTTCATCTTTTAATGTATAACAATTTCATTATCGACAGATGGACGTTGCATTTTGAGTTCAGTTTCAGCTAATCGTTCAATGCGACTGTGTTCTGCAAGTGAATTTTCTTCAAGAATTTGATTTCGCCACTCAACATCATAATTCTCACGTTGCATCAGTAATTTTTCTTGCTGAGCAATTAATTGACGAGACTCATGAGTAACATAAACAACAGATAAGGCAGAAAGAAGGATAGCGAAAGCTAAAATCAGCGGCACCAACCCGACCGTGACGAGGTCTCGTCCGATCAGGCTAGCCAGATTCATTGAAGATTCTGTTGGTTTCATAGATGCTCGGCCAAACGTAGCACTGAACTACGAGCGCGAGTGTTATAACCTAATTCATTTTGTGACGGTTTAATCGCTTTACCGATAGGTTTCATCTCAGCACTACCCAGCGCTTTAATTTGATCTTCGGTCAATGGAAAACCCGCTGGAACTTCAGGCCCTTTACTCTGCTTACGAATAAAGCGTTTTACCATGCGATCTTCCAATGAATGGAAACTGATCACAGATAATCGACCACCAGCAGCAAGGGTATTCATTGCGCCATGCAGAGCTGTATCAATCTCTTCTAATTCACTGTTAATGTAAATACGAATCGCTTGGAAACTACGGGTCGCGGGATGCTTATGCTTATCTCTAAACGGTGACACTTCAGCGATAAGGCTGGCTAATTCACGAGTACGCGTTAACGGTTCTTTATCAGGATTTTCACGATGATCAACAATACCGCGAGCAATGCGCTTAGCGAAACGTTCTTCACCAAACTCTTTTAGTACCCATGCAATATCATCAACTTCTGCTTCTGCTAACCATTCAGCAGCAGACATTCCTGATGTTGGATCCATTCGCATATCAAGTGGGCCGTCACGCATGAAGCTAAAGCCACGTTCAGCATCATCAAGTTGTGGCGACGAAACACCAAGATCAAGTAATACACCATCAACACGACCAATCAGATCGCGTTCTTGCATGTATTTTTCCATGCCAGAAAAAGGCCCATGGATAATTTCAAAACGTGGATCATCAATTTTTTGCGCTTCAGCAATCGCTTGAGGATCACGATCGATACCGTAAAGGCGACCATTGTCACCTAATTTTGAAAGAATTAGACGGCTATGACCGCCGCGACCGAAAGTACCATCGATATAGATACCGTCGGGTTTAATTGCTAATCCGTCTACTGATTCATTAAGTAAAACGGAAACGTGCTCAAATTGCTCAGACATAAATATAATTTCAGCTAAAGTGAAAGCTCACTAAGGCGCGGGGAACATTCCGGCGCATCCTCAGCCTGAAGGTCGATATCATGTTCAATTTGCTGTTGCCATAAAGGCGTGGACCAAATTTCAAATTTATTTAGCTGGCCAACGACCATTATTTTATTCGCTAACTGAGCATATTGTCTTAACGTCGGTGGAATTAATATCCGTCCCTGCGCATCCAGTTCACATTCGCTAGCGTGGCCAAGCAACAATCGTTGTAAGCGGCGCTCTGCGAGGTGAAGGCTAGATAGACGTACTAATTTAGCTTCAATTCGTTCCCATTCATCGATGGGATATAGCAACAAGCAACAAAACTGGTGATCGATAGTACAAACAAAGTGTCCCTGACATTGTTCAATTAATGCAGTACGGTAACGCTTAGGCATTGCCCAGCGACCTTTGTCATCAATAACAACGTTAGTGGCACCTCTTAACATTTGGGGGATCTCGGTTAAATTACACGATAAAAGAGTACGTTAATCACTCATTTTAGCAGCATAACAACAAAGATAATGAGACGACACCACTTTTCCCCACAAATTCCCACCACAAAGTGTACGTATGAGACAAAAACGATGTCAAGCAATTGGCAGTAATTCAGACACATTTCTAACAATGGCCGAATAAACATAATTGCGAAATGTAATTTTGGCGGAAAATAAAACGAAAAAAAGGTGGTGCTTGTAATCAAACACCACCTTCTCTAAATGTAGGGAGTCGGTCGATAAGCCGGGTTTTGTTCCGCTTTCGCGGCGGCAATCATTCGTCTAGGTCTGCAATCGCTCACAGACTCAAGCAACCTACCCGTCCCCAACGCGGGCCGCGCCATTAGGGACCTATTTGGTCTTGCTCCGGGTGGAGTTTACCCTGCCACAAACTATTGCTAGCCGTGCGGTGCGCTCTTACCGCACCCTTTCACCCTTACCTGTGCACCATTGCAAGCAATGGGCCATCGGCGGTTTGCTCTCTGCTGCACTTGTCGTGGGCTCGCGCCCCCCAGACGTTATCTGGCACCCTGCCCTATGGAGCCCGGACTTTCCTCCCCTCCATTGATTTCCCGAAAGTTATCAACGAAGCGGCGATTACCTAACCAACTCCGCGGTGAATTGTATAAGACAACGCTCACAGTTACCAGTGAAAAAATCACCAAAATTGCAGCTTGAACAAAAAACCAACGGCTCAATTTTAATTTGTTGATTAAATCCACGCTCTTTGGCACTGCGAGCAAATATAAACAATCACCTATAATGCTTATTCTAGATTTTCAAGGCCCCACTTATACAATGCATTTTTCTTTACACCATGAATCTCAGCTGTTAATGCTGCCGCTTTTTTAAGGGGAAGCTCTTTTACAAGTAATGCTAATGTGCGTAGAACCTCAACCGATAGTTCATCTTTCTGCGCACGATGCCCTGCAACTAAGATTACCATCTCGCCACGAACACGATTACTGTCTTCTGCAATCCAATCAATCAACTCGCCAAGTGGTGCACTATGGATAGTTTCATAAGTTTTTGTTAACTCACGCGCTAATACTACTTGGCGATCAGGGCCAAGCACAGCTAACATATCACTTAGGGATTCATTAATACGATGTGGCGATTCATAAAAAATCAATGTTCGCGCATCGTCGGCTAATGCTTGAAAACAATCGCGGCGACCTTTACTTTTTGGAGGAAGAAAACCTTCAAAGCTAAAACGGTCAGACGGTAAACCAGAACCGCTCAAGGCTGTAATTACAGCACATGGGCCAGGTAATGGCACAACTTTAACACCCGCATGACGACAGCGATTAACAAGATGATACCCTGGATCACTGATCAGCGGCGTACCAGCATCTGACACAAGCGCAATACTGGTACCGGCTTGAAGTTTCTCAATCAAAAAGTCAGCTTTTTGCTGTTCATTATGATCGTGAAACGCAAAGGTGCGGGTCGAGATAGAGAAATGGGACAACAATCGCGATGTATGACGTGTATCTTCAGCAGCAATTAAATCTACGTTTGCTAATACATCTAATGCGCGCTGCGTTATATCAGCAAGATTACCGATAGGTGTTGGTACGATGTACAACGTTGCGACATCTACCATGCCTGAATTGCTCTCACTCATTTGTCTAAGATCTCATCTGCAATTAATATCAAAAGTAATTTGTCACAGTTGAATAAATTCAATGCCCAATTTTACCCATAAGCGTAAAAGTGTATCACGACTGATGGCGCCTGTAGCCCTTGCTGTTGCTTTAGCAGGGTGTAGCACGCCAAATCTGTATAATAATCAGGTGCCATTAACGGATATCACTGCGGTAGCCGCTCAAAGCTCAGCCGCCTATTTAAGTAAAGCTAATACCAGTAATGGCGCAGAACGCATTAACTGGGAGATCATGGCTGTTAAAGCAATGATCCTCGAAAATAAATGGCAACAAGCCGATCAATGGATTGCTAAATTATCCCAACAATCTATGAGTCCAACTCAAATTGCGGAATGGCAACTCGCGCGTGCCATGGTACGTGAGCATCAAGGTCAACCACAAGCTGCACTGAACAGTTTAAATTTTCAACCTTCATGGCAGTTAACTAAAAGCCAATATCAACGCTATTACACGCTACGCGCTAACTTATTGGAACAATTAAACCATCAGTTCCAAGCTGCACGTGAACGTACTAAGCTTGATTTCTATTTAGATCATAGCCAAAAAACGACTAACTGGCAGCAAGTTTGGCATGATCTATCGGGTTATACTAACGCTCAATTAGGCAGTGTTAAACTAACTGATAACGAGAGTGTTTTAAAAGGCTGGGTTGAACTCGCAATGTTGAAAAATAGTGCGACGTTACCACCGATGCAACTTAAACAAGCACTTGAACAGTGGTTATCTCGTCATCCTCAACATCCAGCAAATCAATATTTACCCGCTAATTTAAAAGCGTTAATCGAGATGAAAGCGATTAAACTGGGTAATATTGCGTTATTGTTGCCACTCTCAGGTCGTTTTTCCGCACAAGGTAAAGCAGTTCGGGATGGCTTCATCAATGCAATGATGGACGATAAAGGCCGTGATGCCGATAATGAGCTCAATATTTATGATACTGAAGCTCAATCAATGCCAACGATCATGGCACAACTACAACAAAACGGGACTCAGTTTGTTGTAGGACCATTACGTAAAAATATTATTACTGAATTTCAGCAAGATAACACCAGCCATATCAATATGCTGGCATTAAATATGCCACCGCAAATCAGTAATAATAAACCCAATGCTTGCTATTTTTCATTGTCACCAGAACAAGAAGCTCAACAAGCTGCAGAACGTATTTATGCTCAAGGTCACCGTAACCCTGCTGTATTAGTGCCTGCAAATAGTTTTGGTCAACGTGTTGCAACAGCATTTAATCAGCAATGGTCGCAACTTGATGGCCAATCAGTATTAACCGTTAACTTTGGTAATCAAGCTCAAATACCACAACAAATAAGAGCGGCTTTTGGCCGTGGTGCAGGCCGTCATGTTGATGCGATTTATATGGTAGCAAGTCGCAATGAAGTGATGATGCTAAAACCTTTTATTGAAGCAGCAATGCCACCAACAGGCAATCCAGCACAAATCTATACCAGCTCTCGCAGTAATCCCGATAGCCATAACACTAATCGTGAATTACGTGGTATTGAGGTGAGCGACATCCCATTACTGATCAATCCACAATCAGCTTATATGGAGCGCTTTAATCAATTATGGCCAAACCAAGGTAACACTAGTATCCGTTTACATGCCTTTGGTATGGATGCTTACGCGATCGCCAAGCAATTGCCTGAGATGCGCGCTAATCACCATCACACTATTCAAGGTGAAACGGGACAACTGGCAATGAATAACCAATGTGTTGTTCAACGACAAATAGATTGGGGTAAGTTCAGTAATGATGGCATAACACCGCTATCAACAACTCAAATGCCTGCAACCACTATCTCTGATACGCCAGACAGCATTGATCTGATCAGTGGTGGTACGCCTGCCCAATAAACGTCAGATTGGCCAAGCCTATGAACAGATGGCGGAACAATATTTGTGCCGCCATCATTTGACGCCTATTGCTCGTAATTTTAGCTGTCGTAGTGGTGAGATTGATTTAATCATGCGACAAGGTAAATGTTTGGTATTTATTGAAGTAAAATACCGAACGCAATCCCATTATGGCTCGGCAGTTGAAGCCGTTAATTGGCGCAAACAACAAAAACTCAAACGAGCCGCTTTTTTTTGGATGCACAAAAATGGCATCTCAATTGAGCACAGCCAATTTCGCTTTGATGTCGTTGCAATCCAAGGTCATCACCACTACATTGAGTGGTTTACTAACATATTAGTTGAAGGTTAGTCATGCTAGATAGCATTCGAGAAAGTTTTACCGAAAGTATCCAAACCCAAATTGCTGCTGCGGAAGCGCTACCTGACGCGATTTCAAAAGCGACTCAAATGATGGTGCAAAGCTTATTAAATGGTAATAAAATTTTGAGCTGTGGCAATGGTGGTTCAGCCGCCAATGCTCAACAACTTGCGTCATGCTTAATTAATCGTTTTGAAATTGAGCGACCAAGTTTACCGGCTCTTGCATTAACAGCAAATAGCACTGTTTTAACCGCAATTGCCAACGATTATCACCATGATGAAGTGTTTTCAAAACAAGTCCGTGCTTTAGGTCAAGCCGGCGATATTTTAGTGGTGTTATCAACCAGTGGTAACAGCAAAAATATCATTAAAGCAATGGAAGCGGCATTAACACGAGATATGAATATCATTGCCTTAACAGGTAAAGATGGTGGTGAAATGGCAGGACTATTAGGCGTACAAGATGTTGAGATACGTATTCCATCACAACGTACGGTCCGTATTCAAGAAGGTCATTTGTTAACAGTACATTGTTTATGCGATTTGATTGATCAAGTTTTATTTCCGCATAACGAAGGCTAATCAATGAAGTGGTTATTGACGTTACTTGTTATATCAAGCTTATCGTTATCAGGATGTACGGTTTTTTCAACTAATGATCCGCGCAATAATGCTCAGCATTGGCAAGATCAAAAAATAGAAATGGATATTGCGGGCATTGCTCATACGCGTGAATATACCAAACAACTGAGTATAGATAGCATAGCGCTCGATGGGACAATTTTGTTGGTTGGCCAAGCAACATCACAACCTATTAAACAAGCATTTGTTAACCAAGTGCGTCATCTTACAAGGGCGGATCGTATTTACGACCAAATCCAAGTACGCCCTTTACTCACCATGACAAGCATTAGCGAAGATGTATGGTTAACCACAAAAGTGAAGTCGCAACTGATTGCTAGTAAGCAACTTACCAATGTCGTTATCAAAGTGATCACTGAAAATAAACGGGTATTTTTATTAGGTTATGTCGCGCCAGAACAGGCGACAATAGCCACTAATATTGCACGGAATATTTCAGGTGTTGAACACGTTATTACCCTATTTGAAAAACCAGTCACTTTCTAACGATACCATCGTGTTTTAAATAAAAAAAACGCAGCCAATGGCTGCGTTTTTATTTTAGCAGATTGCCAATATTATTTGACAACGCGTAAGCTTGGACGACCACGTGGACGTGGTGGCTCATCATCAGGCTCATCACCTTCAGCCGCTTCAGTAACGACTGCAAATGGTGAAACTGTTGGAGCAACAACATCATCAGTGCTCTCGCCTTCTAACGCCTGCTCATCATCATAGATAGCGGAATCAGTATCATATGTAGCTTCTGGCTCGAACATCGTTCCTGCACCGTTTTCACGAGCATATATAGCCAAAACTGCATACATTGGTACGATAACAGAATGTGGGCGACCACTAAAACGTGCACTAAAGCTTACCGCTTCATTACTCAATTCTAAATTACCCACCGCCATTGGAGCAATGTTAAGGATGATTTGACCATCACTCACAAACTCCATTGGTACCTTAACGCCAGGTAAAGTCGCATCAACGACTAAATGTGGTGTTAGGTCGTTATCAACCAACCAATCATAAAACGCGCGCAGCAAATAAGGGCGACGCGGCGTCATATTTTCCATATCCATAATTACTGGCCAGTTAAACGCATTTCACGTTCAATTTCAGTTAAAGAAGCAAGGAATGAATCACGTTCAAATACGCGCGTCATATAAGCCTTCACTTCTTTAGATCCAGTACCACTTAGCTCAATACCCATTTCAGGTAAACGCCATAATAGTGGAGCAAGGTAGCAATCAACTAAGCTAAATTCATCACTCATAAAGAATGGATATTCAGCAAATACAGGTGCTAGCGCTAATAACTCTTCACGTAATTGCTTACGTGCTTTATCAGCTTCATCAGCAGTACCTGAGTTAATCTTATTCGCTAGTGAGTACCAGTTACGTTCAACACGGTACATCATTAAACGACTATTACCACGGGCAACAGGATAAACAGGCATTAGAGGTGGATGAGGGAAACGCTCATCCAAGTACTCCATGATAATGTTAGCTTGGTATAACGCTAATTCGCGATCAACCAATGTTGGAACTGAACTATATGGGTTCAATTCTAACAGATCTTCCGGCAGGTTCATTGGATCAACCAGCTCAATTTCAACACTAACGCCTTTTTCAGCTAGTACGATACGCACCTGATGGCTGTAGATGTCTGAAACATCAGAATACAGAGTCATCACAGAGCGTTTATTGGCAGCAACAGCCATCAACCCCTCCAGTATATTTAATACACAAAAAACAACGGAGGCTTTAGCCCCCATTGCGAGATTCTTAACCCACTAGATTACCTTATCAGTGGACATCACGCCAATATTCTTTCTTCAACAACACCGTTAATACTAAGAATATGGCAATAAACCCCATAACCCATAGCCCTAATCGCTGTCGTTCCAGTTTCATCGGCTCGGCCGAATAATCTAAAAAATTCACCAGATCACGTACTGCAGTATCATATTGTTGCGAATTTAACTCGCCACTACCGTCAGTTTCAATTCCGATTAAGACTTGAATTGGGCTACCGTCGATTATCTGTGTTTCATAAATCTTACGAGGTACCCCTTGTAATTCTTCCAATACATGGGGCATTCCTACACTAGGAAACAAGGTGTTATTAACCCCAAATGGACGACTAGGATCAGCATAGAATGAATGTAAATAAGTATATAACCAATCGGTCCCCCGTACTCTAGCTACCATGGTCAGATCCGGTGTTGGTGCACCAAAAGAAGCCGCGGCATATTGTTTCGACATTGCATTTGTCATTAAATCGCCAATTTTAGCATTAGGATTAAACATCAAATGCTGTTGCATTAATTCAACGGGGATCCCTAAATCGATAGCAACTCTTTCATAGCGCTGGTATTGAGTTGAATGACAACCTGCACAATAATTAGTAAATAATTGCGCTCCACGCTGTAAAGAGGCTTGATCAGTTAAATCATTGTTCGCAGGTTGCAGACGAACATTACCTCCGGCCGCAAAGGCTAATGCAGGAACCAACAGCAACAATATTACAATCCATTGTTTCATTTGAAGTTCACCCTCTTCGGTAGCGGTTGAGTCGCTTCATTTTTACTGTAGAAAAACAACACAATAAAAAACATAAAATAGGTAAAACTAAACATTTGAGCCAACGCAGTGAACAACGGCGTTACAGGTAGCGAGCCTAAAATCCCCAGAGCGATAAAACTCACGGTAAATTGAGCCAGGTTAATAACATGCCACTTACTCCGATAACGAAATGAACGCACATTACAACGGTCAAACCATGGTAATAAGAACAGAAATATAATTGCAGCCCCCATTGCAGCAACCCCAAGTAACTTATCAGGAACCGCCCGCAAAATGGCGTAAAAAGGAGTGAAATACCAAACAGGGGCAATATGTTCTGGTGTTTTCATCGAGTTAGCCGCTTCAAAATTTGGCGCTTCTAAAAAATATCCGCCCATTTCAGGCGCAAAAAAGATCACATAACTGAAAAATAATGCAAACACCGCCACCGCAATCAGATCTTTGACGGTGCCATAAGGATGAAACGGGATCGAATCAATAATGTCGTATTTTTTAGTATAATCGTCATGAAATTCAAACTGGGTTTGATAATCATCACCTTTGCTACCTTTAGGCAACTTAGTATCAATACCGTCAGGATTATTTGACCCTACCTCATGTAACGCTAACACGTGCAATACCACCAATAATAATAAAACCAATGGCAACGCAATGACATGTAACGCAAAGAAACGATTTAGGGTTGCGCCAGAAATGACATAATCACCACGGATCCATAAGGTGAGATCATCGCCGATCACCGGAATAGCCCCAAACAGCGAAATAATAACCTGCGCCCCCCAATAAGACATTTGTCCCCACGGCAACAAATATCCCATAAAGGCTTCAGCCATCAACACCAAAAAAATCAGCATTCCAAATAACCACAATAGCTCGCGTGGTTTTTGGTAGGAGCCGTAAATCAACCCACGGAACATATGAAGATAAATCACCACAAAAAAGGCTGATGCACCAGTGGAATGCATATATCGCAATAGCCATCCATACTCAACGTCACGCATTATGTATTCAATAGATGCAAATGCACCATCAGCTGACGGCACATAATTCATGGTTAACCAAATACCGGTAATTATCTGATTCACCAGCACTAACATCGCTAATGAACCAAACACATACCAAAAATTAAAATTCTTCGGCATCGGATATTGAGACAAATGTTTACGGTACGCATTGGTTACCGGTAAGCGCTTATCGATCCAATCAACTAAGCCCGCCATTATGCTGTCTCCTTATCAAGTCCAATCAAAATGGTGTTATCGTCTAAGAATTGATGCGGTGGAACCACCAAATTAAGCGGAGCAGGAACACCTGCAAATACTCGACCAGCCATATCAAAGGTTGAACCATGGCATGGGCAAAAAAAACCAGCAGCAACGCCACTAACCTGTTCACTAAAGCTATTGGGTAAATAAGTGGGTGAACAACCGAGATGAGTACAAATCCCCACAGCTAAGAATATTTCAGGTTTTAATGATCGATAGGGATTTTGCGCATAAGCAGGTTGCTGGGGTTCATTAGAGATAGGATCACGAAGCTGATCATCGTGAGTGGCGAGTTGCTGTAATACGGCTTTACTACGCCGAACGATCCATACTGGCTTGCCTCGCCATTCAACGCGGATCATTTGTCCATCCGTTAATTTACTAATATTAACCTCAACAGGCGCCCCTGCCGCTTTCGCTTTTTCACTCGGATTCCATGATTTAATAAACGGGATTGCAATCGCAATCGCACCGATACCGCCAACGACGGACGTTGTTGCCGTTAAAAAGCGACGTCTTCCATTATTTATTCGCACATTGCTCATCCATTTTCTCCAATAGCTCCTGCTTGGATTTCTTCTTTTTTCTTTTTTATATCCCTAACGTTTAACTTGAGGCCTAACTAAAAAAGAATGTAGTAACAATTTTGTTACAGTTTTAAATTATCACCAACATTTAAAGAATAAGTAAAGGTCAACAGATTCACAAGTTCAAGCCATTGTTTAGCAACAAATGTTGGATATAGCGCATTTTTCGTTATTATGCATCAGTGTTTATTGAAAAATATGACGAGGTGCGAGGTGCGAGGTGCGAGGTGCGAGGTGCGAGAAAACACATCATTGACAGTAATGAACAATACTTCTGTAAAAAATAATAAAAAAAAAGCCCAACCCGAGGGCTGAGCTTTCTGTACACAGTATCCAGATATAAAAATCTGGAAGCGTAATATTAACGCTTAGAGAACTGTGGTTTCTTACGTGCTTTACGTAGACCAACTTTCTTACGCTCAACGCAACGAGCGTCGCGAGTAACGTAGCCAGCTGCACGTAGAGCAGGACGTAGAGTTTCATCGTATTCCATAAGAGCACGAGTGATACCGTGACGGATAGCGCCAGATTGACCAGTGATACCACCACCTTTAACAGTGATGTATAGGTCAAATTTCTCAGTCATACCTACAAGCTCAAGAGCCTGAAGAACTACCATGCGCGCTGTTGGGCGGCTGAAGTACTCTTCGATGCTACGCTTGTTGATTACGATGTTACCAGTACCCGGTTTGATGAAAACGCGAGCTGCTGAGCTTTTACGGCGACCAGTGCCGTAGTATTGATTCTCTGCCATTGTCATAATTCCCAATTAGATGTCTAGTACTTTAGGCTGTTGTGCAGCATGGTTGTGCTCAGTACCCGCATAAACTTTAAGCTTACGGAACATAGCACGGCCTAGAGGACCTTTTGGAAGCATGCCTTTAACAGCAGTTTCAATAACCATTTCTGGTTTCTTAGCAATTAGCTTATCAAAGCTGATTGACTTAAGGCCGCCGATGAAGCCAGTGTGGTGATGGTACATTTTATCTGTACGCTTCTTACCAGTTACTGCTACTTTCTCAGCATTGATAACTACAATGTAGTCACCAGTGTCAACGTGTGGAGTATACTCCGGCTTATGCTTGCCACGTAGACGAGAAGCGATTTCAGTTGAAAGACGACCTAGAGTTTTACCTTCAGCGTCAACAACATACCAGTCACGTTTTACAGTTTCTGGTTTAGCAACGAAAGTTTTCATGCTAATTAATACCCATTATTTAAGATAGTTTCACTTACTAGAACCATCGAATGATGATTCCTCTGTTAAGAGCCCAGTCATCACCCCTTCGAGTGGGTGGTACTCCTGGCTTTCGCCATACAGGTACGGTGGGTCGCAAGATTATAGAGAAGGGTGCGGAAAAAATCACCTTATTTCCCAAAAAAAATGGTTTTTTTTCATATTAGCACCCATTAATTGCTAATTAGGCCAATAAATCACACTTTAAAGTGTGCTATTTACACGAATAACATCAATAACCTTGCTTGCTTGCCTGCCACAATTAATCCACTAAATGTGATCTTGCTAAATATTGCTCACTTTGCATTTCAATTAAGCGTGAACAACAGCGCTCAAATTCAAACAATAATCGACCTTCGATATAAAGTTCAGTTAATGGCACTTCAGCAGATATGATCACGGTAACATTACGCTCATAAAATTCATCAACCATGGCAATAAAGCGCCGAGCAGCATCTTGATGTTGTTCTTCCATCACCATCACATCCGCGATCAACACCGTATGATATAACTGTGCAATCTCTATATAATCATTTTGACTACGTGCGGTTTGGCATAATTGCTGAAAACTAAATTGTACAATGCCATTCGCTTCACGTTGAGCCGTAATTGCTCGTTGATTAATAATAATATCTTTAATGCTATAACGAGGTTCCGCACTCAACAATTCAAAATAATAGGCTAAATAGTCATTGGCTGGTTGCCCTAATGGCGAATAGTAAATTTCAGCTTGTACCAACGACCGTAGCCGGTAGTCAATACCCGCATCAACATTAACCACTAGGCAATGTTGTTCAATAAGCGCGATGGCAGGTAAGAACCGTGCACGTTGCAAACCATTTCGATACAACTCTTCAGGGGCAATATTAGATGTTGCAACTAATGTGATACCCCGTTTAAACAGTGCATCAAGCAAGGTTGCCAGAATCATCGCATCAGTAATGTCACTAACATAAAATTCATCAAAACAAATAATATCAGTTTGTTGTTTAAAATTATCTGCTACATGTTCTAACGGATTTTCAATCCCTTCAAGTTGTTGCAACTGTTGGTGGATTCGATACATAAAACGATGAAAATGAATCCGCATTTTTCGTTGGGTTGGTAAACAATCATAAAAGGTATCCACCAAATAAGTTTTCCCTCGCCCAACACCGCCCCAAAAATACAATCCTTTTACTGGCACGATATCTGCTTTGTCATCAGACATTCGTAATAACATTTTGGTTGCTGAGCACCATCGTTGCCATTCTGTCAGCGGTAATGGCTTAACGGGTATAATTAACCTATGGTATAAATTATCTAAATGAGCCACGGCTTGGGCTTGCGCTGAGTCTGCAAAAAAATCAAGATGTTGCAAATCTTCATGATATTTATTTAGCGGTGTCAGCGTCTTCATTTGATGTTATTCCTTTTCATCTTATTACCATAAAATCAGAGCATCAATTGTCACAATATATGATTGAATAAGTATCATGCACAACCAGCTCAAGGTATAGTAATAATGTTATTACATACTAATAAACAGCATCTTGACTAAAAAATACGTATTAACACTAAAATCACAAGGAGTTATCATGGCTATGAGTTGGATTATTGCAACGGCTATTTTTATTGTAGGGATCTGTGTTGGTTACATCATCAGTCGCTTAACCAATAAGAATCAAAAACAACAAACATCACTTAAAAAAGATCTTGATAAATCAAAATATGAACTAGAACAGTATCGACAAGAACTTGTTGATCACTTTGCTCGCAGTGCTGAATTACTGGACAACGTCTCGAAAGATTACAGTAAACTTTATGAACATATGGCAAAGACCTCAGCAGAGCTTATGCCTAATTTACCGACTCAAGACAACCCATTTGCACAACGAATTGCGACCTTAGAACCTGTAGAAAACAATGAGCCCATTGAAGATGAAGTAATGGATCATCAACCACGAGATTATGCCAATGGCGCAACGGGACTCTTTAGTGATAAACCCACCGCCATTCGAGAGAATGAAATTCCAGTGGCAGAAGCAAAAGCAAGTTAGTATTAACTCACTACACCGCACATGCTTAACAAGAAAAGTATGATCATGGGAACTTAATTCCGGTTAACAAGTCATACTTTAACTTGTTAACTCGGAGTTAAAGTATGCGTAAAAAAAACCTTTTTGTTATTAGTGCATTAGCGTTAACAGTAAGCACACTGATGACCCCCTTTGTTGCAAATGCTGCATTACCGATTACAGTAAATAATCAATCGATGCCTAGCCTTGCACCTATGCTTGAGCAAGTCATGCCAGCGGTTGTCAGTATCGCCATTGAAGGCAAGCAAGTTTCAAAGCAACAACTTCCTGACGCTTATCGTTTTTTCTTTGGTCCTGATTTTCCAACCGAGCAAGTGCAAGAACGGCCGTTTCGAGGTTTAGGTTCTGGCGTTATTATTGACGCAAAAAAAGGCTATATAGTTACAAATCAGCATGTTATCAATAACGCTGATAAAATCACAATTCAACTTTATGATGGCCACGAAGTTATCGCTAAATTGATTGGTAGTGATAAATCATCAGATATCGCCTTATTACAAATTAATACCCCACAAAAATTAACTGCGATTCAATTAGCCAACTCCGATAAATTACGCGTAGGTGATTTTGCCGTTGCCATTGGTAATCCCTTTGGTCTTGGACAAACGGTTACTTCTGGAATTGTATCAGCCTTAGGGCGCAGTGGTTTAAACCTTGAAAATATAGAAAATTTCATTCAAACCGATGCGGCGATTAATAGTGGTAACTCTGGCGGTGCGCTAATTAATCTTCATGGTGAACTCATTGGTATTAATACTGCAATACTGGCACCAGATAGAGGCAATGTCGGAATTGGATTTGCGATCCCATCAAATATGGTTAGTAACCTTACTGCGCAGATCATCAAATTTGGCCACGTCCAACGAGGAACATTAGGCGTACAAGGACGTGAACTTACCGCTGAATTAGCGCAAACATTTGGTTATGACACCAATAAAGGTGCGTTTGTAAATCAAGTCATGCCAAATTCAGCAGCTCAAAAAGCGGGCTTAAAAGCAGGTGATATTATTACCGCCGTTAATGGTAATCCTATACGTTCATTCAGTGAGTTACGGGCAAAAGTTGCAACATTAGGAGCAGGGAAAACCTTAACCCTACAAGCAATGCGTAATGGTAAATTACAGCAATTCACCGTCACTCTTAGTGCGAGCAAAGATAACAGTATTAACGCCGATGATCTTCATTCAAGCTTAACCGGAGTTCAATTTACGAATGCAACGCTTAATGGTAAAGCGCATGGCGTTGAAGTTATTCAATTGACTAAAGACTCGCTAGCTGCACAAGCGGGATTACTCAAAGGTGATATTGTTATTGGTCTTAATCGAACTGTGATTAATAACCTAGCTCAACTACGTAAAGCATTGACTCACCCACCGAAAATCATCGCATTAGAAATTCAACGAGGTAATAATGTGCTCTATCTTATTATTCGTTAATTTTATTTAATTAATACCCACTAATCTCTGATTGTAGAATAAATTCAACAATAGCAGTCAGCGCAATAGTTGGTTTCACTTTAGAGGGGGTGCTATTCTGTTAGCACCTTTTTCTTACTCATTTTATAAGGACTGTTAATGCTGGCATTTTTTGGTCGTTCTATTATCCTCGGCCTTATCACAGCCATTATTATACTGATTGCCGTCCCTGATTTACGTCCGACGACGCCAGAGTCTTTATTATTAACAGATAGCAACTCAACCCCGCTTTCATTTAATTACGCTGTTCGTCGCGCGTCCCCTGCCGTGGTTAATATTTATAACCGTCGTTATGATAATAATAATGACGAAGAACGTGAGCTACGCACTCAAGGGCTGGGATCCGGTGTTATTATGAGTGACAAGGGTTATATTGTGACTAACTATCATGTCGTCGCCCATGCGGATCAAATCATTGTCGCACTTCAAGATGGACGAGTGCTTAATGCACAATTAATTGGTCTAGATCAACTAACAGATCTAGCCGTGCTAAAGATCAATGCTGATAACCTACCCATGATTCCTGTGAACCCTGAATATAAAGCTGCGGTTGGTGATGTAGTACTGGCAATCGGCAATCCATATAACCTTGGTCAAACGACTACTTTTGGGATTATCTCAGCGACTGGACGATCTGGTATGAGTTTCTATGGCCCTCAAGATTTTCTCCAAACTGATGCGGCGATAAATAAAGGCAATTCAGGCGGAGCGCTAGTGAATACTAAAGGGGAATTAGTCGGCATTAACACCGCCTCTTTTCAACAAGCGACAGACATTGAAACCTATGGTATTTCGTTTGCGATCCCTTATCAGCTCACAATTAAGATCATGCAGAAATTAATTGCAGACGGACGAGTTATTCGTGGTTGGATTGGCATACAAGGTCGTGAAATAAACCCATTAATGGCACGACTTTATGATGTCGCAAAAGTTAATGGCATCATTGTTGATGGCATGGATCCTAGTGGTCCCGCATCCAAAGCTGGGTTTGAGAAAAATGATATTGTGGTTGAAATAGCGGGTAAAGAAGTCACCAATGTTCAGAGCGTGCGTGATATCGTTACTGATATTCGCCCAGGTACTCACATTGAGGTGAAGATTTTACGTAATGGCAAACCGATGATGATTCCCGTCACTGTTGCCAATAGACCGCCAGAAACTAATCCGCCTAAATAGATGGCGATAGCAGTCATGAATAACAGTAAAAAATAAAAAACAGCAACAAAAAAGCCTCGTATATCCTTTAAACAAAAAAGGTATAATTACGAGGCTTTTTATTATCAATCTAAATTGTTATAGCTTATTCAGTAATACGTTCGATATTCATACCTAGCGCACTGAATTTTTGCTCAATAAACTCATAACCGCGATCGATATGGTAAATACGATCAACAATGGTTTCACCTTTCGCAATACTGCCAGCAATCACAAGACTTGCAGAAGCACGTAAATCAGTCGCCATTACTTGCGCGCCACTCAAACCATCGGTATCACCACAAATCACAGTATTACCTTCGATTTCAGCATGAGCCCCCATACGAATCAATTCAGGAATATGCATAAAACGGTTTTCAAAAATCGTTTCAGTAATAATACCAGTACCTTTCGCGACTAAGTTTAATAGCGAGAATTGCGCTTGCATGTCCGTTGGGAAACCTGGATGCGGAGCAGTACGAATATTAACAGCCTTCAGCTCACGATCAGTCATGTCTAGGCAGATCCAATCAGAACCCGTTTCAACCAATGCACCCGCTTCTTCTAGCTTCGCTAATACGGCTTCAAGTAATTCAGGCTTAGTATTGCGACAAACAATTTTGCCACCAGAAACAGCAGCAGCAACTAAGAAAGTACCTGTCTCAATTCGGTCTGCAACCACTTCATGGCAACCACCAGCAAGACGATCAACACCTTCAATAGTGATAGTTGCAGTGCCTGCACCAGTAATTTTGGCACCAATTGCATTTAAGAATGCCGCGGTATCTTCAATCTCTGGCTCACGGGCCGCATTTTCAATTACCGTTGTACCTTCTGCTAATGTTGCCGCAGACATAATGGTAACTGTAGCGCCAACACTCACTTTATCCATCACGATATGAGCGCCTTTCAGACGACCATCGACCGAGGCTTTAACATAACCTTCATCTAACGTAATCGTTGCACCAAGCTGTTCAAGACCCACAATGTGTAAATCAACAGGACGTGCACCAATAGCACAACCACCAGGTAATGATACTTGACCTTGACCAAAACGTGCCACTAATGGACCTAACGCCCAAATAGACGCGCGCATGGTTTTTACGAGATCATAAGGCGCACAAAATTCATTAACGTCACTTGCGTCAATATGAACAGATGAACCATTACGAGAAACTATTACACCTAAACGTGACAGTAATTCCATCGTAGTATCAATATCACGTAACTGAGGAACATTGGCAATTTCTACCGGACCATCAGCAAGTAATGCGGCAAATAAAATTGGTAATGCTGCATTTTTAGCGCCAGAAATAGACACTTCACCGCTTAGTGGGCCACTGCCCTGAATACGAAACTTTTGCATCATTTAGCTCTCTATAACGACATTAATTTTTTATCACGCGCCCACTCTTCAGGCGTATATGTTTTAATACTTAACGCGTGAATGTCGTTTGCTGCAATACGATCCATTAGTGGACCATAAATTGTTTGTTGTTTTTTGACACGGCTCATACCGTCAAATAGTGTACCCACCGCGATCACTTGGTAGTGGCTACCTTCACCTTTAACGATGATTTCATCAACGTCTAAAGCCGTTTCTAGAATTTGTTTAATCTCAGAGATTTCCACAAGCTATCCTCTCTACAGCTTACTCCATGCAAGCTGCTAACATTGGTTCGATATGGCTTAAGCGAAACAGCGTCTTAAGCTGTTGAGGTACATTGTGCAACATAACGCGACTCCCTGCTTGCTCAAGATGCTGGCACAAATGCAGTAACATCACCATGCCAGAAGAGTCTACTCGAGACAAGTCAACAAGATCGAGTACAAGCTGCTTATTATGTGGCATCCATTCGCTTCTTTGGCGCCAAAAAGCAGGCACTGTGTCACGATCTAACGACCCTGACAAGCGGTATTGCCCTTCAGCAACCACCAGCCAACAAATCTCATTCGCAGCCATGATTAATTATTCTCAATTTGAATCGGTTTTGCTGCTAAATCACGTAAACTTTGTGTTACAGCATCAATGCCTTTAGTGCGAAGTTGACCACTCCACTCACTTTGCTTCGTTGAAAGCATACTGACACCTTCTGCAACCATGTCAAATCCCTGCCATTCTTTGGTTTTTTTATTCAAGCGTAATTTAAAATCAAGACGAATGGGTGGACGTTGCGGGCCAACAATATCAACCCGAACCGAAATAATACTGCGATCAGCTGGAACTGGCTTAGGTGATTCTAATTCAATTTTCTGATCGGTATATTGCGTCAATACTTGAGCATATGATGCCACTAAATAATCAGTGAAAGCCGCCGTAAATGCATCACGTTGCTCAGCTGTTGTATTACGTAAATTAGATCCTAAAACTTTGTAAGCTGCATAACGGGTATTAATATACGGCAATAATTCTTGCTTCACGATCACCCGTAATTGTTCTGGATTCGCTTTAATTTTTGTTTGTTCTGCTTTTAAAGTACCAAATAAATGCGCAGATACTGTATTCATCATTTTATAAGGGTTGGTTTGATCAACTGTTGCCGCTTGGGCTAACATTGGTATAGCTAATAAACATAGCATTAAACCTCGTACAAATTTCATAGTAACTATCCTCATTATTTCTTATCACCGCCAAGGCTATACAGCACTTGACCAATCATATCTTCTAATACTAACGCAGATTTAGTGTCTTCAATTAAATCACCGTTATGTAACATCTCAGTATCAGTATCAATAAATCCAGGGCTAATACCTAAGTATTGTTCACCTAATAGACCTGAAGTCAAAATAGAGGCTGAACTGGTTTCAGGGAAATAACCAAACTTTTTATTAACATCTAGGGTAACAATAGGAACATACGTCTGTTTATCTAAGGTAATCGAGGTTACTTCACCAACAGTAACACCACCGACCTTAACAGGTGATCGTACTTTTAGGCCGCCAATATTATCAAAATGCGCTTTCAGGGTATAAGTTTCAGTACTACCAAAACTTTGTATGTTAGCGACTTTAAACGCTAACACTAATAAGGCACTAATGCCGGCGAGCATAAACACACCAACCCACAATTCTAATCGTTTATTTTGTTGCATTATCTTTTATCCATGTAATTTATGCCGTCGTATGCATGCGGCTAAGTGAATGTTTAGCTTCCAAACATTAATGCTGTTAACACAAAATCAAGCCCGAGTACCGCCAATGATGAATTAACCACCGTACGAGTTGTTGCCCGACTAATGCCTTCGGAGGTTGGTACGGCATCATAACCATTAAAGACTGCAATCCATGTAATCACGATAGCAAATACGACCGACTTGATAATGCTATTACCAATGTCAGTACTAAAATCAACTGATGATTGCATCACAGACCAGAAACTGCCGTAATCAATGCCTTTCCAATCAACACCGACTAATTGTGCGCCCCAAAGTCCAATTAAAGAGAACATTAGTGCTAACAATGGCATTGAAATAACACCCGCCCAAAAACGCGGTGCAATCACACGACGTAGCGGATCGACGGCCATCATTTCCATACTGGATAATTGTTCGGTGGTTTTCATTAACCCAATTTCTGCCGTTAACGCAGAGCCTGCACGACCTGCAAATAATAGGGCCGTTACTACTGGTCCTAATTCACGTAATAAAGATAATGCCACCATTTGTCCAAGGCTGGTTTCTGCACCATAACCTGCGAGGACCAAATAACCTTGGAGGCTTAACACCATACCAATAAATAATCCCGATACTAAAATAATCGCCATTGATAGCACCCCAACTGAATACAGTTGTTTGATCAATAATGGCAACATTTTTATCGGTTGTGGCTTACACACTAACGCCCCATATAACATCAAGCTTGCACGACCGCATGCTTGACACTTTTCAATGGTCGCTCGTCCCAATCGGGAAATAGCATCAATTATCATTTTTTGCTCATATTTTCTATTGTCATACACTAATGCCATAACAGCGTTCAGGGCTACAAATTAACCAAACAAATCATCATGTAATGGTTGTGCTGGAAATTGAAAAGGAACAGGACCATCAGCATCACCATCTAAAAATTGGCGTACTTGAGGGTTAGTATCGGCACGTAATTGATCAGGTGTGCCACTACCAATGATCTTAGCACCAGAAAGAATATAGACATGATCGGCAATACTCATCACTTCAGGCACATCGTGAGATACGATGACAGAGGTAATATTTAAAGCTTGATTAAGATCGCGGATTAACTTAACCAATACCCCCATTGTAATCGGATCTTGGCCAACAAACGGTTCATCATACATCATTAAATCAGGATCAAGGGCAATCGCGCGCGCCAATGCTGCTCGACGGGCCATACCGCCTGACAATTCATTGGGCATCAATTGTGCAGCTCCCCGCAAACCGACCGCTTCTAATTTCAAGAGTACTAATGTTCGCAGTAAATCTTCAGGTAGCTGAGTGTGTTCTCGCAGTGGGAAAGCAACATTATCAAACACGGTCATATCGGTAAATAATGCCCCAGATTGAAATAACATACTCATACGTTTACGCGCTTGGTAAAGTTCACTGCGGCGCAATGTGGGTATATTCCATTGATCAAACCACACCTCACCATTATCTGGTGCAATCTGACCGCCAATCAAACGTAATAAGGTCGTTTTTCCGATCCCTGATGGCCCCATAATAGCGGTGATTTTTCCGCGTGGAATATCAAGGCTAATATTATCAAAAATAAGCCGTTCACTACGGGAGAAACTCATGTTTTTAATCGAAATCAGTACATCGTCATTGAACATTATGTTTACGGCACCTCTCGCTAGCTTGCGTAAGCGATGAATATTGATGTTATTTGACACAATAGCGTTTCATGCCACTTTTAATAAATAACTTAAAAATAATTAATCGACATTATAAAAACAGATCGACGATGATAGGAGGAATTAAACGCTAACTCAACCAAAGCGCAGAATTATCATACTTTAACGGTAGGTTTTTATTAAAAAATAACACATTTACCATAAAATTTATCCTAACCGCTTTATTCCATTCTAAAACAAATCAAACTGATTATAAGTCACTTAAAATAAAACATTGTTTTAATAGTGTAAATAGTCAACGGCTGATTTCTAACCTTTATCGGTTCAGGTTCAGCACTAGTTAATCCATCAGAGCGCCTAAAACAACCTTAAGATAATAATTAGTATTGGCTTATGCTTCCCTTTTGCATGAGTTAACGTCAAAATTGACAACTCAAATTGGAAATATTTTATCAATTGACTAAAAACCGCTTTTTTAGCGAGTCATACTGAAAAGGAATTAAAATGCTAGAAGCCATTGTGTTGCTCTGTATCGGATTAGCTTTACTGGTTTGGAGTGCAGATAGATTGGTATATGGTGCCGCAGCATTAGCAAAAAACTTTGGTGTTGCACCACTGGTTATTGGTATGACTATTTTGGCAATGGGATCTTCTGCACCAGAAATGATGGTTTCAGCCACCGCAGCGCTGGCAGATAAAACTGATACCGCCGTCGGTAATGTACTAGGTTCAAACATTGCTAATATCGCGTTAATTCTTGGTATTACAGCGATAATAAAACCATTATGCATTAGCTCAACCATTATTCGACGTGAATTACCGATTATGCTGGGCGTCACAGTTATTGCTGGTGTGGTTCTGTGGGATAATTATTTAAGCCGTCACGAAGGTATTATTCTCGCAGTACTGTTTGGTATTTTCTTAATCGCTATGCTAAAAATTAGCCGCGACAGTAAGAGCGATCCATTAGTAGAAGAACAACAAGCAGACATTCCCGCGGGCGTCAGTAATACCAAAGCGATTATCTGGGTATTTATCGGCCTAGGTCTTCTATTGTACTCTTCAGATATAGTGGTGGGGTCAGCAGTTACTATCGCTAAATATTACGGTATGAGTGACTTAGTGATTGGTTTAACAATCATTGCTGTCGGTACCAGCTTGCCTGAACTTGCAGCCTCAATAGCCAGCGTTTTTAAAGGCGAAGATGATATGGCCGTTGGTAATATTATTGGCTCTAATATTTTTAATATTTTAGCGGTAATGGGCATCCCTGGATTACTGAATCCATCAGCATTAAGCCCACTGGCTATGAGCCGTGATTTTTATGTTATGTTGGCTATTTCAATTTTATTACTGGTAATGGCACTCGGTAAACACCGCCTCATTAATCGTATTGAAGGTGGAATATTAGTGATTTGCTTTATTGCTTATCAAGCATTTTTATTTCTTAATATCGCCGCATAACAGGAGCATTCTCTAATGTCTGGTCAATTTGATTTTTGCAGCCATGGTAAAAAAGTACTCAATACTGAATTACAAGCACTTGAAAAAATCCGTGATTATATTGATAACAGCTTTATCCTTGCGTGTGAGTTAATCTTACACTGCCAAGGCAAAGTAATTGTAATGGGTATGGGGAAATCAGGTCATATTGGGCGAAAAATAGCCGCAACATTGGCCAGCACAGGAACCCCTGCATTCTTTGTTCATCCAGGTGAAGCCAGCCATGGTGACTTAGGCATGATCAAAAAAAGTGATGTCGTGATTGCCATTTCTAACTCAGGTGAAGCAGTTGAAATACTCGCATTACTGCCCGTTATTAAACGACTCGGTATTGCGATGATCAGCATGACAGGCAAGCCTGAATCCAGCATGGCAAAAATGGCGCAAGTTAATCTTCAAGTCACGGTAGATAAAGAAGCCTGCCCATTAAATCTAGCTCCCACCTCAAGTACAACCGCTACTCTTGTTATGGGTGATGCTGTTGCTATTTCAGTAATGGAAGCTCGCGGTTTTACTGCTGACGATTTTGCGCTTTCTCATCCAGGTGGTGCCTTGGGTCGTAAATTATTACTTCGCATTGCAGATGTTATGCACAGTGGCGAGTTACTGCCGGTGATAGAAGAACACGCAAGCATCAAAGACGCCCTATTAGAAATATCACACAAAGGCTTAGGAATGACGGCAATTGTTGATCACAACCAACAATTACGTGGTATTTTTACCGACGGTGATTTACGCCGTTTACTGGATAATCATATTGATATTCACAACACTCGTATTGGCGAAGTGATGTCGAGTAACCCACGAACGATTTCACCACAACTTTTAGCCGCAGAAGGGCTAAAATTAATGGAAGATAACAAAATTAATGGCTTATTGGTAACGGAAGACAACCAATTAGTTGGAGCGCTAAATATGCACGATTTGCTTAAAGCCGGTGTTCTATAGCGCTACTATATCTCTGAAAATCATCGGTAACACCAAAGAAAATAAAGGCTTAAGTCTATGACTTTTAAAAAGCTATTCTATGTACTATTAATGATTATATGTGCATGGCTCGGCTATTATCTACTTGAACAATATTGGCAACAAGATGTTCAAGTAAAACCTAATGACGAAAAACCAATGTTTATTGGTAGTAAAGTCAGTAATACCAGCTTTGATTTGAAGGGAATCCGTCAATATCAAATTGATGCTGAACATCTTGAACACTTCAATGTTAGTGGTGAGACAACATTCACCCAACCGGTATTATGGATTTTTAGGCAAGGGCAAGATGCTGAATGGCGAATCAGTGCTAATAATGCCAAACTAGAACAAGATAAAATCTTACACTTACAAGGTAATGTGCGTATTTTCAATCTATTACCTGATTCCGATATTCAGGTTATTAAAACAGATAATTTACGTTTAAACTTAGTCAATAAAGACTTTAGTACCAATGATCATGTCACTATCAATGGCCCAGTATTCCAAAATCAAGGCGATGGCATGAAAGGTAATATGGATCGTAACGTGGCAACTCTTCTAAAAAATGTAAAAGGTAGATATGAACCGACTAAAAATTAGTACTCTACTATGCTTGTTGTGTATCAGTGCACCAACATGGGCAATGAAAAGTGACACTAAACAACCCATTTATATTGACTCAGACAGTCAACAAGTTGATATGCCAAATAATATTGTCACGTTTATCGGTAATGTTAAGTTGCGTCAAGGAACGATTGATATTCGCGCTAATAAAGTTGTTATCACTCGAGAAAATGCTAAATCTCAACAACAAACTATCATGGCATATGGACAACCGGCTACATTCCATCAAATAATGGATAACGGTAAACCCCTTGATGGTGAAGCACTTAAAATGCGTTATGAAACCGCCACTGAACACCTAAAAATGACAGGTAAAGCCGAGCTAAATCAAGATGGTAGCAATATTAAAGGTAATATCATTACCTACAATATTCCCAATCAACGTCTAGTCGCAGAAAGCGGTAAAAAAGAACGTGTCACCACCGTGATACTACCAAGTCAATTAAACAATAATAAGAAATAAACATTATTTATGGCTATTCTAAAAGCTGAACACCTTGCAAAAAGTTACAACGGACGCAAAGTCGTTTCCGATGTCAGCCTTGAGGTAGAATCAGGGAAAATTGTTGGTTTACTTGGTCCTAACGGTGCAGGGAAAACCACCTCCTTTTACATGATCGTTGGCTTGGTTAGTCGCGATGAAGGTACGATCACCATTGATGGTGAAGATATTAGCCTCCAACCGATGCATAACCGTTCACGAATGGGTATCGGCTATTTACCACAAGAAGCATCAATTTTCCGTCGTCTAACGGTTTATGACAACCTAATGGCAGTGTTAGAAACCCGTAAAGAACTAACCAAAGATGCACGTCAAAACAAAGCAGAAGAGTTGTTAGATGAATTTAATATTCAACACATTCGCGATAGCTTAGGACAAGCATTATCTGGTGGTGAGCGACGTCGAGTTGAAATTGCTCGCGCATTAGCAGCAAATCCTAAATTTATTTTACTGGATGAACCGTTTGCAGGTGTCGATCCCATTTCAGTTATCGATATCAAAAAAATCATTAAACATTTACGAGATCGTGGGTTAGGGGTATTAATTACTGACCATAACGTCCGTGAAACACTGGATGTCTGTGAGCATGCTTATATTGTAAGCCAAGGCCATCTGATCGCGAATGGAACCCCAGAGCATGTACTTAATCATGAACATGTTAAGCGGGTTTATCTTGGTGATCAGTTCCGTCTCTAGCCCTCACCATTAGCTATTGATTGCAGATAATAACAATAATAACAATAAGGTGTATCAACGTTAATGAAAACTTCGCTCCAACTTAAGCTCGGTCAGCAGTTAGCAATGACGCCTCAATTGCAGCAAGCGATTCGCTTGTTGCAACTCTCTACATTAGAACTTCAACAAGAAATCCAAGAAGCGCTTGATGGTAACCCTCTCCTAGAGCTCGATGAAACTAATGAAGCGGATGAAGTTAACACTAACAATGAGACCTCAATCGCAGACACTTCCACAAATGATAGCAACGAAAATCCCGATGATATCGAGAGCTTTGATACCGCAGAAGTTATTGAAACTCGCGAACTACCAACAGAACTCCCCGTTGATAGTACTTGGGATGATGTTTACAGTGCAGGAACAGGCAGTACGGGTATTGCCATTGATGATGATATTCCGATCTACCAAGGTGAAACCACTGAATCATTGCAAGATTATTTAATGTGGCAAGTACATCTCACCCCATTTAGCGAAACAGATTTAGCGATTGCAATCGCCATTATAGATGCAGTGAATGATAAAGGTTACCTCAGTTGTACCACCGCCGAAATTCTAGAAAATTTTGAAGATGAAGAACTCGATGTTGAGCTTGATGAAGTAGAAGCTGTACTCAAACGCGTACAGCAATTTGATCCACTCGGTGTCGCTTCGCGCAATTTACAAGAATGCTTACTACTTCAACTCGCCACCTATCCCAAACAAACGCAATGGCTTACCGAAGCTAAAATACTATTACGTGAACATATTAACTTATTAGGCAATCGCGATTATCGCCAACTGATGCGCGAAACTAAACTTAAAGAACCGGAACTTAAAGCGGTAATGGATCTGATTCATAACTTAGATCCTCGCCCTGGTAACCACGTTGTTTCAACCGAAACCGAATATGTTATCCCCGATGTATCAGTATTTAAAGATAATGGTGAATGGATCGTCAGTATCAACCCTAATAGTGTTCCACGCATTAAAGTGAATCAGCAATACGCCGCATTAAGTAATAACACCCGCAACAGTGCGGATGGACAATTTATTCGCACCCACCTTCAAGATGCAAAATGGCTGATTAAAAGCCTTGAAAGCCGCAATGAAACCTTGTTGAAAGTCGCTCGTTGTATTGTAAAACAACAACAAGATTTTTTTGAATTTGGCGAAGAAGCCATGAAACCGATGGTTCTCAACGACATTGCCCTTGAAGTTGAAATGCACGAATCCACCATATCCCGAGTCACGACTCAAAAATATATGCATACACCTCGGGGTATTTTTGAATTGAAATACTTCTTCTCAAGTCATGTCAGTACGGATAGTGGCGGTGAATGTTCATCGACAGCTATTCGCGCACTGGTGAAGAAACTTGTTGCTGCTGAAAATCAGGTTAAACCCCTGAGTGACAGCAAAATTGCGACTTTATTGGCAGAACAAGGGATCATAGTTGCGCGACGAACTATCGCAAAATACCGTGAATCTTTAGGAATTCCGCCATCAAATCAGCGAAAATGTCTGATCTAAATCGGATCAGCGCCAACAAAAGGAAGATGTCTATGCAAATCAATATCACCGGACACCATGTTGATGTAACCGATTCTTTGCGAGAATATGTCAGTACCAAGTTTGAAAAACTAGAGCGTTTTTTCGACAAAATTAATACCATTCAAGTGATATTAAATGTCGAAAAACTCCAACAAATTGCCGAAGCAACTCTGCATATTAATTCAGGAGAAATCCACGCGAAAGCGGACTCTGAAAATATGTATGCCGCGATTGACGAATTGACTGATAAACTGGTCCGTCAATTAAACAAACACAAAGATAAACTCAATAGTCACTAATCATGCAACTGAGTAACGTATTGAGCCTAGACTGCACCAAAAGTGCAGTCTCTTGCTCCAGTAAAAAACGCGCGCTAGAGCTCATTAGTGAGATCGCGGCAACACATCTTGATCAAAATCCGCAGCCATTATTTGAATGTATGCTCAATCGTGAAAAATTGGGTACCACAGGTATAGGTAACGGGGTTGCGATCCCTCACGGCCGAATCAGTAACAGTGATCATGCGATCGCCGTACTCATTCAATGCCAACAACCGATCGATTTTGATGCTATAGATGGTCAACCTATTGACCTTTTATTTGCACTTCTGGTACCAGAAGAACAATGTAAAGAGCACTTATCGACCCTTGCAAGCATGGCAGAAAAACTCGGCAATAAGAAAATTTGTAAGCAACTTCGCAATGCAACAACAGATCAAGAATTATATAACATACTGATTGATGAAGAAGAAGTCAGTGTAATCCCACAATAAAAGGTAGCTTAGCCATGAGGTTAATGGTTGTTAGCGGCCGTTCAGGTTCAGGTAAATCTGTTGCACTACGCGTGCTAGAAGATTTAGGTTATTACTGTGTTGATAACCTTCCTGTTCATCTGCTGCCGCAATTTGTAAATGACATTGCTAATAGCGAACAAGATATTGCCGTTAGTGTCGATATTCGTAATATGCCCCCCCATCAAGGTGAACTTGAGGTAATTTTTAATAATTTACCCAATGATGTTGATACCAATTTTATTTTTCTTGATGCCGATGACAAAGAATTAGTTAAACGTTTTAGTGAAACTCGTCGTTTACACCCGCTTTCACGCCACAATATGAGCCTTGAGCAAGCCATTCAATCTGAAGCGATTCTACTTGGTGAACTCAAAGAACATGCTGATCTTGTCATTGATACCACCAATAGTTCAATTCATGATTTAAGTGAAACCGTTCGAGCCCGAGTCTTAGGCCGAGAAGCTCGAGAATTAGTATTAGTATTTGAATCTTTTGGTTTTAAACATGGTTTACCTTCTGATGCTGACTACGTGTTTGATGTCCGCTTTTTACCAAACCCACATTGGGTTCCAGAGCTCAAACCACAGACAGGTCTTGATCAACCCGTTAAAGATTTTTTAGCAGCTCATGCTGAAGTGAATAAACTTAACTATCAATTACGTAATTTTCTAGAAACATGGTTACCAATGCTAGAAAAAAATAATCGTAGTTATGTCACTGTCGCAATTGGTTGTACTGGTGGTCAACACCGCTCAGTCTATATCGCTCAACAACTGGCTGATTATTTCACCCAACAAGGTCAACAAGTGCAGGTACGCCACCGCACATTGGAAAACTATAAATGACCATTAAACGCGAATTATTTATTCGTAATCGTCTCGGGCTTCATGCTCGAGCCGCAATAAAATTGGTTGAATTAGCCCAAAGTTTTTCTGCCATAATTACCATCACTAATGGTGATAACAGCGCTACTGCTGATAGTGTCATGGGCTTACTAATGCTAGATTCAGCCCAAGGTCAAAAAATCATGGTTAGCGCTGACGGCCAAGATGCAAAACCTGCATTAATCGCCATTTCAAACTTAATTGAAGCCGGGTTTGATGAAGAAAATTAATCGCCAATATTACTAACAACAAATGGTCAGTTAAAAACCTTCTTTTATGGTTGATATTAATAATTATTTAACACGTAATACTTTGCCATAAAATGTGCTAGTTAGCTGTTATTAGCAGAGAAAATGCATGAAATGTAGATATCTCGCGATTATAATCATACATATTTCCAATACTTCATCAGTTTATAAGCTAATAAAATAGCAATCAGCACAAGACAAAGACTCACTGATTACGTTAAAATTCAGCTTATTGCGCCATCAAATATAAGTGGGCCTAATACCTATGGTGGATGTATTAGAACAAGATCAAACCCATCACACACTCCAAGAAGTCAACAAAGCCCTTGAAAATGGCATGTTTGTCCATGTTCGCCGGTTACTCCAAGATATGGAGCCGGAGGATATTGCTCACCTGTTAGAAGCCTCGCCACCGAAAGAACGTCAAGTCTTATGGCAATTGACGGATCCGGAAGAGCAAGGTGAGATCCTTGATGAACTTTCTGAAGATGTAAAAGATGGCATCGTCTCGCAAATGGAACCAGAAAAACTGGCAGCCGTTACCGAGGGGATGGAAAGTGATGACGTTGCATACGTATTGCGTAGCCTCTCTGATGAGCGTTACCAAGAAGTATTAGCACAAATCGATACCACCGATAGGCATAGGATCGAAGAAGCATTAGCTTATCCGGAAGATACTGCCGGTGGAATGATGAGTACCGATTTCATCACCATCCGTGGTGACGTAACAGCGGATGTAGTATTACGTTATTTACGCATGCGCGGTGAGTTACCAGAAGCAACAGATTCGTTATATGTTGTTGATAAAAAACAAGTATTAATTGGTCACCTATCATTATCAACCTTAATTACCACACAACCTAACATTGAAATTAAAGATGTTATGCAAGATGCTGATGAAGCGATTGCGGTGGATATGGCTGACAGTGAAATTGCTAACCTTTTTGAACGTCGAAATTGGTTATCAGCTCCAGTTGTTGATGTGAATAACCATTTATTAGGTCGTATTACTATCGATGACGTGGTTGACTTGATCCGTGAAGAAGCGGAGCACTCAATGATGTCCATGGCGGGTATGGATGATGACGAAGATACCTTTGCACCAGTATTAAAATCAGCTAAAAGCCGAAGTATTTGGCTTGGCGTTAATGTACTGACAGCATTAGCAGCCGCATCTGTTTCCAATATGTTTGAACACACTTTACAACAGATGGCGACCGTTGCTGTATTAATGACTATCGTTCCCTCAATGGGTGGCGTTGCTGGTAATCAAACGGTTGCCTTGGTTATTCGAGGCCTTGCTGTTGGTCATATCGGTGACACCAACACCCGCTGGCTACTCAGTAAAGAAGCTCGTGTCGGTTTAATTAACGGTGTGGTTTGGGCGTTAATTATCGGTCTGGTGGTCTTTGTTTGGAAAGGCAGTTTGATACTTAGCGTGATTATGGCAGGAGCGATGTTAGCTAACCTGTTTATTGCAGGCGTCGCTGGAGTATTAATTCCAATTGGACTTAAAAAGCTCAAGATTGACCCAGCTTTAGCGGGCGGAATGGCACTCACCACCTGTACTGACATTGTTGGTTTAATGGTGTTCTTAGGCCTCGCTACGATATTTATTACGCCTTAACTTGCTGCCAAATGATTAATCAAAAAAGCCCGAATCAATTACTTGATTCGGGCTTTTCTATTCAGACTAAATGGCTGATTCGAATAATATTATTCGCCAGCTATTTTCATTGAATCTAATAACATTGAGCCCGTTAGGATCTGACTGCGCATCTCAGTATCACTACCAATTGCGACAATGTTTTGCATCATATCTTTAAGATTACCCGCAATGGTAATTTCAGAGACAGGATATTGAATTTGACCATTCTCAACCCAGAAGCCAGCCGCACCACGAGAATAATCACCCGTGATAATGTTAACCCCTTGGCCCATCAATTCAGTCACCAACAAACCACGATCCATCTTCTTCAGCATTTGCTCAAAGTTTTCACCAGTTGATGACACGATCCAGTTGTGGATACCACCAGCATGACCTGTTGGTTGCATCTTCATCTTACGTGCCGCATAGCTGGTTAACAGATACGTTTGCAGTGCGCCGCCAGTAATAATCTCACGATCATAGGTCGCTAACCCTTCACTATCAAACGGCGTACTTGCCATACCACGTAGAATATGAGGACGCTCACTGATATTTAACCACTCAGGGAAAATCTGCTCACCCAACTTATCAAGTAAGAATGACGATTTACGGTATAAATTAGCGCCGCTGATCCCCATCACTAAATGACCAAACAGTCCGGTTGCAACATCCGCTGCAAACATTACTGGCGCTTCACGTGTTGTCAGTTTTTGCGGATCAATACGGCTAACAGTACGCTCTGCTGCATGACGGCCCACACGTTCAGGTGTCCACATATCAGACGCTAAACGTGAAGTCGTATAACTATAATCACGCTCCATATTGCCGTCTTTACCTTCACTGATCACACAACAACTGATGCTGTGACGACTAGAAGCATAACTGGCTAACATGCCATGACTGTTACCGTAAACACGCACACCATAGTGACTATCGTAACTCGCACCATCACTTTGTTTTACGCGCGGATCAAAAGCAAGCGCCGCTTCTTCTGCTGCAATGGCAATGGCAGCAGCACGATCAGGTTCAGGCTCATCAGGATAAAATAAGTCTAAATCAGGAATATTACGCGCCATCAGTTCCGCAGGGCCTGGGCCTGAAAACGGATCTTCAGAGGTGTAATTGGCAATATCTAAAGCTGCTGCAACCGTTTGTGCAATGGCAGCTTCACTTAAATCAGAAGTTGAAGCGCTACCTTTACGGTGACCGCGATACACAGTAATACCCAGTGCACCATCGCTATTAAATTCAACATTTTCTACTTCACACATACGAGTAGAAACACTGATACCTGTTGTTTTGTTAATGGCTACTTCGGCTGCATCAGCCTGTTTACCAGCGACTTCAAGCGCTTTTGCTACTGCGGCTTCAAGTTCAACACGCTGATGAGCAACCTGTTCTCTTACGTCCATACAATCACTTAAGGTTAGGGTTTAGCTTATTAGTTATAGAATAATGTAATTTACGCCCAAAATCGTTATTAAACTGATAAAATAGAACTATTGATACAATAAGTGAGCCCATTTATGAGCCGTAAAAATAAAAAAGCCCCTTGGGATGAAGAAGAAGAAATCATCTGGGTAAGTAAGTCTGAGATGAAACGCGACATGGAAGAGTTGCAAAAAATTGGTGAAGCGTTAGTTGAATTAACGCCTAACGCTCTTGCAAAAATACCATTAGATGAAGAAATGATGGACGCAATTAAAGACGCCCAACGCTTTAGTAAAGAAGCGCGTCGTCGTCAATTGCAGTTTATTGGTAAGCAAATGCGTCATATGGATCTCGATCCAATTCAAGCCGGACTCGACAAATTAAATAATAAGCACTCTCAGCACACTGTTGCCCTTAAAAAGCTTGAGATTAAACGTGACAAGCTCGTTGAGAATGGTGACAGCATGCTAAATGCTATTCTGGTTGATCATCCTGATGCTGATCGCCAACACCTACGCCAATTGATGCGCCAAGCAACAAAAGAAAAGGCGCAAGAAAAACCAGGCAAGGCGAATCGTGAGATTTTTCAATATTTGAAATCTCTTTACCTTGCTGATTAATCGCTTCGATTAATCCATATTATGAACAAAAAAATGCCAGCATTTTTGCTGGCATTTTATTTATTACTTTTATTCAACACCATGGCTTTTTATTTCAAGCCACGTCGCAATAAAAAATTATTCAGTACCACCAACGGTCATTGAATCAATTTTCAATGTTGGCTGACCAACACCGACAGGCACGCTCTGACCCCCTTTACCACACACACCAACCCCACGGTCGATATCAAGATCATTACCCACCATCGACACTTGCTGCATGGCTTCAATACCACTACCAATTAAAGTCGCACCTTTAATTGGACGGGTTACTTTACCGTTTTCAATTAAATAGGCTTCTGAGGCTGAGAATACAAACTTACCTGAAGTAATGTCGACTTGACCACCACCAAAGTTTGGTGCGTAAATACCATTTTTAACACTGGCAATAATTTCTTCTGGTGTATGCTCACCCGGCAACATGTACGTATTGGTCATGCGAGGCATAGGTAAATGGGCATACGATTCACGACGACCATTACCTGTTGGAGCAACGCCCATTAGACGCGCATTCAACTTATCTTGCATATAGCCTTTCAGCTTACCACCTTCAACCAGTACATTGTGTTGGCCTGGCGTACCTTCATCATCAATGTTAACTGAACCACGACGATTAATCAGCGTTCCATCATCAACAATCGTACAAAGTGGCGATGTAACCTGCTGTCCGATTTGACCTGCAAACATTGATGAACCTTTACGGTTAAAGTCACCTTCTAAACCATGACCAACGGCTTCATGCAATAAAACGCCAGGCCAACCAGCGCCTAATACAATCGGCATTGTGCCAGCAGGAGCAGCATCCGCCTCAAGATTTACTAATGCTTGACGAATCGCTTCATCAGCAAAAAAGATCGCTTGGCTTTTACCGGTAGAATCTTCCGTTAAAAAGGTTTCGTAACCATAACGGCCGCCGCCACCCGCACTACCACGCTCACGCTTATCACCTTTCTCAACTAATACTGTCACCGATAATCGTACCAATGGACGAATATCTGCCGCATAAGTGCCATCTAATGCCGCGACTAATACTTCTTCGTAGACACCATTAATGCTGGCTGATACTTCAGTAACCAACGGCTCTTTAGTGCGAATATAGCGATCGATTTCTTCAAGTAAGGCAATCTTTTGGTATTTATCAAAGCTGCCTAATGGATTAATCGGTGAATAAATACCTGACGATGCCATCGGCGCAAAAGTTTGTACTTTACCATTACCGCCTTGACGCACAATCCCGCGCGCCGCTTTCGCACTTTGAGTCAATGCTAATAAATTAATTTGATCGGAGTAAGCAAAACCCGTTTTCTCACCCGCAACAGCACGAACACCGACACCGCGATCAATATTAAACGAGCCATCTTTAATGATACTGTCTTCTAAAACTAACGACTCATGCCAGCATGACTGGAAATATATATCAGCATAATCAACATCACGAGTAGCAATTAAGCCAAGGATCTTATGCAATTCATCACGACCAAGACCAGATTGGTCTAGCATGGTACTTTCTACAGTGTTAAGGGTCATTAATTTGCTCTTAATTATTGAATATGACTGAACACCAATCGGGCATGATCAGCCACTGGCATATTGGTACGGATCTTATGGGTTAATTGTAAATCAACATTTGCCGTCAGAACACCCGTTCCTTGTTGTTGGCAAGCAATCACTTGTCCCCATGGGTCAACAATCATTGAATGCCCCCATGTTTCTCGAGTTTCATTATGCTCGCCCCATTGCGCAGCGGCAACAACCCAACACTGGGTTTCAATGGCACGTGCTCGAACTAATATTTCCCAATGAGCACGCCCTGTTAATTTGGTAAAGGCTGCTGGAATAATAATAATATCAGCACCTTGCTGGCGTAACTCACTATAAAGCTGAGGAAAACGAATATCATAACAAATTGATAATCCGAGTTTACCAAAAGGCGTATCAATCACTTTTATGTCATCGCCAGCTTTAAAGGTATCAGATTCGCGGTAACTCTGATGCTTATCCGCAACATTAACATCAAACATGTGCATTTTATTATAATGCGCGTGGATCTTACCCTGATCATCAAATAATACCGAGGTAGTAGTAATGCTACCATCAGCTTGTAAAATCGGCATAGAACCAATAAGTAGCCAAATCCCTAGTTGCTGAGAAAATTGGGATAATTGTTGTTGTAATGGACCATGACCTAATGGTTCAGCCCAACGTTGATAATCAGCTTTACTACCAAAAACAACACTATTTTCAGGAGTAACAACTAATTTAGCCCCTTGTAATTGTAACCCTTGCATAAACTTCTTTATTTGGCTCAGGTTACGCTCAGGATCAGTACCTGAATTCATTTGTACTACACCAATCTTTGTCATGGTTATCTCTCTGAACGATGACTGAAATTAATCAGATTTATCTACCGTCACGACTATCGTGACGAGGTCAACTTAAAGGCGATTATTTTCTGGTACTTTAGATTCGCCTTCTAGCCGAGATCTTTCGATAACCTTCGGCGAGGCAATAGGCCCTGTAACTTGATAATTTACTTGAGTAATAACATCTAATACTGGCGATAACACGGTTGAAATCGCAAACACATACAATGCTACTTGCGGCGCGACAGCAAAGGCCGTCATTACCGGTAACCCCGAGGTGAAATCAGGAATAAATTTGACGTTAGCGTTCACTGTTTCATCAACAAGATTAACTTTACCATTGATGTACATATCACCCGCGAGTGCTTGCATCTTAATATCATGACTATTAAAGATACCGTCTTTGATAGTGCCATTCCCTCGAATATAATTAAAGGCTAAACCATTATCAAATATCCCTGAAAAATCGAGCTTCATCTTTCGAATAATGGAATCAAGACTAAATAAGCCTAATAACCGTCCTGCACCACCAACACCACTGACAATACCTTTACCAATGTCCGTCTTCACCGTACCATTTAATGTAGTACGATCAATTCCCCAAGGCGTACCTTGCCAGTTAACGATGACGTGGGTATTAAATGGCGCATTTTGTACACCGCCTGAAATCCCAAATCGATCGAGTAAGTCGGTGCTATTCGTACCACTGATCACCATATCAAGTTTAGTGTGATTATGTTGTCGAGCCATACTCCAGTCACCAGAAGCACTTAATTTTACATTGCCAGACTTAACCTTAAACTGCTGCAACTGTAAACGCTGATTGTGCTTAGTTAACGTCGCTGTTACCGCCCCTAAGCGATAGCCTTGTAACCATGCATCTGCAATCGATAAATCAATCGCAGGCATCGTTGCCATAGTGCTGCGATCGTTAGCGGTAACCAAGGTTGAAGGCGGTTTGGTGGCTAATTTTGGCGTTAATAATGCACCGGGTGGCTGCTGCTCTAATTGCGGTAAATTAAGATGTAATGATTTTAGAATGATATTTAACGGTTGATTTTTAATCCATGAGATATAACCATTCGCTTCTTGCGACGCTAACTTAATCGACCATCCTCGCCCACGCGTTGCGACCGCATCAAGTTGATGCCAAGCAAGACCACCTAAGGTTAATTGATCAATCTTCGCCATCACACGTGTCGGTAAGGGTAATGAGAATCCCGCAGTATGGGTTGTTGCCCCTAACGATAATGAAGTATGGTTATCCATTAATTGTCTTATTACTGCCAACCATTGATCCGCATTAAACTGACGACTATTAATACGTACTAATTGACCTTGCAATGGTGATGTTAATAACTTTTCATCACCGATAGAAAGATTACTCGCAGTAATTTTAGGCACGGTAGCCAACAATGACACCTGAGCTTGATAACTAACGTTAGGTAACACAGCTTGCGTGTACAATTGGTTTTTATCCCCCTTAACGTTAACTTTTAATACTGCGGTAGTGTCCTGAAAATGTTGCAATGGATAAGGTAATTTACTATTAACCTGCGTTAAAGGTACCGTAACACCAACGTTATAATCAAAACCACTCGGTTTAATATTAACCCCAACCAAAGCTTTCCAATTACTACTACCATTTATATTGTTCAATACTGCCGACGGTAAATAATCTTTTAATTTAGCAAGTTGCCATTGCCCACCAACATTAACATTCACTTTATAATCAGCTGATTTTTTAACAGTATTACCATCAAATCCAAACTGAATAGGCTGTTGATATAACAACCCAACTAACCCTTGGGCTTTAATCTTATTGTTATTAAAACTTAAGCTACCGTTAACGTTTTTAATCGCTAAATGTGGCGTGGTCAGTGTGATCTGATTATGTTTAAAATATACCTTACCGCTCGCATCAACATCAGAGCCATTAAACGGAATATCCAAATTAAGCTTTGCCGTTACGGGCCCTGCAACATCAATAGTCGTCAAAGTACTACCAACAGAACTTGCTAATGGGCTATTGAGCATATATTGACGAACTTGAGGTCCAGTAGCAGCGAGATCAATTGCGAGTTTAAGCTGGCCATTAGGGGTTAAATCAGCCTTACCGACTACTTTTGAGCTACTCGCACCTAAAGTCTTCACATGATTGGCATCAATATACATTTTGTCATTTTCAAATAACAAATTAAGTTGAAGATCACGAAGCACAGGCCATGCAGGATCAAAACTGAATTTAGCGTGTGTTAACGGCACAAAAGCTTGAAAAACGCCATCATGATGTTGATAAGGAAAATCATTAAGTGCGCCATACCATAAAATACGCGCCGACTTAACCTTGCCGCCTTTAATTGCTGTCGCTAAATAATCAGTTAAGCGATCCCCCAACGCAGGTCGCGGTAAATAACGCCATGTTTGGCCCGCATCGGTAACACTGGCTTCACCGTATAACGATAACCATGTGGGTGCACTAGCTGGAATATCAACTCGAGCTTGCCCTGAAAAAGTTAAATCTGGTGTTGCCACTGCCAGTTGGTCACTCCATAACGTAGTACCTTGAGCATCGTGATGCCAATAAGCCTGTACTTGAGCGTGATTTATTTTTAGCGGTTTGGAAAACACCTTTTCATAAGCAAAACTATCGGCCGCGACATTAAGCGTGACGTTACCTTGAAGGCCATCTCCAGCAATAGTGGCATTTAAATGATTAATACCTGGAACCCATTGCCACGGTTTAACACTTAATTGTTGTATTTTAAATGAAAAACGAGGCACTTTATTTGCTTCACCGGCAACGCGAATATGAGTCAATAATCCACCCGGTTTAAGATGCCGCACTGCATCAACCAGCTTATTGGTTGATGGTAAAAAGTTCATTAGCGGTAATAATCGTTGCAAGGCAATATTACTTAACGCCAATTTCCATTGATTTAATTGGTCATGGTCATCAAAACTTAATTGGCCTGCAATATCAAACGTTGGCCACGCGACATCATCGGTATAAATAGCAAATTTTTCAGTATCAATCCGCCATGTTCGAGATCCATCAGCCAATCGAATCGGCCTTAACGCCACCAGCCCATGTTTAATATTAATTTGATGCTGTTTTTTACCTACTTGCCAATCAATAATACTGTTATTGATCTTTGCCTTAGCACTCTTAATTTGACCATGTTTAAATGCCAACCAAGCCTCAACCCCAATTTCACTATCAGTAATATTTGCCACGCCAGAAAATTGCTTATTAAGCCATGGCGTTACTGATACATGCTTACCTTTTATATACACCAGACCAGATAAACTTTTAAGTCCACCTTGTTCTGATATATTCGCTTTAATCGCTAATTGCCCCAGATCAGAATTAGAAAAATTAATATTTCCTTGTGCCAAATGACGGCCATCAACATTTACCCAATCAAGCTGTTTAATATTAAGTTTTTGCTCAGATCCTGACGGAGCAACAAAAGACACGGATGAATCGAGGAGTTGAAATTGCCCTAAGCGCGTAAAAAACAGCTGTTCTAAACGTTGAGCGACACTGACATCAGCCACATTTGACGCTGATGAAGACGGCTTTATTTTAGTAAGATCAAGATCAACCTGACTAATAGTCACTTGTTTGAAAATTGGACGCAAATGCAGGGCTGAATGCCAAATATCAAAATAAAATGAGACTTGACCAATATTAGCAAGGGGTTGTGAATGAGGTTGAGCAGATATAGAAATACCCGTAACCGTTACAGTAGGACCAGCAATTTGCCAGTTCCCATTAATTGACGTTAATGTTAAAGCAACATCTGCCTGCTGCGATACCCAGTGTGCTATAGGCAGACGGTAATCATTAAGATGAGGAAGCAATAACCTTAAGCCAGTGATTAATGATGCTAAGAATAACGCTACAATCACTATCAACCACAACCCACTGCGTACAAAACGTACGAGTATTTTTGGCACTATTACTTCCTCTCTAGGTACATTACATCATAACGACATCAAACTGCTCTTGAGTATAAAGCGGCTCTGGTTTGATTTTTACTTGCTTACCAATAAATACTTCTAGCTCAGCCAGAGCATGATACTCATCACCCGCTAGAGCATCACCAACAGAAGATGACACATAGACCACAAATCGGTCAGCATCATAAGCGCGATTAACGCGGGTTATTTCACGTAGAATTTCATAACACACACTTTCAACCGTTTTAACGGTACCTCGGCCTTCACAAGAGGGGCAAGTATTACATAATACATGTTCAATACTTTCACGGGTACGCTTACGGGTCATTTCAACTAATCCAAGCTGAGTAAAACCATTAACGTTTGTTTTAACGCGATCAAACGAAAGTGCTTGTTCTAACGCTTGTAAGACGCGACGTTGGTGCTCTTCTAATGCCATATCAATAAAATCGATAATAATAATGCCACCTAAATTACGTAACCGTAACTGGCGAGCAATCACTTTAGTCGCTTCAATATTGGTATTAAAAATGGTTTCATCAAGATTACGACGACCAACAAATGCCCCAGTATTAATATCAACAGTGGTCATGGCTTCGGTTTGATCAATAATCAAATACCCACCCGATTTCATTTCTACTTTACGATCAAGCGAACGTTGAATTTCAGCTTCAGTATCATAAAGATCAAAAATAGGTTGGTCACCAGAATAATACTCAATATTTTCGGTAACCTCAGGCACAAACTCATCAGTGAATTCTTTAAGTTTATCAAACGCAACCCGTGAATCGACTTGAATATGATTAATTTGAGTACCAACAAAATCACGTAAAATACGCTGCGCTAATCCAAGTTCACCATATAACATTGAACGTGGTTTATATTTTGCACGACGCTCAATCACCTTACGCCATAGATGCTTTAAAAATGCCGCATCTTGTGCCACTTCATCCGGATCTGCACCTTCTGCGGCGGTACGAATAATAAACCCACCTAGGTGATCACAGTGTTGTGACACTGCTTTTTTCAAACGATCGCGTTCTTTTTCACATTCAATTCGTTGTGATACACCGACATGACTTGCACCAGGCATAAACACTAAATAACGTGAGGGCAAAGTAATATCCGTCGTTAAACGGGCACCTTTAGTTCCCAATGGATCTTTAACCACTTGCACCACAATATCTTGTCCTTGACGGACTAACTCTGAGATATCACGGACTTTAAATTGTTTCTTTTCATTTTCGGCCACACATTCAGTATGCGGGACAATATCTGACGCATGTAAAAATGCCGCTTTATCTAAACCGATATCAATAAATGCAGCCTGCATTCCCGGTAAGACACGACTAACACGTCCTTTATAAATATTGCCAACAATACCTCGCTTTGATTCACGTTCAATGTGAATCTCTTGCAAAATACCGCCTTCAATCATTGCGACACGCGTTTCACTCGGCGTGACATTTATTAGCAGCTCAATGCCCATGGTTGCCTCTACTTATAATTTTAAAAAATCTTGAACCATGATGTCGGTTTCCACTAACGGTAACCCCATCACAGCATAATAACTGCCGTCAATACGGGTAATAAATTTGCCACCTATTCCCTGAATGCCATAGCTTCCTGCTTTATCTTGCGGTTCACCACTGTGCCAATATTTTTTAATATCGTTATCTGACAAAGTTTTAAACCACACTTGGGTGGTAACTAAACATGTTTCACTGTGCGATTGTGTTGCTAAAGTAACAGCCGTCATCACTTGATGCTGCCTTCCTGATAATAACCTCAGCATACGCGCAGCATCCTCAAAATCGACTGGTTTTTCTAGAATTTGTTGATCTACTACAACAATAGTATCAGCCCCCAGTACGGGAATGTCATTATTCGCCGCTTTTACACCCGCAAAAGCTTTATCTCGTGATAATCGTTGCACATATTGTGCCGCCGTTTCTCCAGCTTGATGACATTCTTCGACATCAACCACTATGCGTTCAAAGTTATAACCAAGTTGAGTTAAAAGCTCCATTCGACGTGGTGATCCAGAGGCAAGATAAAGTTGAAGAGAAGTCATAATGATCCTTTATTAAATAGTCTGCTGTTAAGTGAGCTATTATCAAATATTAGCGTATTAAATGATTACGTAATTTTTGCGCCAAAAGAACAAAGGGGGATGCCTATTGGCTCCCCCTATAAAATTTATTTTTACTAACAAATTGCTAATTTACGTCGAATTCGGCGCAGCAATAAAAATAGCCACGGCCATAATATAAAGTTTAATAACACTGCCAAGAACTGCTGCGGATAAAAACTAATATTTGAAACTAAATATTCAGCCCAGAATTCAATTAATTTAGCAGCTAAAGATAATAACGCGATGATAATTGCTTGCTGCCACAATGATAAATTACGTAATACTCTAAAATTGAGTGCAATAATATAAGCAATCACTGACAACATCAGGCCACGAACACCCAGTGTTGAACCTAAAGTTAAATCCCATAATAAGCCGACCACTAAGGCTGTACCAACGTTGACGCGATGCGGTAATGCTAACACCCAATAACACGTCACTAATACTACCCATGACGGCCGAAAGGGTTCAAGTTCTCCCGGCCATGGTACGGCTTGCAACACTAATGCAAATAAAAATGACAACCAAATCCAGATTCGGCCATGTGCTTTATTGGTTGGCATTATTTACCTTCTTCGGTGTTGGCACGACAAGATCCGTTGGTTTTGCTGATGGCATATTCAATATTATAGGATCAACCGTATCAATAGGTGTAACCGCTGTCATTATCGGCTTACCGTCAGCAACGACTGTATTAACTTTCATTTTAGAACGATCGGTTGGCCATACTAATAAGAGATAACGTAAACGATCAAACTGGACTGTCGTCTTTGCCGTAATTTGTGCAAATGGACGTTTATTATCAAACGTAAATGATGTTACACGAGCCACAGGATACCCTTCAGGATAACGTCCTCCAAGCCCAGAACTCACCAGTAGATCACCCTTTTTAATATCGGTACTACTTGGAACATGTTCCAATAAAATCTGATGATTACGCCCACCACCAGTAGCAATAACACGAATGTCATTACGTACAACTTGAACTGGAATCGCATTAGTAGGATCAATGAGCAATAACACGCGGCTATTATGCGCACCGACATAAGAGACTTGGCCGACAATACCTTTATCATTGATCACAGGCTGGCCTTCATAAACACCATCAACACGACCTTTATTTATCATCACTTGATAACTATAAGGATCAGAATCAACGGCCATTACTTCAGCCACCATTTTACGTTCATCACGCACAAATGGAGAACCAAGTAACTCTCTTAAACGCTGGTTTTCTTGCTGTAATTGATCGAGTAATAACACATTACTTTTCATGACTAATAAATCACGTTTTAATGCTTTATTTTCTGTCAATAATCGTTGATGAGAACTGAATTGCCCACGTAGAACATCTAACATTTCACGCGGTAAATTGGCAGCATATTGCAGCGGTGCGACCGCCGAATTCAATAAATAACGAATATTGGCAAAAGCACCAAGACGACTATCGGCTAGCATTAAGCTAGCCGATAATAATATGGCAAGAAACAGGCGTAATTGCAGAGATGGACCTCTGCCAAATATAGGTTTCATATAACACTATAACCTGTTTAATTAGGATCCTATGATGGTATTATTCTTCGCTGAAGAGATCGCCACCATGCATATCGATCATTTCAAGCGCTTTACCGCCCCCACGCGCTACACACGTTAATGGATCTTCTGCTACAACAACAGGAATACCTGTTTCTTCGGTGAGTAGACGATCAAGATCACGTAATAATGCACCACCACCGGTTAATACCATGCCACGCTCTGAAATATCAGAGGCTAATTCTGGTGGACATTGTTCAAGCGCAACCATAACAGCAGACACAATCCCCGTTAACGGTTCTTGCAATGCTTCTAAAATTTCATTGGAATTCAATATAAAGCTACGAGGAACACCTTCTGCAAGGTTACGTCCACGGACTTCAATTTCAAGGACTTCATCACCAGGATAAGCCGAACCAATTTCATGTTTAATACGCTCTGCGGTTGCTTCACCAATTAGGCTGCCGTAATTACGACGAACATAGTTAATAATAGCTTCATCAAAACGATCACCACCAATACGAACTGATGATGAATACACCACACCATTCAATGAAATAACCGCAACTTCAGTCGTTCCACCACCGATATCGATCACCATTGAACCCGTAGCTTCAGATACAGGCATACCTGCACCAATTGCCGCTGCCATTGGCTCATCAATAAGATAAACTTCACGCGCACCAGCACCTTGAGCAGATTCGCGAATCGCACGACGCTCAACTTGGGTGGATCCACAAGGCACAGCCACTAATACACGTGGGCTTGGACGTAAAAAACTATTGTTATGCACTTGTTTGATAAAGTGTTGAAGCATTTTTTCAGTAACGTAAAAATCGGCAATAACGCCATCTTTCATGGGACGAATTGCGGCAATATTACCTGGTGTACGACCAAGCATAAGTTTAGCATCATGACCTACTGCAGCAACACTTTTGGTTGCCCCAGTGCGATCTTGACGAATAGCCACAACAGAGGGTTCATCAAGAACAATTCCTTGTCCTTTGACATAAATAAGGGTGTTGGCAGTGCCCAAGTCAATAGACAAGTCATTGGAAAACATGCCACGAAGCTTCTTAAACATAGTCTTCAGCTATTCCTGCAAGCGTTAAAAAATCGTAAATTGAACTCAATGTATCAAGTGCACCTAAGTGAAACAAGATCTGGATCGCGAAACCGCGTCTATACACGCAATTTATTTACGCTATGGGTTGATTGAGGCCTTTTTATATCGATATTTTAAAATATTACGACCAACCTTAACATCAGAATTAAAATCTATTCTAAATATCAACCCTTATATGAAACACGCATTACTGATAATTTAGATACGGAATCGACTGACCTGCATCATTTGTTTCTCCACGATAAATAATGCGATTATTACCATGATAAACCCCAAAGGTTACCGTTGCTGATGGGTCTTCATCGCCTATTCCACGCCAGTTATAACTTAGCCATGGTTGATTTGATGCGCTATCTTTACAATAAATTTTCGGCGTCTTAGCTATTTGGGTTGGCTTAGTGAATGCTGATAATCGCTGCCAAAAACGAATTTGCTGTTTAAAATCACCATCAGGATTCGCCATTAACTGGCTAAACAATGATTGACCTAAATTAACCTTGCCAGCACCAGACGTTGTTGGATTATTGGGCATATGAGGCGCGGGTTCTTGTATTAATATTTGACGACAATAATTAGCCCCATCAAATGTTGAAGCGGAATCATCGCTATTAGTGACAAACTCAGCGCCGTTCCAATACTCAATCCATAATGGAATCGTTAATGACTTACCAATATCACCCGCAGCATCTTGTAGTGCCATACGGCCATAGCGACTATGGATCAAACCTGTAATTTCGGCAGCACGTTGATTAATCGCATCCGTCAAATGTTTTTTCCAAAACCAAACATTATGATCTTTATCTGCCTTAAAGGTAGGACATCCATCAAAAGGACATTTTTCTAAAGGAAGAGCATGAATACCTAACGCAATGTCATAAGGTCCATCAGCTATTGTTGTTTTAGTCTTAATATTTTTTCGCTTAAAGGTTAAAGGTTCAGAACTAACAGACAAAGTAGCATTATTCCAATTCTTCTCCCAATCAACGGACAAATTAGATTGATCTAATCTTGAAGTTAACCAAGCATTAGAAACTTGATTTCTTGCCAATATTTCCATCGATTGTTTAAGCTTCTCATTAAATAATCCATAATTTGTTGTTGGCTGATTATCTTTATTTTGAGCTTCAATAGTAAAAGATGTTGTAAATGGTTGCCCCATATAAGTAAATGGTGATAATTCATTATGAGCATTTCTAACATCCCCATTCACCATCATAAAATGATCTGGATAAAAACGACCAATATGACGACGACTTGGATTGACCTTCATTCCCAAATAATTATTTAAATTTGCTTTTACCCATAGACTACCAACCTCTGACCACGAATTGTCTGCGATTAGTAAACCATTAAATTCTTGCTGACTATTATCGGTTTGAGGTTGACTTGAAAACACTCCCTTTTGACCATTATTAGGTGAATCTAAACCATCTTCAGATAGTATGACACCACCATTTAAAGATGGGGCCTCTGTAGCAAAAAAGTTCTGAGTTATAGGCCGATTACAATATGTCTGCTTAGATACATCGATCATTGCACTTTCTGAAGTAGAATCACCGCTTTGCCAAATTAAAGGTTTAGCGACAATATCAAATGGTTTGCCTGCGGCAGTATAAGCTTCACCACCATTAGAGGTACCGCTTGCATTATCATATTTATTTTTACCATTAAACGTTAGCGGACATATAGCAAACGTCCACGGGCGAGAGTTAATATCCAATACGCCATTAATACTTATGGATTTCGTTAAACGTCTCTTTTTTCCTGATGATTGTATTTTTTCAAAAGTATAGTTAGGATCCGTCACCTGCCATTTTATCACTCCCGCTTCACGATATTTCAATGTTAATTTTGAAGAAACACCCTTATCAAATTTAATATCTAAATAATCTGTAGCCCTAGTAGCACTTCCTGTAATAACTTCAACTTTAATTGGTGTTTTTGATAAATCAAAAGCTGGTGTTGTTGGCTGAATATAATCAGTTTTTAAATCTAAAATTTTCGGACCTGAATATTGAGTTAACGTTTTTGCTTTATTTCCAATTCCACAAATTTTTGCAGTAATCGTCGTATTAAATGTTTTTCCTGCAATAATATTTTCTTGTTTATTTGTCATACTAAAATAAACATCATCAGCTATAGAAAATTGATACTGTCCTGTAGCTGTTACAGTATTATTTTCAACACTAGCATTAATATTAACCGTCGTAACACCATCACTACGCAACCAAATAGTTGCGTTATTATTTTTAATATCAATTTTGTTTTTGTATGTATTACTACCACTGTTAAATTTAGTAACTCCAGAAGTAAAATCTTTTGTTGTTGACCACTCACCACTACTTGTAGAAGTTAAAGTAAACGAGGCCGTACCATTATAAGTATCACTATTCGTAGAATTAACATTAAAGGTGATATTTTTACTGTCACAAAGTGTTGATGTTATATCAGGGGATAATGTAAGGGTATAGTTAGGAGTAGATGCAAAACAAGAACTTTGGCCATTAATTTCAACACCTATCATTTTATAATTACCATGAGCATTAATAGCTTTTGCTGTTACTGCACCATTAATTCGAGATACTTCAGGACATGTTTCATAATTACTACACCCCTCAATATTACCATTAGAAATGTCTATCTCTCGTTCTGAATAAATAAGAGCAGTAATAGTACTACCATTATTAATTTCACTCCATGCATGCCCCGAACTTGGCTTATCATGAATATAAATTATCAAATCATCTGGATTATTTGACTCAGATCTAAGAGAAGAACTTACCATGCTTAAATTTTTCGCATGAACAATAGATCCATTTGGAAATATAATCCTTTTATTATTTAAATTTATCATATTAAAAAAATAAATTTTCTTATTATGAAGCTTATTAACATTTCCTTGATTATTTAAATTACCATCATCATTTGTAGGAAAATCACCTAGGTTTATTTTATTCGCCAACGGACCTTCTGGCTCACAAATATATCCATTACAAGCCTTATATGTTGGGTTACTACCATAATAAATATGATCGAAACCAATACGTTTTTCACCATGGGTGAATGGCACGCCTTTAATGATGATTTTAGGTTCTATTTTCAATGTTCCAGATGTGTTTCCTTGCCATGTTTGAATCGGACCAGGGAATAAACTACATGTAGTTTCAGACACTTGACGTTGAAAAGCCATAAAACCAACACTTTCATCATGATGTTTTCGTTCAATAGAACGTACATTTCTTTCATTTAGATCTTCATCATTAACAAAACTAACTTGAAGTGATTGCCCGCTATTTGTCCTATTACATAAACGTAACCAACCACCATTTGAACCTTTTCGAGAATTTTTTGATGCTAAAAACATTAACGGTTTATTTACTAAATCAGAAAAATCAAACGAAGTATTATCTATATCCATATAGGCATTACATTCTTCTTCTACTGGTTTTGTCACTGAGTCAGGAAAAACCAAATTATTCTGTAATGTGTTTTTTGTATTTCCTCGTCCAAGTATGAAGTTTAATCCTTTAAAAACTCCCTTTCCTTCAGCTTGTAAATAAGCAATATTAATTGCTTTTATATTATTATTAGTGTTGACTTCAGAACCATCTAACCCAATATATGTATTACCATTATAAATAATAGAATAAGGTGTTACCCATCGATTACTATTATTAGGTTGTTCATTAATAATGATCCCCATATTAGAAGAAAAACCATCATTAGAAATTGTTTTTACTAACTGAGAGTCAATTAAGTTATTTAATTTATTTTTATTTAAAACACTACCTTTATATAATGAGGTTTTCGAATCAATAAATTTAGTTAGAGAAACCGTACCTGCAATTATTTTCCCTTTTCCAGCAAGATCAATTGTACCTGGTTCAATAGCAAAATAAGTAATCAGAGGCATGGGTTTAACATACAATGAAAATGGAACGTTTCCCCATAACTTATTTTCAGATGTGATATGCTTACTCTCTAAATTTTTAAATTTTCTAGATTTTTTATTTTTTATTTCACTTTCAGAATTAATATTATTCCTGATAATCTCTTGATATTCACTCCAGTAATACCAATAAACTGAAGAATTATGCCCATCTAAATTTAGAAATTCATCATTATAATTAGCAATATCTTGTTTAACCGTAAATTTATATCCACCATCACTACTTCTAGATATACTAGTAATACGTAGAGTTGCTGGAGCATCACGGCCTATAAAATCACCAGAGCCATAATCGATAGTAGGCATGACAAAAATAAGAGGTTGAGACTTAAATTCTACCGGAATATAGTTAATGATTTTACCATTTACATCTTTTAATGGTTTTTCAATACTAATTGAACAGCCATTGTGACTCATTAAACAAGAGTTATCACCTATTGATATTTGATCAAAATAAAAGTTTGGTATATTTGATTCTGCGAAAGTTAATTGAGAATAAATAAACACTATGAAAATAATAAATATAGAATAAATTCGAATCATTTTAATCCCTTTGCCCATACTTCTTGTGTACGTGTCATGGCAACCTTTCCACTACCACATGTTGCAGTAGTTGTTAATTTATATTCATGGGTTTTATTTATCATTGCCGGTACACAGTTCATACTTATTATTTTGCACCCTTGTTGGAATATTGGCATCATTGTTCTTATTTCTGTTTGAGAATATAATTCACAAGCAGCAGCATTACTCACTCGCGGATCACCCAATGGAAATAACTTAGTTAACACCACTTCATTGCCAGAATTAGCAGTAAACCATGCACGAGTGCCAAGTACTTCTTTAGTGGTCATGATTTGGCTTGAAGCGCCTATTTTTGTCATCGCCATAGCCATAAAGCCCATCACAACAATCACAAACAATACTATCATTAAGCCACTGCCGCGCTGTTTAGTATAATGATTACAATACATTTAACACCTGCACACTGTGATTATAATTCGCAATTTCATTGGTCTTTGGATCGCTAAATTTAATACCAATTAATGCTATCGCACTACTATTTAATCCGGCGGCTTGTACTTTGGGCATAAACTCAATAATATTGGTTGCCATTAACACCCCATCGCTATTATTTACTTTACGAACAATAGTATTACCAAGCTGACAATAACTAATTTGATCGTGATATAAATAAAGTCGCTTACCGGGTGATGAGGTAGTGATTATATTTGAATCTTTTAACAATAATGTCCACATACCTTTATTCTCAGGAGAGGTATCTTTTTCTGCACCCGACATAACAACATTATTATCTTGGTATTGTTCTGCTGACGCAAAACCCACAGCAACATTCCAGTCTGTATTCAATTTCCAGACATCAGTATTATCAGGATCAAATGGAGAGATATTTAATTCATCATTGTTATTGGGTAAATCCGTATAATAGACCGCAGAACTCACAATCGGATAAAAACGAATACAACGATCCCCAACGATTAAACTATTAGGTGCAGCATGGCGGATCTCTTTAGTCATTCTCGCCACTAAAAAACGGGCTTGCGACTGTAATCGTTCACGATCTATCGTATTGGTATAACCTTTCACACCCAACGCAATATAACTACCGATACCAATCATGATGATCGACAGCACCACCATTGCGATCACCATTTCTAATAAGGTAAAACCTTTGTTGTGGTTACGCATTAATAATTCCCTTTATAGGCAATGTAATCATACTTACCATAACGCCCAGCATTCACTGTCACAATGATCTTTTTTAAATAGGGTTTAGGTTGTGATTGTTTTTTTAATGCAGCAAGATCAGGGCGATCATATTCAACATTAATTACCGCAAAAATATGTTTATATTTAGCATTATCAGAACTAGGGATAAGAGCCATTAATGTATTGGGATATTTACTCCGATCAATAGTATGAAGATCTTTATATCCTTGACACTGTTCTTTTGTCCCCCAGCAACCAATAAAATCATCAACATCATTTGAATATTGTGGTTGTGATTTTTCAAGTTCACCATCAGGTCCTAATGTCACGGGATTTGGATTAGAACCGATTGCAGAGCAATTAATAAGCTGACCCTTTTGATCATTCTCACCGCAACGATAAACACTGTCACCATTAGGATCTGAATTTTGATCAAACTGACGCGCCAGCACTTGATTAAGTATTGCTTCACCCATCGCCGCCGAGCGGGCTTGGTAATAAGGGAGCGCTGAACGTTCAACTTGAGGAAACAAAAAGCTGATCAAGGTGATCATTGCGATGGCTAATAAAACAATAGTGATGATCCCTTCGATAAGGGTAAAACCTTTTGCTTTATGATAAAGATTCACTGTGAACACGCCTCATCGGTTTTTTTGTAAATATAACCTTGGCTATTAATACAAATACTGGCTTGATGGTTATTTTTGGCCGTTATTGTAATTGTACAGCCAGATGCACAACTAAGCGCAGCCGTTGGTGACTGACTGACTGTCGGTTGCCCTAGTAAATTAAAAAATAACGACGAGGATCTACGGTTCAAGGGCTGTATTGAGAAAGTGGTGTGCGTTTGTTGATAGCGTAAGCTGTTATTAGCATCTTGACGGTTAGCATCACACACACCAAGACAATTTGATTCAACCGTTAGTGGTTGGCTATCACCATTCATGGCTGAAATTTGAAGCTGACGAATAAGTGATATTGCTTGATCGCGGGTGATCTGGGCATCAAATTCACTTCTCCCTGAAAAACGTGCAGCAGCCGTGGCACTGAGGATCCCAATAAGGATGATCACCATGATAAGTTCAATAAGGGAGAAACCTTGTTGTGACTTCACTTCGCCGCCTAATTATTGATATGTTTATTTAATTTATCAGGTTTTATATAAAAAAAGGCACTTTTCAGTGCCTTTAATTTTAATCTAACATCTTAATTATTATTTATTTAGTTAGCTTTATCTTCAGTTTTACATGCATTTGCATCTAAAGTAACTGTTGGTGTTGCACCAGATGTTGCAGGCGCTGTATAAGTTACGTAACAATTCTTTGGTACAGATGCAAGGTCAGCATAATTCTTAAATGTAAATTGAATTGACTGTCCTGCATCAGGTGATGTACCAGTACCTTTTACAGCAACAAAATCACCATTGTCACCATTAATACCCGAAACTGCTGCACCGATACCAGCTGATGTTGCAGCAGGGTAACCATAAACGGTCGGAAGTGGATTACCATCTACAGTAACTTCACCTGGAAATACTGATTCTTGACCTTCAATGGCTGATTTACCATACACAATGCCTGCTGCACCTTGAATAGCACCTTTCAAGCCTTGTAGAGATGCATTACGTGCATCACCTTGTAGGTTCATAAATTTAGGTGCAGCTGTTACTGCTAAAATACCCAGAATAACAATCACAACTACTAATTCAATTAATGTAAAACCATTTTGACGCTTCATACTATTTCTCTCTTTGTTTTTGTTGTAAATCGACTTCAACACGACCTAATGTCGGTTTATAGGTAAACGAATGTCCAGCTAATGGATTAACATCACCCGCACTGTTTTTACTTGCCGACGCTAATTGATAATAGCGACATTGTTTTGCTTCAGTAATAATCCCTTGAGGGTTAATACCATTAATATCTTTAATTTTTACATTTTCAACAGTGACATAAAACTCAGCCTTACCATCTGCAACTGTATTTTTCGATATTATTGCTAATGGCGGATTTTGCATTAACTCCTCTAACAAATCTACGCAATCGTTAGCGGTAATATCTAATACATTCAAAGTTTTACTACTGTTTAATGCAAAAGGATAACCCATGCGAATGTTTTTTTGTTGATCAACATTGGTTAACTTAAATTCAGTACCATCATAATTAACAATATTATTATTGCTATGATCGACCGGGCGACCATAAGCTTCCCATTGTGCTCGAGCTGAAATAACTGCAGTCGCAAACCCACCTGCCATTGCTTCAATGGCTGATTTTTTTGCAGCATCGGTAATATTCATAAATCGAGGTAACGCAGTGGCGGCTAATATTCCTAAAATGATAATCACAACGACAAGTTCTATTAATGAAAAGCCATTATGTTTTTTCATTTTAAATCCTTTTTAAATCACTTATTCACTAAATGACTAAAGTCGATAACCACTTAATACTTTATTACAATGTATCAATTGGTTACTTCAAATTTATTCTTTATTGCTATATAAAACAACAATATTAAATCACGATGTGTATTTTGCCATCAATATAAAAAATTGCCAATGCTTTATTATTAATCATATAAGTACAATGATTTTTAGCTATTAATCTACTATTCTTAACGTATAAATATTCATTATGACTACTATAATTAATTTTATTGGTAAGTAATAACCATAACTTTTCACAATTAAGTTTATTATCAATATTTACAATCGGCCAGCCTAATTGGGTATATTGAAAATCAATGCCATCAATATAATCATGTGATGGTTTATTATTCATTTCCCATTGTTGTTTTAAGTTTACAGCACCTTGGTAAAGATTCTTTTGGGTTAATATAAGCTGAATATCTTCTGCTTCATACTCAAGTTGCTGCCACTTATATAACAGTACACTAATAAGTAATAATATAACGGCAGCCCAAGCCATATTTTTTAGACGTGCTTCAGATTTCATTTTATCCATGTTGAGCGACATTAAGCATCCCCCACATAGGTAAGAAAATACCTAATGCAAGCATCAATACAATACCCGCAACCACAACCAGCATAATCGGTTCAATTCTGGCAGTTAATGTTTGTAAATCATACTCAACTTCGCGATCATAAAATTCAGCAGCTTCTAATAGTAAATCATCCACTTGACCCGTTTCTTCACCGACTGCAATCATCTGTAACACTAAGGGCGTAAAAACGTCTGATTGTCGCGCCATATGAGCAATACTACTACCACCTTCTATTCCCGTTTTCATATCAATTAAGCGTTTTTCTAGAAAAGCATTACCTAATGATTCGGCAGACATTTGAATAGCGCTATTTAACGGTACACCCGCTCGAAGCATTAATGCAAAAGTCCGTGAAAAACGCGCCATTTGAGCACGATTAACTATTGAACCGGTGATCGGCATACGTAACCGCCAATAATCCCACTTTTCTTGGCCTTTTTTCGTATTACGCCATAAACGGATAGCAAACCACACCGCTATAGAGCCAAGTATCATTGCTAACCAGTAATGAACAAAGAAATTAGAGGTGCCAATTAAAATACGAGTCGGTAGTGGTAATTCAACCCCAAACCGTGAAAACATAGAAGCAAACTGCGGGATCACCTTGGTATTTAATATTCCCATCGCAATAACAATCGACATCATAACAAACGTTGGATAACGCATCGCAGAAGAAATCTGACGGCGTGTTTTCATCTCTTGCTCATAATAATTTGCCAATTGCAGCAAAATCTCATCTAGCCGTCCAGTATTCTCACCAACATGGATCATCGAGATAAACAGGCGAGAAAAAACCCGTGGATGTTGTTGCATCGATGCTGATAACGCACGACCATTGGTCAAATCTAATGTTACGGCCGCTAATGTTTCTTTTAACAAGGTATGGGTTGTACTTTGCGATAAACCATTAAATGCTCGCAATAAAGGAACACCCGCCTTAGTAAGGCTATATAACTGCCGACAAAAAATCACCAGCACTTCAAGAGGTAACTGTGATTGAAATAATGACATTAAATCAAATGATTTAGCGCTCACTTTTATTTCTTTAATATCTAACGGGATCACGCCTTGGCGCAATAATAAATCAGCAGCACTATTTTCATTAGATGCTTCAATCGTGCCACGTTTAAGCTGGCCTCTATCGGTTCGCCCTCGATAACTAAATACAGCCATTGCTTAGCCTCTATTTTTACAGATCATCAAGTATGTCGCCTTCACCAAGTATCAAGACTTCATCAATCGAGGTTTTACCTGATAATGCTAATTCCATGGCTGATTCAATTAATGGTTTATAACCTTCACTTTTTCGGGCTAATTGCGTGAAAAGCACGGCATTATTTTCTCGTAATGCATCCATCATATTTTGACGCATCTCAAGTAACTCAAACACCCCAATTCGACCTTTATACCCACTGAAATTACAACTATGGCAACCACGTCCATGCTTGAATATTTGTTTTTCATGCGCAGGAAATCGCGTTTCTATCCATATTAATTGGCTTTCTTCTAACACATCATCTTCTATACAATCAGGGCAAATACGACGAACTAAACGCTGTGCTAATACGGCTCGAACAGAACTCGCCACTAAATAACCCGGCGCTTCCATATCTATCATTCGCAATGCACTATCGATAGCGTCATTGGTGTGTAGTGTTGAAAGAACAAGGTGACCAGTTAATGCCGCTCGCAAACCAATTTCAACGGTTTCTTGATCGCGCATTTCACCAATTAAAATCACATCAGGATCTTGACGTAAAAATGTTCTTAAAATAGAAGAGAAGGTTAAACCAATACGATTATTTACTTGAACCTGATTAACTCGTGGTAAACGGTATTCCACCGGATCTTCAGCCGTGATCAACTTTTTACCTGGCTTATTTAATTCATTTAAAGCGCCATAAAGTGTCGTCGTTTTACCTGAACCTGTTGGTCCTGTGACTAATAGCATTCCATGTGGTCGTTTTAATTGGCGACGAAAACGTTCTACTAAATCGGCAGGCATACCAATTTCATTAAGGCTGAGAATACCAGCTGATTGATCTAATAATCGCATTACCACCGACTCACCATGTTGAATCGGCATGGTAGAAATACGAACATCAACCGAATGGTCTCTTACTTTGATATTAAAACGACCATCTTGTGGTAGCCGTTTTTCTGATATATCTAAACCACTCATTAATTTCAGGCGTAATACTAATGCGGCAGAAACACTACTTTCTTTTAATAAAGTTTCATGTAAAACCCCATCAATCCGCTGCCGAATACGCAACACATCGGCATCCGGTTCAATATGAATATCTGACGCTCCTACTTGGATCGCATCTTCAAACAACGAGTTAATTAACTTAACAACCGTTACTTTTTCTTTATCGGTATCTTCCATACCATAAGAAAAACCTTGATCTGATTGGTGCTCAGCTTTCAACTGTTCAGCAAAAGAAGCAATTTCTTTGGTTCGACGATAATAGCGATCAAAAGCAGCCAGTAATTGACGTTCAGGAGCGATAACTAATTCAACACGATAATCATGAAGTAGATCAAACACCGCTTCTTGGGAAGTTAAATCAGCAGGATCACTCATCACAACCCGAACAGTGTCACCTTGTCGTCCTAGAACTAATGCCCGTAAACGACGCGCATTCACTTCGGATAATAAAGAAATATTATCGCGATCAATATCAACCTTAGTCAAATCAACTAAAGCAATCCCTAATTGTTGAGCCAAAAATTGTAGCATTTTTGTTTCGGTTAAAAAGCCCATATTAATGAGCGTATCACCAAGTTTTCTGCCCGTTTGTTGGTGTTTTTCTAATGCTAAATCAAGATCATTTTGAGTAATAATATTAGCATCAACAAGAAGATCGCCAAGGCGCTTTCGTAATCGAAGAGACATTATTTACTCCTTATGTTGCTGTTTAATTGCATTCAACCGTTGTTGAATAAACAATTGAGAAGAAGATGATATATTTCCTACAACTAACGCCTTGTGGTAAGACGTTAACGCTTTATTGATAGCTTTAGTTTGTTCTTGGACAATGGCTAAGCCCATCCACCAACGACCGTCATTAGGTGCTCGCTGAATTAATTGCTGGTAACAAGCAAGGGCGATATTATGATGTTTTAGCTGCTGAGCCAGTGCACCACGCATGGCAAGATACTGGATGCTCATGTGACCACTTCGCTCATTCAGCACCGTTAATGCTGCCTGCAACTGTGATTCATTAATTAATAATTTGGCCAATGTTAACCGTAAATCAACTTGATTTGGCTGGGCGGCTAATCCACGTTCAAGCGTCGCTATCGCTTCCTGTACATTACCTCTTCCATAATATAAGGCGGCTAATTTTTGTCGTGCCATCACCCAGTGAGGTCGATAATACAATGCTGATTCAAGATTTAAGGCAGCTTGTTTACTATTTTGCTGATCTAAGGCTTTTTCTGCATTGAGATATTCAACATTTGCCAATTCATTGGGTGTTAATGATACGGTCTCAATCGACAATTCACTTTTAATCGGCCGTGATACTTTTTTTTGTTTTTGATGCTCTTCCGCTAAGCCTTGTTCATAACCATTATTATATCCATCATCATAAACACTTTGCTCATCATGATCAGTGATAACTGGTGAATCAATTACATCAGTTGCCGCCATGACAGGCATTGTTACCGTACTAATCATCATGCTAAAACAACTAAAAATAACACCATATAACGATATTAATTTTCTCTTTCGAGTAAAGTTTTTTATTTTCATCACAGTTTCTTTTTTTATTAATAAGGTCTAACCGTTGATAACTAGCAACAGGCAAGACCTTTTTGATGAGCAAACAAAGTTATAGATTTCTATAAAAGAAACCGAAGAATGACGACCTAAGCTTCATCTGGAAACCACTGATTAATTAAAGATCGAGATCGCTCAATTTCTTGCTGCCAAGTATGATCAGTAACCACTGTCGGTTTTAATAAAATAACTAATTCTGTTTTATGTTTCACTCTATTGGTATGACGGAATAAATTACCTAGAACAGGGATATCACCCAGCAATGGCACCTTAGTCACTTGATCGCTATAGCTCGTTTTCATCAAACCACCAATAACAACAACATCTCCAGAACGAGCATGAATAATAGAGTCTGATTCTCGAATAGTACTCTTTGCTAATGGCAATTGATAAGTACCATATTTTTCGCCTAAATCGACACTTTTAACGTCATTTTTCACATCAACGACAACGGGATGTACATGTAATAATACGCCGCCTTTATCATCAATTTGAGGTGTAACATCAAGAGAAATACCAGAGAAGAAAGGGGTTAATTGAATATCTGGAGCTGAACTACTATTATCCCCAGAAACATTACTACTTGAAATGTTGGTAACAAAATATTCGTCACCACCCACTTTAATAACTGCTTTTTGGTTATTTGCTGCCGTCACGCGAGGGCTAGATAACACATTCAAATCACCTTGAGTGGAAAGAAAACTCATCACAGCATTAAAATTACCGTCAGTGATCGTTATATTGGCTTGGCCATTAACGATACTAGCAACGGCACCGCGAGCACCTTTTACAATAGCGCCAACAGAGCCGCCGAGACTACTGGTTAAATTATTCCAATCAATCCCTTGTTGATAACTATCATCAAGTGTAACTTCCATAATTTTTGCTTCTAAGACAACTTGACGTGTTAATCTTGCTTGCGACATACCAAGAAATTGTTTAACTTCTCGAAGTTCATTGGGATAAGCGCGAACTGAAATTAATCCGGCTTGAGGTGAGACCATAACATTACGACCATCCCCTTTACCGATCATTCCACTCACAACTTTTTCTAATTGACCCCAAAAATCACTCTTAGACGTCGTTTCAATTGTTGTCCCACCGGTAGTGGTATTATTATCATTATTACTATTACTGCTGTTATTATTGTTATCACTATTATTGTTGCTATTGTTGTTATCACTATTATTGCTATTGTTGCTATTACTACTATCATCACCCGTCGCGGACCCAGTAGTAATCGATGTGAGTGACACACCTTTACGTTGTAACTGTAAATAGTTAACCGGTATAACATCGGTACGTAATGATGCGGGGAAAACTTGAATGATATTTCCTTGACGAGTAATGTGATAGCCATAAATATCTGAAACGACATCTAAAACATTATCTAAAGTAACATCTTTTAATTTCATCGTAATTAGACCTGTGACATTAGGATCAATAACAATATTAAAAGGTGTCCCTTTAACTAAACTCGTAAAAAACACATTGGCATCAACATTTTTAGCATTAATACGAAAACGTTTATCTAACACTTTATTAGATACGGGGGTATTGGCTAATGCAGGCATCAAATCAGCACTTACTGATGGCGGTAACGTAAACTGAGGCTGACTGCTTGACTCATTAACTGCATTATTTAATGCTTGTTTTATATCTGTTGGATTATGGTGTCCCATATTAGTTGAACAACCAACTAATGATGAAATCATAATAGCTAAAATGACTCGACGCATACTTATTTAACCTTTAATTTATTCTTATGTTTTCAGCGAATAACGCCAATTGCCATTTTTTACCATTACGACTTAAGGTAACGGTATTATCAGTAATATGTGTTAATTTATATCCTTGAACGCTTCCACCTAAACCAACAACGATTCCATTCAAAATAACGGAACAATGTTCACCGCCACAAATGATACTTTGTAATATAGGTAGTTGGGATCGAGATATAACACGTACCTTATTATTATTTATCCATCCTAATGGCGCGGTCGGATCTTGTGCTGCAAATGTCGGCTGCATAATAAAACCAGTTACCAATATAATTATCAATGCTCTATATTTAACCACCGATAAAGTCCTTATTCTCACCTAATGTATAAACTTGTAATTCAATATTAGCCAAGGGATATTTTTCAACTTGATAATTCAAACTTAACCAATAATACTTAACAGGCAAAGTTTCTAATTTTTTTAAATAATCAACCACATCAAAATAACTACCACGGAAAGTTAAACTCACGGGATGCATAAAATATCCCACATCATTACCAGGAATTAATTGCTGCGGTGGCAATGATGTCATAGATTCTAACGTTAATGCTGAACTATGTCGTAACACCTGCTCTAGTAATCTAGTCATTTGCGTCGGTGTAACTAAACTGCCTATTTTAGTTTCAAGTTTTTTTGCTAATCTATTATTTTGTTGTTTATATTTCTCTATTTTAGTTTCAAGTTCTTTATTCGGATTAATAGCTAATTTTCTTTTTGCTATAATTATTTCATTTTTTACTGTTTGAATATCATTATTTGCATTTAATAATGACATTTTTATATTCTGAGATGTAACCATCTGAGGCTGAATAACCAACATAAAGCCAATGAATATAATTGCAACCCATCCCGTAATAGCAATTAGCCATTGCTCTCGACGAGACAAAGTTAAAAAACGCTGATTTAATTCTCGCCACAAGTCCATTAATGAAGATCCTCAATTACATGTTGGTTCTTTACGGCTTGTAAACTAAATGTCACCACATTTTTATCATTTCGTCCTAGTGACATTTTTTGGAAACGCCTATTCATTAACGATGAATAACGATTAAATACTCCAACCCAGCGTGGAACAGCGTCAGGATTACGTGCCATACCATTTAAATCCATCAATTTACCTGCAACATAAATATGCTGTAATGAAATATCACCATTAGACGCATCAGCTAATTGATTTAATAACTCTGCATAACCAACTTTTAAACTGTCATCATGTTTGTAAATCGCTTTTAAAGCATTTTTTTTTGTAATTAATTCAGTCTCTAATTTTTTAGCTTGTGATGCTTTAAGAGGATCAACCACCATCGAGGCAATTTTATCTGTCATCAAATGAAGCTGATTTTTCTCTACCGTCAATACTGATTGCTGGTGATCCAGTTGTTTTTGTTGCTCCATATTTTGCCATTGATTAAAACCGAACCACCCCATAAAAATAACAATGAGTATCCCCCAACTCATAGCAAGATTAGAAAGTGTCATCCACTCTTTAAGCGGTAATAAACTATCTCGATATAAGTTTAAGGCTGAGTTAGAAGAGCGCTGTAAAGCAGCCCAACCAAGTCGAGATACATTACAGTCAATATCGATAGCAACATCATCAATCACTTTGACATTAATATTTAGACGCTGATTTAATTCATCGGCTAATTTTTCATTTTGTTGTTTATTACAACTAACGATCAATTGATTAATAGCATCGCCACGTAATTGGGCACTAATATAATCTAATGAACGCTGCAATTCTAACGCTAAGTTATCCAGTTGCTGTTGGCGATTTTCTACTATTGAAGTATCTAATGTTGATAATGAAACCCCACGCAATTGACGTTGAAAACAGAGGTTTTGCTCATGAAAAGCAGTTAATTGAAGATCACCACTCTCATCACTATGAATAATTAACTGGCTACGGTTCGCCTCTGTAAAAGCACTCCAAACCACATCTTCAACAGTGATATCATTAACGTGACATCCAGCATTATTACACGTTAGTATTATATCGGTAATTAATTGTCGAGAAGCAACAATAACCTGCAAATGCCCACTGACAATGGCAGGAAAACCATCAGCGATCAGATCAGCAGGAGAATCATTAACTAAGTCTTTTATTAAAAACGGTAAGGCGATAGGTAATTCTTCAGCACTTAAATTAGGCTGATCAATAATTAAACTCTGATATGACCCATGACCTAATACTATTTTTACTAGATAACCAGATAATTGGTGCTTAATAATTAAATCATGTGCGGCATTATTCCAATCAGAAGTGGTCGATACCGCAGTGCGATCAACAATGAAATGGTCATGATTCTGCAGAACAAGAACAACCGTCGTATCCTCAAAAACAAGAGATGCGACAGATTTAGACGCATTTTTTTTAAAAAACTTAAGAAGACGTTGTTTCATATGTACCTAGAAATAAACATACTTTAGTATGATATTATTTAATAATAAAATTGATTAGACTTCAGACATTACGGAGCATAATACATCATAAAACCCTTTTTAAAAAATAGTCACGAGCACAATCGTCACCTATAAGTAATAAGGTTTTTTATAATAAATTTTACTTATATTCTAATTTCAGCTGCAAAAAGTCGCCCTTGTGCCGCAACCACACCGAGCTGTTGTAACACTCGCCATTCCTTGTTGGTTTCTACTCCAACGGCAATTACTTTTGCATCACTGTTTGCACATGCTCCAAGCATACTTCTAACAAATAATTGATTCTCTTGACGCTGATGAATATCTCGCACTAAACCACGGTGTAATTTAATATAATCCGCTTTAATATCTTTAATATAGTAAGTGCTAACTATCGTTCTTCCTGCTTGTGAAACAATAAGTTTACAGCCAAGCCCTGTCAGTACACGTAATACTGGCCGTATCGTATCAAGATGCTTAACCAACATGCTTTCTGATACTTCAAACAATAATCGATTCAATACTGGCCGCGGCAATTGTAATAACTCGTCTCTTAGCCATTTGACAAATTTTTTGTCACGTAAACTAATGGTGGTAATGTTAACCGCATAACTATTGTCTGCCGATTGCTGTTTGAGTAACAGTAAGGTTTGCGTAATAACCGCCCGATCAAAGCGCACCGAATAACCCACTTGTTCGACGGCTGACATAAAATGTGAGGCTTTAATAATATCGCCATTATCATCTTGAATACGAGCCAATAAGGCATAACTCATTATCTGTTCATTTTCAGCCATAATAATCGGTTGCTGATACAATAATGGTCCACCTTGAATTAAGGTTTTATCAATCAACGTTCGCCAACGTACATTGCCGCGTGATTTATCCCATTGGTGATCTTTGTTAAAGCTATTCCAACTGTTGGCACCCTGTAATTGCGAACTGCGTAAAGCGGTATCAACTTCATCCATAATCCGTCCACGACGATCGCCACCATGAAAATATGTCACCCCAATATGACACCAATTATCTTTTTCCATTGGCGGTGGCGGCGATAAACGTTCAACCGCATTTAATAATTGATGGGTAAATATTTTAATTTCTTTGGCGGGTTGCTGAGGAATGAGGATTGCAAACTCAGCGTCAAAATATCGTGCAAGGACGGTATCAGGAAAACGCTGAATGAAATTAGAGAGGATCACACTAATGTCTTGTAACAACTCATCAGCAATACTTCTTCCTTGCTGAGCACACATTTCGTCCCAGTCACTTAAACGCAATAAAACAACAGCACCATGACTATCTTGATCTTGCACCATTGATTGCAAGCGACTATCAAATAACACCCGATTCGCAGTACCTGTTAATTGATCTAAAAAAGTATGGGTACGAATAAAAGTATCAAACCGACTGCGTTCTTGACGGGCATCTTTAAGCTCACCAATTAATTGATCGAGAGCCAAACTTGCTGTTGCTGGCCATTCATAATCATTACCTTCAGCATATTGCTCAACTCGACCAGCCAAAATCATCCGCCCACGCTCTTCTAATAATTCAGAACCATGAAGTTGAGTGCGCAACCAATGAACACCACGTATTAACCCTAAAATGACAATCAACATCGCTAATGAAATTGAAGACATTGCGCCTAGAGAATAGGTGAATTCACTATACAGAGGAATTGCAGTAATCGTTACTTGATAACCGGGGTGTGATGGCAGTTGATATTGATGATGATAAATAACATTAGGATCAGGAACAATTTGACTACCTTTAAAATCAAATAATTGCTTCTTGCTATCATTAATAGTTAACGTCACCACATTACTGGCTTGCAATAATGTCGGTAGCCAGCGAGGTAAGGCTTGGGCTCCTTGAGGATCAGCTAACTCTTGATCAATAACCGTCACTACCCCATCTAGATAATGCACTAACGAATCTTGACCGAGTTTACGAAAACTCAATGCACCACCAATAAAAATAACTAAAATCGCGCAAATCACGATCATGGTAACAAAGGCAACTAAGCGATTTGTTAACTTCATCCTTGAGGCTTTTCTCATAGCATCCTTACTTTACATATGCCATTAATATCAATAGGTAATCATCAAACAATGTTAATCATTTTTCCTTGCTAAGCATACGCTACATTAGGTCTGTTAATCGATTATTAATATTACAATAAAGGAATAATACTTTATTGACTGGATCACCGCAGCCAACATAATTACCTATTATTTGACGATCAAGATCATCAGTAAGATCATGTTTTTGAGTATAATCAACGGCTTTTATTACTACTCATCCAGAAGCACTAGCTACAGGAGCCGTTGCTGGTATGGGGCTCATTTTAACCAGTAGCCAAACTATAAAACGTGAATTAGATAATGGTTTATTAATACACGTTTTATCAATATTAAGCCAACCAATAAATGCAATTTATGCCTATTATCCTAATAATAAAATTACCATCATGTTAAAACAAAATTATTTATCAAACAAAAATCATCAATAATGGAATCTGCTAATAAAAAACCTAAAAAGGTTGATATTTATAATTACCACCTTCATGTTTAATTATTTCATCAGGATCATTTTTCAAAGATCTAAATAACACCATTTTATTACCACTTAATACTTGAATATTATTATTTTCTGGCAATTGATAAACATTAAGTGATGGTAACTGTATTGTTTTAACCCCAATCCAATTAGAAAAAATAGACATGAAATTAAATGCACTAATGTGCTTATTCAACGTTATATGCTGATGAATATCACTGGCGATTTCAATTAATGGTACTTCATAATTTTGTTTATACAAATCACCATGCACTAATTGTGTCTTTCCTTTGATAGTGCTGACATTATTTAAACCATGATCAGAAAAGTATATTAATGAATAACTATCTTGGGTTACTTTTAAATCATTAACAACTTTTTTAATAATCGTATCAGTTTGGTTATATGTTGATAAATAACAAGATAAGTCTTTATCTTTTAACCTATAAATATCCTTTTTTATCCGATCGCAAAAATTCTCATGGGATCCCATGATATGCAACACAATTAATTTGGAACCATTATAAGGCTGTGCTAATGCCTGTTTAAATAACGGTAATAGTGCATAATCACTAGTATTATTGGTAAGAAAATTACCTTTTTTTAAAAATTCTTTTTCTGAAGCATGAACGGCTATTGCAGAGACCGCCGTATCATATTTACCAATAAACCCTTGATTTGATAACCATATTGTTTTCATTTTTGCTGCATTGGCTAACGTGACAATATTATCAACAGGATGCAAGTCTAAGCCATGACTGACACCTAATGTTCGAGGTAATGAAACAGCAGTATGAGATGCCGTCGATAAATAGCCATTCACAAATATACCCGGAGTTGTTGCTAAAAAAGGTGTGGTATTCAGTGGATAACCATAACTCGACATATAATCTTTACGCATGCTTTCACCAATAATTAATACATAAATTTTATATTTTGGTTTAGCCTTTAAAATAGTCCAATTAGCTGTTTGATGAATACTTTCTTTTAGTGCCTTTATTTGAATAATGTAGTGTTCAGTACTGGTATAGCAATGGGATATAAATAAACTTAGTGATGAAAAATAAAAGCATACACATCCAAATAGAAAAGCAGTCTTACTCCATTTAAATATAAATTCAACCCGTATTAAATAATAAATAAACGTTACCAATAAAATCATATTAAGGATCCATATCTTTATTGGAATAGCTAATAAGAATTCAATACTTTCGCGTTTGTCTGTTTCAAATAAGGATGCAATAATACCGATATTTGGATGTCCATAAATATAACCCGACTGGAAGTATAATACAGCAACCAATCCAATGGGGAATATGAAAACCCATTTAAACCAACGTTTAGCTGATAAAAAAATCAATGCTAAAAATAAGCATCCAGCCACTATTATTATTTTATTCTCGTATCCAACACCTAGTGTTAGTAATAAAGACAATAATAATGTAATAACGATATCTAAATATTTCATAAATATAACAAGATAAATAATGAGAGAAAGAATATTCTAACGTAGGTCTGATATTTTTGACACAAAAAAACCCAGCATTTCTGCTGGGTTAATGTTTAATTTGGTAATTAAAAGCGTTTATTCTTACACTTTTATTTTATATGAGTCCTAGAATGGAATATCGTCGTCAAAATCCATTGGTGGTTCATTATATTGCTGCTGTGGCTGCTGTGGAGCCGACTGCTGAGGTGCTTGCTGTTGTGACGGCTTTGGTTGCTGTGGTGCATAATTTTGCTGTGGCGCAGCAGCAGGTTGTTGAGGCTGACCCCAGTTACCTTGATTTTGCTGTTGTTGCTGACCACCCATTGGTGCACCTTGGCCACCATTACGGCTACCTAGCATTTGCATCACACCATTAAAACCTTGAACAACAACTTCAGTTGTGTATTGATCTTGGCCTTGCTGATTCTGCCACTTACGTGTTTGTAATTGGCCTTCAATGTACACTTGTGAGCCTTTACGTAAGTATTCACCAGCGACTTCTGCTAATTTTCCAAACAATGCTACACGGTGCCATTCTGTTTTTTCACGCTGCTCACCGGTAGCTTTATCACGCCAAGATTCAGAGGTTGCAATAGTAATATTAGCTACTGCACCACCGCTAGGCATGTAACGAATTTCTGGATCATTTCCTAAGTTACCGATTAGGATAACTTTATTTACGCCACGACTGGCCATAGTTCACTCCAAAGCTGATAGCGACGGTACTGGGTGTTAATAGCCGCTTAATGTAAGTTTATACTTAATCTTACAGTTTATCATGTCAGCAAGGCTAAGGCATAGCGCCAAAATATGTCAGGTCACACAATCACCCATGTAAAATGCTATATGGGTGATCATAAAAACATAATCGAAGTCTATATCCTAGTCTCGTAACCGTAATTGGAAGCATAAAGCTATCATTTATATGACACTTATAATTTGCGAGTTCGACAATGATATTCAGTTGATTTATCGTTTAAAATCTCTAACATTGTGCATAATTTTCTTTATGAGTTAACAAAACAATAACGACTATTTTTTTGTTAATTCTCGCTAACGAAATAAGTAGATATATTTCAATCTGCATTCAATACATTATCAATTACATGAAATCTAGGAAACACTATGATCAAGAAATGTCTATTTCCAGCAGCTGGCTACGGCACCCGTTTTCTTCCTGCAACAAAATCAATGCCAAAAGAGATGATGCCTATCGTAAATAAACCTCTGATTGAATATGGTGTTGAAGAAGCAATTCAAGCTGGTATGAATGGTATGTGTATCGTTACTGGTCGTGGTAAAAATACCTTGATGGATCACTTTGATAAAAACTACGAACTAGAACATCAAATTAGCGGTACTAATAAAGAAGAGCTTTTATTTGATATCCGTCGCGTGATTGATTCAGCGCACTTCACTTACATTCGTCAAGGTGAAATGAAAGGCTTAGGCCACGCGATCCTTGTGGGCCGTGAGTTAGTAGGTAACGAACCATTTGCAGTGGTACTTGCTGATGACCTTTGTGTAAACGAAGATCAAGGTGTACTCGCTCAAATGGCGGCACTTTATAAGCAATTCCGTTGTTCAATCGTTGCGGTTGAAGAAGTCCCAGCAGAAGATACCCATAAATACGGTGTGATCGCAGGTCAAATGATCCGTGATGATCTCTTCCGAGTTGATAACATGGTAGAGAAACCAGAACCAGGTACAGCACCAAGCAACCTTGCTATTATCGGTCGTTACATTCTAACGCCTGATATTTTTGATATCATCGAAGACACAGAGCCAGGTAAAGGCGGTGAGATCCAAATCACTGATGCTCTACTAAAACAAGCACAATCTGGTTGTGTATTAGCATACAAATTTAAAGGTAAACGTTTTGACTGTGGTAGCGTTGATGGCTACATCGAAGCAACCAACTACTGCTATGAAAATATTTATAAAAAAGATCAAGCTTCTAAGTTAGCACAACAGCAAACCAGCAAGAAGTAAGCAAACTAAAACGTCAAACAATCCCGCTTACTGATAGTGGGATTTTTACCGCTGTGTTTTTATTCAGTATCTTTTGCTCATTAAAAGCGGCTATGAAATACTACTCACTAACAATCAAGTAAAACAATAGTGATGGGTATGGATTACATCGAAGTACAGGGTGCACGCACCCATAATCTCAAAAATATCAATATTTCCATTCCTCGCGACAAGCTCGTTGTTATCACGGGCTTATCGGGTTCGGGAAAATCATCGTTAGCCTTCGATACCTTATATGCTGAAGGTCAACGCCGCTATGTCGAATCACTGTCAGCTTATGCTCGCCAATTTTTATCGTTAATGGAAAAGCCTGATGTTGATCATATTGAAGGTTTATCACCAGCCATCTCGATTGAACAAAAATCAACGTCACATAATCCTCGTTCTACTGTCGGCACTATTACCGAAATTTATGACTATTTACGTTTACTCTATGCTCGTGTAGGCGAACCTCGCTGCCCGACTCATAACGTTCCTCTGGCCGCACAAACCGTTAGCCAAATGGTCGATCAAGTACTCGCTATGGACGAAGGCAGCAAATTAATGTTGCTCGCTCCCATCGTAAAAGAGCGCAAAGGCGAACATGTAAAAACCCTCGCCAACCTTGCCGCCCAAGGTTATATTCGTGCGCGTATTGATGGCGAAGTGTGTGACCTATCAGATCCACCGACATTAGAACTTCAGAAAAAACACACTATTGAAGTTGTCGTTGATCGTCTTAAAGTCCGTGATGATCTGCAATTACGTTTAGCCGAATCATTTGAAACCGCACTCGAACTTTCAGGCGGTACAGTGATTATTGCACCCATGATTGCTGGCGAGGCACCAGAACAGGTTTTTTCAGCTAACTTTGCTTGCCCACATTGTGGCTACAGTATGCAAGAACTTGAGCCGCGATTATTTTCGTTTAATAACCCTGCGGGGGCTTGTGGCACCTGTGATGGCTTAGGCGTTCAACAATATTTTGATCCTGAGCGCGTGGTGCAAAATGACCAACTCAGTTTAGCTGGCGGTGCTATTCGCGGCTGGGATAAACGTAATTTTTACTATTTCCAAATGCTCAAATCATTAGCTGAGCATTTCAAATTTGATGTTGAAGCACCTTTCAATACCTTACCTAAAAAAATTCAAACCTTGATCCTAAGTGGATCTGGCACCACAGATATTGAATTTAAATATATTAATGATCGCGGTGACATTACCGTTCGTCGGCATCCGTTTGAAGGTATTTTAAATAATATGGAACGCCGTTATCACGAAACAGAATCTAACTCTGTCCGTGAAGAACTGGCTAAATTTGTATCAAAAAAACCATGTTCAAGCTGCCATGGTTCACGGTTACGTCAAGAAGCACGTCACGTTTTTATTGGTGAAACTAACCTTCCTCATATCTGCGACATGAGTATCAATGACGCATTTACTTTCTTTGATCAATTAAAATTAACAGGCCAACGAGCTCAAATTGCCGCTAAAATACTCAAAGAAATCAATCAACGTTTAAGCTTCTTAATCAATGTCGGCTTAAATTATTTAAGTATTTCTCGTAGTGCCGAGACCCTTTCAGGTGGTGAAGCGCAGCGTATTCGACTCGCAAGTCAAATTGGCGCTGGTTTAATGGGAGTCATGTATGTACTTGATGAACCTTCGATTGGTCTCCACCAGCGTGACAACGAACGATTACTTAAAACCCTGATCCATTTACGTGATCTTGGTAATACCGTGATTGTGGTTGAGCATGATGAAGATGCCATTCGTGCCGCTGACTATGTGATTGATATCGGTCCTGGCGCAGGTGTACATGGCGGTGAAATTATTGCCGAAGGCACGATTAAAGATATTTTAAAATCAAAAAAATCGTTAACTGGTCAATATCTTAGTGGTAAAAAATCAATCGCTATTCCAGCACAACGCGTACCTTTTGATCCTGAAAAAACAGTTAAACTTTTAGGGGCCAGCGGTAATAACCTTAAAGATGTTAATGTCGAAATTCCTGTTGGATTATTTACCTGCATTACGGGTGTTTCGGGATCAGGTAAATCAACCTTGATCAATGATACTTTCTTTAAGATCGCCCACCAGCGACTCAATGGCGCAACAACGGGTACACCTGCACCTTATAAAGAAATTCAAGATTTAGAACATTTTGATAAAGTGATCGACATTGATCAAAGCCCGATTGGCCGCACACCACGTTCAAACCCCGCCACTTATACGGGTATTTTTACGCCTATTCGTGAACTCTTTGCGGGTACTCAAGAATCCCGATCTCGAGGTTATAAACCTGGGCGCTTTAGCTTTAATGTTCGCGGTGGACGCTGTGAAGCGTGCCAAGGTGATGGCGTTATCAAAGTTGAAATGCACTTTTTACCTGACGTTTATGTACCATGCGATGCGTGTAAAGGTAAACGCTACAATCGTGAAACCTTAGAGGTACGTTACAAAGGAAAAAGTATTGATGAAGTTTTACAGCTAACCGTTGAGGATGCGCATCAGTTTTTTGAACCTGTTCCAGCAATTGCGCGAAAATTGAAAACATTAATCGATGTCGGTTTATCGTATATTCGTCTAGGACAAGCAGCTACAACCTTATCGGGTGGTGAAGCACAACGGGTTAAACTGGCTAAAGAGTTATCTAAACGTGACACAGGTCAGACCTTGTATATTTTAGATGAACCCACAACAGGCTTACACTTCCATGATATTCAGCAACTGCTAACAGTACTACATAAGCTACGTGATCGTGGTAATACCATCGTTGTTATCGAACATAATCTCGATGTAATAAAAACCGCAGACTGGGTAATTGATCTCGGTCCGGAAGGCGGTAATGGTGGTGGTGAAATTATAGCGATAGGTACACCTGAAGATGTAGCCAAAGTAAAAGGCTCACATACAGCAAGGTTCCTCAAACCGTTGCTAAGTTAACAGATAAAAATGCTTTAACATGTATCAACAGGCTGATTTTATTCAGCCTGTTTGCTTATTCATACTCAGGAACAACCATGACAGTGTTACAACTTAAAGGTACCAAATTAGAACAAAAACGGATTTCTAAACCTTTGGTACCCTATTTCCTTGCAACAATAGGAATTATTTTTATTGTTGCAATGCATTACTTTCAACATAATCCCGGTGGTTCAGGGCTTGAACTCTCATTTAATGCCGCAGTATGGATCCCATTTAGCTTTGCTATATCTTTGGGCTTACTCGAAATTTACCGTCAACAAATATGGCGTTACTCTCGGCTAACGTTACTACTATTTGGCTGCTGTATACTACTCACACTTCCCGTTTTTTACCCTAATGCTGATGCAGAGGCTGCGTTTAATCGCTTATTTACTTTGTGGGCAGGATTTCTTTTCTTTGTGAGTTTGCAACAATTTGTTTTTACCCATCAACAGCGCCAACGTTTACTGTGGTTTATTTTAATTGGCGTTTTAATTGAAGCTATTTTTGCATGGTATCAATATCTTTGGATCCCAGCAAAGAACCCTATTGGCTATAACGTCATTGCCAACCGCCCTTATGGAATATTCCAACAACCTAATGTAATGGCAAGCTTTTTAGCCACAGGACTAGTGATTAGTACTTATCTATTAGCACGAGTACCGTTATATCGTGGTAAATGGTCATGGCAACATATCACCTTACTTATCACTCCAGTTCTTACCATTCCCATTATTGTCGTATTAAATTCGCGTACAGGATGGTTAGGTGCAATCATTGGCCTACTGCTAATGCTGCCATATTTACGTCGTTTTGCCGCTAAACAAACTCAACGCTTATGGCTATTAATGATTGCATTAGGGCTATGTTTTGCATGGAATATCGCATCAACTGAACATTGGTCACCAAGAGGAGAAAGTGTCTCATTAGAAAGCCCTCGAGAAATCCATTTTCCACAAGCCTATGAGATGTTTACTACTAAACCATTAACGGGCTATGGCTATGGTAAATTTGAAATCGCATATATCACCCAAACAGCACTATGGCATCAACAAGATCCCGCACATCAACCAGCGGGGATCCCAAGCTTAGATCATCCTCACAATGAACTATTATATTGGGCAGTAGAGGGCGGTATTATACCGTTAATCGGTTTATTATTAGCGGCATTTGCTGTTTTTATAAAGATAAGAAGAGCCCCTAATGGAACTCAATTAGCATTAACTGGCTTGTTTTTCCCTATCGTGCTGCATACCCAACTTGAATACCCGTTCTACCATTCTTTGGTACATTGGCTAATATTTATCATCTTAATTTTTTGGGTCGATAATCTCACTGCAAAATATCACCGCCGACAAGTAACATATACTTTAAGCATCAAAGTTTTTGCCATTATTACCCCCATAATTATCACTGGCTTTATGCTAACAACATTATATTCAGGTTGGTTACTCACCAAATTTGAAACAACACGACCGGTTAATATTGATTATTTAATTAAAGTGAATAATCCATGGGCGTGGCAAAATCGTTTTGAATGGGATCTTCATTTAACTCAACTACAATTAGGTATTGCAACCGAAAAACCTCAGTTAATTACTGAATATATTCAATGGGCAAACCAAAAAGCACAGCATTGGCCTCGTCCCGCATTATTTGAAAACCTAATACTTGCGTACACAGCACAAGGTAATACCGATCAAGCAGCCCAAGTGACACATGAAGCACAACAATTATTTCCAAGTCTCACTCAGCTTAGCGACGCAACTACAACTTCATCAGCGAAGTAATCACAGCTAACCATCAATGGCTATTACAATGGCCATTGATGGTTCATCACTCTATTTATTTTAACGTGCTTTCAAGAGCTTTCAGACACAAAGCAACGTTTTCACTGCGCGCAGCATAGCCCATTAATCCAATACGCCATGCTTTACCTGCGAGTGTGCCTAATCCCGCACCAATCTCAAGATTATAGCGTTCTAATAAGGTCGATCTTACCGCGGCATCATCGATACCTTCAGGAATATACACCGCATTAAGCTGTGGCAGTCGATACGCCTCTTCAACCACAAATTGAATCCCTAGCGCTTCAAGTCCTGTTTTTAATTCAAGATGCGCTCGGTGATGTCGCTGCCATGCTTGCTCTAAACCTTCATTGTGTAACAACACTAATGCTTCATGTAATGCATATAAGCTATTGACGGGCGCGGTATGGTGATAGCTACGCTTACCTTCACCACTCCAATAACCCAGCACTAAACTTTGATCCAAAAACCAACTTTGGACTGGTGTTTTACGTTGTTGAATTTTAGCAATTGCTTGCTCGGAAAACGTCAGTGGCGACAATCCTGGCACACAAGATAAGCATTTTTGACTGCCCGAATAAACCGCATCCAGTTGCCATTCATCCACCAGTAAAGGTACACCACCTAATGAAGTCACGGCATCGACAATGGTTAAACAGCCATACTTTCGCGCAATTTCAGCCAAAGTTTTAGCATCAGATAGCGCGCCCGTTGACGTTTCTGCATGTACAAACGCGACAATTTTAATCTCAGGATCGGCGTGTAATGCTTGCTCAACTAAAACTGGCGAGACGGGCTCCCCCCATGCATTATCAACCATGATTGCGATGCCACCACAGCGTTCAACGTTCTCTCGCATGCGGTCACCAAAGACACCATTACGGCAAACTAAGACCTTATCACCCGCCTCAACTAAATTAACAAAACACGCTTCCATGCCAGCACTGCCCGGTGCTGATACTGCAATCGTAAACGTATTTTTAGTTTGAAAAGCGTATTGCAGCAGTTGTTTAAGCTCATCCATCATTTTAATAAACAATGGATCAAGATGGCCAATTGTCGGCCGACTTAGGGCTTGTAATACTTGCGGATAGATATCAGAAGGACCCGGTCCCATAAGTGTTCTTTGGGGTGGTATAAAACTGGTGATAGACATAGATTCAACTCCATTAAATCATGATTATTATCAATAAGGTGATAGCACGATAGTGGTCACTACAGAGTATTAGAGCAACACAAAAGCCGCAAGTAATAACCCAAAAACCCGTCATAAATACATACTTTTTAGTAACCTTAAATAAATCATCATTTAACAATTGACAACTAAGGGCGATTTCCTATTCAATGACAACAGTGATTATTCACTACAGAAGAGGTGCGTGACTGCCTATTATCTCCTCGACAATGGACGTCGGGAATTCTTCCGAAACAAAAGCCGACCTTGCACGATTGACAACAAAAGGGAGAACACCGTAATGAGCATGATTCCGACCGCGACAACAAATCCATTAATTGTGGCTAAATTTGGTGGCACCAGTGTTGCCGATTATGCAGCAATGTGCCGCAGTGCAAATATTGTTATTGCCAATCCACACACCAAAATAGTATTAATAAGTGCTTGTTCAGGCGTAACTAATTTACTGGTCGCCTTAGCTAATGGCATTAGTGATATCACGCTACGCCAGCAACATTTACAGCAATTAACTGATACTCACCAACAGATACTGAATCAACTACAGCACCCACACACGGTCAGTGATGCTATTTACGCATTATTCGATGATATAGCCTCAGCTTCTGCACAAGCAGCAATTGCATCATCCCCCCAACTCACGGATAAATTAGTCAGTCATGGCGAGCTATTATCAACCTACCTCTTTAACCAAATTTTAGTTGAGATGAATGCCGCTGCGATTCGATTTGATATTCGTGATGTAATGCGTACCGACACCCAGTTTGGTAAAGCGATTCCACAGCCAGATCTTATTCGTCAATTAGCTCAACAATATTTGGTGCCACTCGTCGATACCCAGATTGCGGTGTCACAAGGCTTTATAGGTCGTGATGAATTTGGTAATACCACCACTCTTGGCCGAGGTGGAAGTGATTATAGTGCTGCACTAATTGCAGAAGCTGTTGATGCGACCACACTAGAGATCTGGACTGATGTTCCGGGAATGTACACCACTGATCCTCGCATTACCGCAGCAGCAAAACCCATTAAAGAAATCAGTTTTAGTGAAGCCTCTGAAATGGCTAATTTTGGTGCCAAGATCCTCCATCCATCAACACTGGTTCCCGCTATTCGCCACCAGATCCCCGTCTTTATTGGCTCATCAATAGCACCGCAACAAGGTGGAACATGGATCAGAAAAACCGTTGAACAAGCACCACTATTTCGAGCATTGGCGTTACGTGGCAATCAAACCTTAGTGACTTTAACTAGTCTCAATATGTTTCAAGCTTATGGTTTTTTAGCCGAAGTATTTCGTATTTTGGCAGAACATAAAATCTCAGTCGATTTAATTACCACCTCCGAAGTTAGCGTTTCATTAACCCTTGATCAAACCGATACTGGCGGCGGTGCACCGACCTTACCCTTAGCCGCCGTTGAACAGCTCAATCAATTATGCCGCGTCGATATTGAACAAGGTTTGTCGTTAGTGGCATTGATAGGGAATCATATGAGTGACAGTAAAGGCTCCGCTAAGCATATCTTTGGTGCTCTTGATGCGTATAATTTACGTCTTATTTGTTATGGTGCTAGTCCTCATAATCTGTGTTTTTTAGTCAATGAAGCCGATGCTAAATCTGTCATAACAACACTGCATCAGCAACTTTTAGAATAACCACTATCAGCACCAACAAGAAAAAAGACCCAAAAAAGGCGCAACGTTTGCGCCTTATTTATTTTAACCTAATAATTTTATGACAAATTAGGCCCTAACCACTTTTCAGCTTCAATTAAATCCCAACCTTTGCGATCAGCATAACTTTCCAACTGATCATGTTGGATCTGCGCGACCGCAAAATAACGCGCATCTGGATGTGAAAAATACCAACCTGATACCGCAGCACCCGGCCACATCGCATAGCTCTCGGTCAACACCATTCCTGTATTGGCTTCTGCATCCAATAACTGCCAAATCGCCCCTTTTTCGGTATGTTCAGGACAGGCGGCATAGCCAGGAGCGGGACGAATACCCTGATACTTTTCACGGATCAAATCATCATTACTAAGATCTTCATCCGCTGCATAGCCCCAAATTTGTTTACGTACTATTTGGTGCATACATTCAGCAAACGCTTCTGCTAATCGATCCGCCACCGCTTGAACCATGATCGCGTTATAATCATCACCCTGCGCTTTAAACTGATCAGCAATATCATACTCACCAATACCACCTGTCACGGCGAACGCACCAATCCAGTCCGCTTTACCACTCCCTTTCGGGGCAATGTAATCTGATAAACAATAATTGGGACCTTTGGGCTTCTTGGTTTGTTGGCGTAAGCCATGCAGTACCGTTAATACTTCTGTGCGCGTTTCATCCGTGTAAACTTCAATATCATCACCAATATTATTTGCAGGGAATAAACCACAGACGCCATTGGCTTTGATCATGCCTGTGCGTTCAATATCATCGAGGATCTGATTTGCATCTTCAAACAACTTAGTCGCTTCAACCCCCACCACTTCATGGCGTAAAATGGTTGGATATTTTCCACTTAATGACCAAGTCATAAAAAATGGCGTCCAATCGATATATTGACGTAATTTAGCAACCGGAAAATCAGTAAAGGTATGCACGCCAGCTTTTTTAGGCGCTGGCGGCGTGTAATTAACCCAATCAAGGGCGACAGCATTCGCTCGAGCTTGATCAAGTGTGATCGGTGGTGTTCGTGGTTTTTTACGCGCATATTGTTCACGTACAACATCATATTCAGCAGCTAAGCGCTCTACAAATGCAGGTTTTTGTTGTTCAGACAATAACGCAGAGCAAACGCCAACCGCCCGCGAGGCATTAGAGACATACACCACTGGCTGTTGATAATTTTGTTCAATTTTTACTGCGGTATGTGCTTTTGAGGTAGTAGCACCGCCAATCAGTAACGGCACCTCAAAACCTCGACGCTGCATTTCTTTAGCCACATAGACCATTTCATCAAGCGAAGGGGTGATCAAACCACTCAATCCAATAATATCAACATTCCGTTCTTGAGCGACCTGCAAAATTTTATCGCATGAAACCATGACACCTAAGTCGATAATTTCATAGTTATTACATTGAAGTACCACCCCAACAATATTCTTACCAATATCGTGTACATCACCTTTTACCGTGGCTAATAAAATCTTACCGTTAGTATATCCGGCTTGCTTTTCCGCATTAATATACGGCTCTAAATGGGCAACGGCTTGTTTCATAACACGAGCAGATTTAACGACTTGAGGTAAAAACATCTTACCTTCACCAAACAAGTCACCAACGACATTCATCCCCGCCATCAAAGGACCTTCAATCACTTCTAATGGCTTATCCGCATTCACTCGAGCCAGTTCAGTATCTTCAACAATAAATTCAGTGATCCCTTTAACTAAAGCGTGCTCTAATCGTTTATCAACTGGCCAACTGCGCCACTCTTGCAGGGTACGATCTTCTTCAACGGCACCACTATCACGATAATTAGCGGCGATATCGAGTAGGCGATCAGTACTATCATCACGACGATTAAGCACTACATCTTCAACCGCATTACGCAATTCATCAGACAGATCATCATAAATCGCTAACTGACCCGCATTAACGATCCCCATATCCATGCCATTTTTAAAGCAGTAATATAAAAACACCGCATGGATCGCTTCTCGAACAGGGTTATTACCTCGAAATGAAAACGACACATTAGACACGCCACCAGAAATCATCGCATGGGGTAAGGTACGTTTAATCTCAGCAATAGCTTCAATAAAATCAACCGCATAATTATTATGTTCTTCAATGCCGGTCGCAATCGCAAAAATATTGGGATCAAAAATAATATCTTCAGCAGGAAAACCCACTTCATCGACCAATATATGATAAGCATTAGTACAGATTTCAATTTTACGCTCACGAGTATCAGCCTGACCCACTTCATCAAATGCCATTACAATCACTGCTGCGCCATAACGACGTAGCAACTTAGCTTGCGCAATAAAGTTCTCTTTGCCTTCTTTGAGTGAAATAGAGTTAACAATCGGTTTGCCCTGAACACATTTAAGTCCAGCTTCAATAATCTCCCACTTCGAGGAATCAACCATGATTGGCACTTTGGCTATATCTGGCTCTGTTGCACACAAATTAAGAAAGCGCACCATTGCCGCCTGCGCATCCAACATGCCTTCATCCATGTTGATATCAATAATTTGCGCGCCAGATTCTACTTGCTGACGAGCAACGTCTAATGCTTCATCATAAAGTTCATCTTTAATTAAACGCTTAAAACGTGCAGATCCGGTGACATTTGTCCGCTCACCAACATTAACAAATAAACTTTCAGCTTCAATAGTCAGCGGCTCTAACCCCGATAATCGACACGCAACTTTAATTTCAGGTAACACGCGAGGTTTAATATTCTTGGTAACTTGATACATCTGTCGAATATGTTCAGGAGTAGTACCACAACATCCGCCAACTAAATTTAAAAAGCCTTGTTGCGCCCATTCTTTAATATGCTCAGCCATTTCAGCGGCTTCAAGATCATACTCACCAAATGCGTTAGGCAATCCGGCATTTGGGTGGGCTGATACTGCACATTCAGAAATACGTGATAACTCAGCCACATATTGGCGTAATTCATCAGGGCCGAGGGCGCAATTTAAGCCAAAGGAAATCGGCTTTACATGACGCAAAGAATTATAGAAAGCTTCAGTCGTTTGACCAGAAAGCGTACGCCCAGAGGCATCAGTAATGGTGCCTGAAATCATCACAGGAAGCTCATAACCAAGCTCTTCAAAAACCCCCGTGACCGCAAAAGCACAGGCTTTGGCATTCAGAGTATCAAAAATGGTTTCAATCAAAATAATATCGACGCCACCTTTGATTAACGCGTGGGTAGACTCGCTATAAGCAATCACCAACTCATCAAAAGTGACATTTCGAAACCCAGGATCATTCACATCAGGAGAAATAGAACAAGTACGGTTCGTTGGTCCTAGAACTCCAGCCACAAAACGGGGTTTATTCGGGGTTTGTGCCGTCCATTCATCTGCTGCCTCACGAGCAAGCGTTGCTGCGGCAAAATTAATGTCGGCACTGAGGCTTTCCATATCATAGTCAGCCATTGCAATGGTGGTCGCGTTAAAGGTGTTGGTTTCTAAAATATCAGCGCCAGCTTCAAGGTACTCAAGATGAATATCTTTAATTAATTGCGGCTGAGTTAAAACTAATAGATCATTATTACCTTTAAGATCAGCATGCCAATCACTAAATCGTTGGCCTCGATAATCTTGCTCGTCGAGCTTATAACTTTGAATCATGGTGCCCATGCCACCATCAATGATCAAAATCTGCTGTTCAAGTCGCTTATGCAGTACATCCTTGTCTTTTAACACTACATTATATCCTTATAATCCATTACAGCTTGATAACATCCTATCACAATTCAAATAGGAATCTAGACGTCCAAACATGTACAATGGCAAAATAAGTTAATTAACGATAGCCATTACTAACTGATGGTTTTACTATCACAAACCATTAAATCTACTCAATAATTTAATCTAGAGGTTTTGCATGTCGGTTTACAACACCCTCTGCTTCCTAGCTGCAGCAGCAATGCTTATAGCTTTTATAAACAGTAAGATAGGTAAGATGCAAACCACCATCGCCATTACGGCTGGTTCTCTTATCTTATCGCTACTTATTATTTTTGCAGGCCATAATGGCTGGTTTCATCTTGAAGATATTGCTTCAACCCAGATGGGAAAAATCAACTTTGAAGACTTTTTGTTAAAAGGGATTTTAGGATTTTTGCTCTTTGCAGGTGGGCTTGGTATTAAATTGCCACACCTCAAAGAGCAAAAATGGGAAATCACTACCTTAGCTTTAGGTTCCACACTCTTTTCAACCTTTTTTATTGGCTTTAGCTTATGGGGTATTTGTCAGTTACTAGGGATCCAACTTGATCTTATTTACTGTTTATTATTTGGCTCACTGATCTCACCAACCGACCCCATTGCCGTACTTGCTATTGTTAAAAAGATGAACGCCCCTCGCCGAATCTCGACTCAAATCGAAGGTGAGTCATTATTTAATGATGGTTTTGGTTTAGTTATCTTCGTAACTCTATTTACCGTCGCTTTTGGTAATCAAACGCCAACAGTCTTAAGCGTGACGCAATTATTCTTACAAGAAGCGATAGGCGGCATTGTTTATGGTTTCATTTTAGGTTTAATCTTCCATTACCTTATCTGCTCGACTAACGACCACTCAATGGAATTATTATTAACCATTGGTATTCCAACGGCTGGTTATGCTTTTGCCGAAATTATCCATGTATCAGGCCCACTCGCCATGGTTGTCTCTGGCATTATGATCGGCAACTGGACGCGCTATATTGGCTTTTCAAAAGAAAGTGAAGAGCACCTTGATCACTTCTGGGAATTAGTTGATGAGTTCCTAAACGGTCTATTATTCTTACTTATTGGTATGACCATGCTTGAATTCAGTTTTCACCAAGAGGACTGGATATTAATGGCAATCGCAATTCCATTGGTATTACTAAGCCGTTATTTAAGCGTAAAACTGCCTTATATTGGCTTTAGCCATTACCGTCAATATAACCCAATGTCAGTTAAGATCCTTACGTGGGGAGGGTTACGTGGTGGTTTAGCACTCGCAATGGCCATGGCGGTACCTGCGGGAGTGATCGTTATTCCAGCAAAAGATATTGATGTCAGAGAAATCATCCTTGTCATGACCTACTCAGTGGTAGTTTTCTCTATATTGATTCAAGGTTCAACAATTACCGCATTAATTGAAAAAGCCAAACTATGGGAAAAACAGAATAAACATTAATTTCTGCCTCACTCATAAATAATAAAAAGGCCAGCTAACTAAGCTGGCCTTTTTATTAATCTTTGGTAAAACTGGCTTCTGAAAAATGCGCCAAATCATAAGGTGTCTGTTGGTAAACACAATAATTAAGCCAATTACTAAAAAGTAAATGACCATGACTACGCCAACTCGCAACAGGTACGCTATTAACATCATCATTAGGATAGTAATTTACAGGAATCGTTGGCTCCATCCCTTGCTCACTATCACGAACAAATTCATGATGGAGTGTATCGACATCATATTCAGGATGACCCGTAACAAAGACATTACGCTTATCTTTAGTCGCCGCTAAATAAACACCGGCTAGATCAGATGTCGCTAAAATATCTAAGTCAGTATGTGTACTTAGATAATCTGCAGAAAAATCAGCATAACGAGAATGGGGGGCAAAAAAGGTATCATCAAAACCACGCAACACCGGGTGATGGCAATCATGAATACGATGATGATAAACCCCAGACAGTTTTTCTTTACGTGTACGCTTAGGCAAATCATACAACAACTTCAATCCTGCTTGAGCAGCCCAGCAGACAAACAATGTTGAGGTCACATGATCCTTAGCCCAATTCATGATCAGCTGAATTTCTTCCCAATACAGTACATCTTCAAACTGCACTAACCCTAGTGGCGCTCCCGTCACAATCAACCCATCAAAATTACGATCTTTCACCATTTCAAATTGACGATAAAACGTATCTAAATGTTCCTGAGGAGTATTTTTTGTCGGCCTGTTATCAATCTGTAATAACTCAACATCCACTTGTAATGGGCTATTAGAAAGTAAGCGTAAAAACTGGGTTTCAGTCTCAATCTTCTTTGGCATCAAGTTTAGTAATAATACTTTCAGTGGTCGAATACCCTGACTCGCAGCACGTGCTTCCGTCATAACAAAGATATTCTCACTTCTTAAAATATCTGTTGCTGGTAAACGATCCGGTATTTTAATTGGCACTTTGGTTTTCTCCTTACCCCAAAATGGCTTTAGCCGTCTAGATATCTAGTTAAAGCTATAGAAAAAACAATATTGGTGCAAGTAAAATCCCATAACCTCGATCGATATTAAATTGAGGTGTGATTTTAATAAATAAAAAATAATGAGGAATAATCAGGGGGAATAAAAACATTGAAAAGCTAGAAATGAAAAAACCCAGCCGAAGGCTGGGTTTTAAAGAGGTATTTAGCAATGTCCTACTCTCACATGGGGAGACCCCACACTACCATCGGCGCTACAACGTTTCACTTCTGAGTTCGGCATGGGATCAGGTGGTACCGCTGCGCTATGGTTGCTAAAAAAATGAATGGTGCTAGTACCCAGAGTCGAACTGGGGACCTCACCCTTACCAAGGGTGCGCTCTACCAACTGAGCCATACCAGCACACAAAGCTGTTATGAATCTGCAAGTGCAAATTCTAAAATTTG